>DASXXB010000218.1:0-5037 GCA_036503355.1 Kribbella sp. | reverse complement strand
CGAGATCTCGGTGACCGACAACGACGACGTGTTGGTGGCGAGGATCGCGTCCTCGCGGACGATCTTGTCCAGCGCGGCGAAGATCTCGCGCTTCAGCTCGAGCCGCTCGACGACCGCCTCGATCACCAGGTCGCAGTCCGCGAGCGCCTCCATCGAGGTCGCGAACGTGACCCGGTCGAACAGCGCCTGCTGGTCCTCGACCGACAACTTGCCGCGCTTCACGGCCCGGTCGGTGGAGTGCTGGATGTGACCGCGGCCGCGCTCGGCGGCCTCCTCGTCACGCTCGACGCCGACCACCGTCAGCCCGTTGCGCGCGAACACCTCGGCGATCCCGGCGCCCATCGTGCCGAGACCCACCACGCCAACCGTCGTCAATTCCCGAGCCATGCTGTGCACTATGCCAGTCCCGATACTGGTCCGCCCATGAGCTGGGTCACCGGCGAGGCCAACTTCACACGGGCTCGTCGATCACCACCGGCGTCACGGTCCAGCCGTCCAGCAGCCACCACGGGTCCGGTGCGCCCTCCAGCGCCACCGCGATCGGCCGCGGCCGCAGGTCGTGCGCGCACAGCTCAGGCAGCGGCAGCCACACCGCCCGATAACTCCCCCGCTCGGAATCCGCCGTACTGGCGAACTCCGGTCCGTCGCCGGTGCCGAACTCGCCGCCGATCACCTCGGCGGTGAAGTAGTGCTGCGTGCTGTCGCCGAAGTGCACGACCGCGACCGCATCCAGGATCTTCACCAGCAGCCCGAGCTCCTCGTGCACCTCTCGCCGCGCCGCCTCCGCCGGACTCTCCCCCTCCTCCACCTGACCGCCCGGAAGTACGTGGTACGTCCGCCCGTCCCGGACCCGCTCGATCGCCGCGAGTCCGTCGTTCGTCAGCAGTACGACGCCGGCGCGCATCACGAGCGCGTCGCCAGGATCTGGAACCAGGACCCGATCTTGGAATCGGTCCGCGTCAGCTCGTCGACCGTCCACCCGGTCGCCGCCAGCAGCTCGCGCAACGGATCCTCCTGCCAGAGCACGAAATGCCGGGGCAGGTCGAGGTGCCGGTTCGACCACTCCTCCCCCTTGCCCTCCCGGGTCGCGAACGCCAGCACGGGCGCGCAGCGGGCCGACTTCCGCAGTACGGCGGTGAGCTCGGCGCGATCGAAGTGCAGGAACACCGCGCTCGCGTACACCGCGTCGTACGGGCCGCCGTAGGAATCGGTGAGCGCGTTCAACTCGTCGGCGGCGTACCCGTCGGCCCGCATCATCTCGACGAAGGCGCGGGTCGCGTCGGTACGGCGTACCTGATAACCGCGGCGCTCCAGTTCGAGCGCGTCCCGCCCGGTACCACTGCCGAGCTCCAGCAGACGTGCCCGAGGCGCGACACGCCCGGCGAGCAGATCGATCAGCGCGTTGTTGGGCTCCTTGGGGATCGAGTCGCGGAACTTGTCCGGAGCCTGCTCGTACGCGGCCAGCGTGACCTCGTTGTCCGAGGCGACCCGGGTCCAGCCGTCGCCGGTGTGCTCGACGACGGCCGGGAGCTTGAGGCCGAGATCCAGTCCGAGGACGACGACCGTCTCGCCGCGGTGCAGGTCGGCGATCGATTGCAGCTCGGCGTCGGGGTGCTGGGTCAGCTCGGGTACGACGGTCAGCTTGACGCCGAGGTGGTCGGCCAGCCGCGATCCCGCCGCCGCCTCGAACGGCCCGGCGTACACCTGGGCGACCCGCTCACCGACCGCCGCCTCCTGAACATCACCGGGCAGCAACAAGATCCGGGCCGGACACATGAGATTCATCGGCCGACGTACTCCATCGCCTCGGCGGCGTACTCGGGCCAGACGGCCGCCTGGTCGAGCGGGATCTGCACCCACTCCTTCATCGGCCGGCCCATCCCCGGGTCGAAATGCTCGACGCCAGGCAGCGCCAGCGCCCGCTCGCGGGGCTCCGGCGGCAGCTTGACGGTCATCGCGTCGCCGTACATCCCGGCGACCACCTTGGTGCCGAGCTTCAGGCAGGGCATGCCGAACATCTTTCCCCGGACCACGCCTGCCGACTCCAGCCCGGCCGCCACCGCGTCGTACGCCGCAACCGCCTCGTCGCTCACCTTCGGCATCATGCTCACCACCTTCCCACTCCACCCGTGGTGTGCACTACGGTGCTTTGTCGTGCGCTTGGTGATTGCTACGTGTTCTGTGGACTACTCGGGGCGGCTGACGGCTCATCTGCCGATGGCGCCGCGGTTGCTGATGGTGAAGGCGGACGGGTCGGTGCTGATCCACGCCGACGGCGGGTCGTACAAGCCGCTGAACTGGATGTCCCCGCCGTGCAAGCTGGTCGAGGAGGACAACGTCTGGAGCGTCACGAACAAGCAGGGCGAGGAGCTCCGGATCACGCTCGAGGAGGTGCACAGCGACACGTCGTACGAACTCGGGACGGATCCCGGCCTGATCAAGGACGGTGTCGAGGCGCACCTGCAGGAGCTGCTCGCCGAGCACGTCCACACGTTCGGCGAGGGCTGGACGCTGGTACGCCGGGAGTACCCGACGGCGATCGGACCGGTCGACCTGCTGCTCCGCGACGCCGACGGCAAGCACGTCGCGGTCGAGATCAAGCGCCGCGGCGAGATCGACGGCGTCGAGCAGCTCACCCGGTACGTCGAACTGCTGAACCGCGACCCGCTGCTGGCCCCGGTCCGCGGCATCTTCGCGGCCCAGCTGATCAAGCCGCAGGCCCACTTCCTCGCCACCGACCGCGGCCTGGAGTGCATGACCGTCGACTACGACGTCCTCCGCGGCATGGAGTCCGACGTACTCCGGCTCTTCTAGATCCTGACAAAGCAGATAATCTGCCCGATTTCGGGCAGAAGCTTTGCCATGGACCCGCAAACACTGCATGGTTGACGAGTGATCAGTGAGGCGGCGGCCGTGGAGCCGGTCGACGAGCTGGCCGAGCAGGTCAGCCGGACCACCGGACTGCCGACCGATGTCGCGCGGCGCGTGGTCGCCGACGTACTGGCCTATTTCACCGAGACGACCGAGGAGTACGTCCGGCGCCGGCACCGTGAGCTGCAGACCTACGGTGCCCGCAACGACGAGATCTTCGCCCGGCTCGGCACGGAGCTCCGGCACTGGCCGGTCCGCTCACCCGAACTCTCGGCCCGGCAGCTGCGACGGATCGTCTACGGCTGACGGGCCCGCTCAACCGAACCTACGAAGGGGCACCACTACATGTGCGGAATCGTCGGGTACGTCGGCACCAAGCCGGCCGCGCCCATCCTGGTGGACGGACTGGCCCGCCTCGAGTACCGCGGCTACGACTCCGCAGGGGTGGCCGTGCTCGGGTCCAGCGAGCTGAAGGTGCACAAGGACGCCGGCCGGGTTCGTGAGCTGGAGGCGTCGCTGCCCAAGCGGTTCGGCGGCAAGCTCGGCATCGGCCACACCCGGTGGGCCACCCACGGCGGACCGAGCAAGGACAACGCGCACCCGCACGCCAGCGGCAACGAGCGGATCGCGGTCGTGCACAACGGCATCTTCGACAACGCCGCGGCGATCCGCAGCCAGCTCGAGGAGTCCGGCGTCAAGCTCCGCTCCGAGACCGACACCGAGGTGCTCGCGCACCTGATCGAGCAGGCCGACGGCGACACGCTCGAGGAGAAGGTGCTGGCCAGCCTGCGCCGGATCGAGGGCACCTACGGCATCGCGGTGATCGACCTCGACTTCCCGGACCGGATCGTGGTCGCCCGCAACGGCAGCCCGCTGATCCTCGGGATCGGCGACGGCGAGATGCACATCGCCTCCGACGCCGCAGCGCTGATCCGCTACACCCGCCAGGTCGTCTACTTGGACGACGGCGAGCTCGCGACCGTCCGCGCCGACGGCTACCGCACCTTCACCCAGGACGCCTCGCCGACCACCAAGACCGCGAAGACGGTCGAGTGGGAGGCCGACGAGTACGAGCGCGGCCTGCACGAGCACTTCATGATGAAGGAGATCCACGAGCAGCCGGACGCGGTCGGCCGGGTCATTCGCGGCCGCCTGGACGAGCGTTTCCACACCGTGCACCTCGGCGGCCTGAACATGGACGCCCGCGAGGCGCGGGAGATCAAGCGGGTCAAGATCCTCGGCTGCGGGTCGGCGTACTACGCGGGTCAGATGGGCGCGCAGTTCATCGAGGAGGTCGCGCGGATCCCCGCCGACGCGGAGCCGGCCTCGGAGTTCCGGTACCGCAACCCGGTCGTCGAGCGGGACACGCTGTACGTCGCGGTTTCGCAGTCCGGTGAAACGCTGGACACGCTGGTCGCCGTACAGGAGCTGAAGCGCAAGGGCGGTCGCGTGATCGGCCTGGTGAACGCGGTCGGTTCGAGCATCGCCCGGGAGGTCGACGGCGGCGTGTACCTGCACGCGGGCCCGGAAGTCTCGGTGGCGTCGACGAAGGCGCTGACCAACATGGCGGTCGGGTTCGCGATGCTCGGCATCCACCTCGGCCGGATCCGGGACGTCTCCCCCGCGGACGGCCGGCGGCTGATCGAGGGCCTGAAGAAGCTGCCGTCGGACATCGCGGAAATCGTCGCCCAGGAAGAGGAGCTGGCCAAGATCGCCGGCCGGCTCGCGCAGCACGAGTCGCTGTTCTTCGTCGGCCGGACCCGCGGGTACCCGGTCGCGCGGGAGGGCGCGCAGAAGCTGAAGGAGATCTCGTACCGGCACGCCGAGGCGTACCAGACCTCGGAGCTCAAGCACGGCCCGCTGGCGCTCATCTCGCCGGACGTGCCGAGCGTCGCGATCGTCCCCGACGACGAGCTGCTGGACCGCAACATCGGTGCGCTGCACGAGATCGGCGCCCGCTCGGGTCCGCTGTACGTCGTCACGCACCCGGGCGTCGACGTCCCGGACGGCGTCGCGGCGAAGATCGTCGTACCGAAGAACGAGGCCGAGCTGGACCCGATCCTGCTGACCATCCCGCTGCAGATCATCGCGTACTACGCCGCGGTCGCCCTCGGCCACGACGTCGACAAGCCCCGCAACCTCGCGAAGTCGGTCACCGTCGAGTAG
>DASXXB010000217.1:0-9076 GCA_036503355.1 Kribbella sp. | reverse complement strand
CTGTGGAACCAGGACACCGGCGACGTGAGTGCGATCGCGTTCGACGCGACCGGCAGCCGGACCCTCGACGTACCGACCGGCCGCTACAGCGTGATGGCGTACGCCGTCGGCGGCGACGAGGCGAACTGGGCGAACTCGATCACGCTGCTCGGTGATCCGGACGAGTGGATCGAAGGCGACCGGACCTTCACGTTCGACGCACGGGCCGCGCACAAGGTGACCATCAAGACCCCGCGACCGGCCGACGCACAGAGCATCGGCGTCGCCTGGCACCGCAAGGTCGGCGACCGGGACGCGGTCTCCGGCTGGGCCTACAACGGCCGGATCGCCAACGGTGTCTACGTGCAGGACTTCGGAAAGGTTGCCAACGGCACCTTCCAGGTGGTGCAGCGCTGGGATCTCGCGCAGCCGAAGCTGACCGTCGACGTGAACGGCGTCCGCCTGCCCACGCCGGCCGAGGGATCACCGCGCACCGTGTACGTCGGGAACGCGAAGCTGCCGCTCTACAACGGCGGCGACGGTACGCCGGCCGAGCTGACCGGTGCCGCCGGCGCAGCGGTCCTGATCAGGTGGGGCGGATCGAGCAAGACCGTCGCGCAGGTCAAGGCGGCCAAGGACGCCGGGGCGAAGGTGGTGTTCCTCTACAACGAGGCGCCGGGCTTCTGGTCGACCGGAACCGACCAGGGCGTCCCGCTGTACCTGCTGCGGTCCGAGCAGGGCAAGCAGTTGCTCGGCGAGCTCGCGAAGGGCCCGCAGTCCCTGCAGCTGAACGGTTTGCTCGACAGCACCTACCGGTACGACGTCGCGATCGGGCCATCGGTCGTGAAGGGCGGACTGACCTACGACGTCGCGAAGATGCGGCCGGCCGTGGTGACGACCGATTTCCGGCGCAACGACGCGTTCTGGCTGCACAACGACCAGCGCATCGCTCACCTGCCAGGGATCACCACCGGGCTGACGGCGACGCGTTACGTGGCCGGCGCGGTGCGGCGGACCGACTATCTCGTCACCGACCTCAAGGGCGTCACCTGGGACGAGAAGACGTCCGCGGGGGAGTGGAACGAGACCGGCTTCGAGGCGACGATCCCGCGGTCGTACCGGCCGGGCGAGCAGGTCACCCGGGGCTGGTGGGAGCCGCTGACGCGTCCCGCCGTACCGGGGCTGTCGGATTCACCGGGTGACGTGGCGCAGGGCTGGCCGCCGGCACGGTTCGAGAACGCGTTGCGGATCGCGATTCCGCAGTACGTCAGCGGTGACCGGTCGGTGTTCGGCTGGGGTGATCGCGGCGACGTGACCAGCATGAAGCTGAGCAGCAACGGAGTGGAACTGGGCAGCAAGACCTGGTCGGTCGGGCAGTTCGCCGTCCCGCAGAAGGCGGCCTGGTACGACCTGACGCTGGACCAGCGGCGTGGCCCGAAGAGTTGGGCGACCACGTCGACGTCGACGCACACCCAGTGGCACTTCCTCTCGGTGCCGTCGAAGACCCGCGCTGTGCTGCCGCTCGTGCAGGTCGACTACAAGTACGCGAACGGGTGGCTCGAGCTCACCCCGCGGTACCAGCCCGGAATCCGTGGTGCGGAAATTTTCCGCACGACGGCGGAAATTTCCTTCGACGGAAAGACATGGCAGAAACTCCGGCTGAGCGGTTTCGGAACGTTCCGCACGCCTGTTCCGGCCGGTCCCTACCCGAGCCTGCGGGTGACGGCCACCGACCTGATCGGCAACAGCATCACCCAGACGATCGACCGCGCCTGGGCCAACTGATCGGTCCTGAACGTTAAAAAGGCGACGCCACGAAGCCGGGGGGAGGTGCTCCGTGGCGTCGCCAGAGGCGCGCCAAGGGAGGGGTGGGGGCAGGCGCGCCGGTCTGTGGGTCAGCTCCCGAGGACGCCTCCACCGAGGACGCCCAGGAGGCCGAGCACCGACAAGAGGTTGCGGATGACCTGGTCGACAGCCTTCGTGCCACCGGTCTGGTAGGCGGTCACGCACTTCTGCAGCTGTGTCTGCGTCGGCTTCGTGATCGTCACCTTCGCCATCTCGCTCTGGCAGTACGTCGTGGCGGTCTGCAGTTCGTGCAGCGTGCTACCGACAGTCCCGACGATCACGCCGACCGCCGTCGTCAGCTTCGCCACCGGCGGCGGCGCGGAGGTGACCGGCGTTGTCGGCGTCGTGGTGGTGGGCTGCGTGGTGGGCTTGCTGGTGGTCGGCTTCGTGGTCGGCTTGGTCGTCGACGGCTTGTCCGACGTCGGCGGCGTCGACGGCTTGCTGGTCGGCGTCGTCGTACTGTGCTCGTCGGTCAGCGTCGGCGTCGGCCTGGCCGTCGGCTTCGGGAACTCGACCACCTTGGGCAGGTTCTTGTCCGACGGCGCGTCGATGCCCGGGTCGGTGATCTGGTCGCCGGCGCGGTCCACGTCGTCACCGGTGGTGTCGTTGCCGACCGCCATCCAGCTGCCACCGGCGTACGCCTTCGCGATGCTCACCACGAGGTCGACGTACTGCTGCGAGTGGTTGTAACGCAGCACCGCAGCGTTCACGTCGGACGGATCGGACAGGTCGGTCTTCCCCGAGCACAGGTACACCGCGGTCGACATCGCGGCGTCGTCGATGTCCTGCGGGTTCCGCACGCCGTCGCCGTCGCCGTCCACTCCCATGGCCCGCCAGGTCCCTGGGATGAACTGCATCGGCCCGACCGCGCGGTCGAACGCGCCGTCGCCGTCGAACGCGCCGGCGTCGGTGTCGGAGATCCGGGCCGTGCCGGAGGCGCCGTCCAGCCGCGGGCCGAAGATGCCCGGCACCGCGACACCCTTCGAGTTCAGCGCGTTGCCGCCGAACCGGCCGTGGTTGGACTCGACGCGGCCGATCGCGGCCACCAGCGTCCACGGCAGGTGACAGCTCGGATCGACCTGGGCCAGCACCTGCTGGGCCCGCGAGTACGCCTTCAGTGCGGCGTTCGGGATCCCGTTCCTGGACAGGCCCGAGACCACCTGGGTCGGTTGCTCACCCGGGTCGACACCCGGCCCGACCTTCCCCGGAACCGCCACGTTCGCCGGCTCGGCGATCGGCTGCTTCGGTACGACGACCGGGTTGCCGCCGGACAGGCCGTTCTCCAGTGACGCGGTGGCGATCACCGGATTGTCCGTGGCGCTGACGGTGAACGCGCTCGCGAACAGCGCCAGTGGGATCAGCGGCGCCACCTGACGCCACCCGCTCCCCGTGGCGCGGCGCTTGCCCTTCGCCATCGATGATTCCCCTCCGTGACTCATCGACCGGTCCGGCCCCACGCCGCGGACAGTCCTTGTGTCATTTTGTGTCACTGTCGGTTGCCGTCGTAATAGGTCTAACGTCCGCCCCGTTGCGTGGGTTACGCGCCGGACCCAGACCGTGTACGTGCGGTCACCGGGTACCCATACTGGCGCGTAACAAAGCCCCTGTGAACCCCTGGGCAAGGATCGGGTCCCGAATTTGTCCACTTGTCCACTTGGTAACGCAGCCCTGCCGGTCCGGCTGCCTGACCGGTCGGGGACAATGGCGGCTGTGTCCGACCACTCCGACCACACTGACCACACCGACCAGTCCGCCAAGCTCTTCGACAGGGCCACCGCCGTCACGCCGGGCGGGGTCAACTCTCCCGTACGGGCGTTCCGCGCCGTCGGCGGCGTACCGCGTTTCATGGCCTCCGGTGACGGATGTCACATGACCGACGTCGACGGGAAACGGTATCTCGACCTGGTCAGTTCCTGGGGCCCGCTGCTGCTCGGCCATGCGCACCCCGAGGTGATCGCCGCGGTCCAGGCCGCCGTCGCCCGCGGTACGTCGTACGGGACGCCGACCGAGACCGAAGTACTGCTCGGTGAGGAGATCGTCGCGCGGACGCCGGTCGACAAGGTGCGGCTGGTGTCCTCCGGGACCGAGGCGACGATGTCCGCGCTGCGGCTGGCCCGCGGGTTCACCGGGCGCGCCAAGATCGTGAAGTTCGCCGGCTGCTACCACGGACATGTGGACGCACTGCTGGCCCAGGCCGGTTCCGGCGTACTGACCCTCGGCATCCCCGGTACGCCGGGAGTCACCGAGGCGACCACCGCGGACACCATCGTGCTGCCCTACAACGACCAGGCCGCGGTCGCCGCCGCGTTCGCGGAGTACGGCGACCAGATCGCGGCCGTCATCACCGAGGCGTCGCCGGGCAACATGGGTGTCGTACCGCCGCGGGACAACTTCAACGCCTTCCTCGCCCAGGTGTGCAAGGACAACGGTGCGCTGTTCGTCTCCGACGAGGTGATGACCGGGTTCCGGATCACGAAGTCGGGCTGGTACGGCGTCGACGGCGTCCGGCCGGATCTGATGACGTTCGGCAAGGTGATGGGCGGTGGCTTCCCGGCCGCGGCCTTCGGCGGCCGCGCCGACGTGATGGCGCATCTGGCGCCGGAGGGCTCGGTCTACCAGGCCGGGACGCTGTCCGGGAACCCGGTCGCCACCACAGCCGGGCTGACAACGCTGCGGCTGGCCACCGACGAGGTGTACGCCAAGCTCGACGAGACCTCGCTGACCGTCCAGCGCCTGGTATCGACCGCGCTGGACAAGGAAGGTGTGCCGCACGTCATCTCCGCGGCCGGGAACCTCTTCAGTGTCTTCTTCGTGGAGTCGAAGGAGGGACCTGCCGAGATCCGGGACTTCACGCAGGCGAACGCCCAGGTGCTGCCGCGGTTCACAGCGTTCTTCCATGCCATGCTGGACGCCGGTGTCTACCTGCCGCCGAGCGCGTTCGAGGCCTGGTTCGTCAGCGCGGCGATCGACGACGACGCGCTGGCCGAACTGGAGTCCGCCCTGGCACCCGCGGCCCGCGCGGCGGCCGCAGTAGCGAACTGAAGGGACAGCGGTGACCGAAACGACGGTCGTGCACCTGATGCGTCACGGCGAGGTGCACAACCCGACTGGTGTGCTCTACGGCCGGATCCCCGACTTCCACCTGTCCGAGCTCGGCCGGCAGATGGCCGAGCGGGTGGCCGAGCACGTCAAGGGCCGCGACATCGTGCACCTGGTCAGCTCGCCGCTGGAGCGGGCCCAGGAGACCATGGAGCCGATCGCCAAGGTGCTCGGGATCACGCCGGACATCGACGAGCGAGTGATCGAGGCGGCGAACCTGTTCGAGGGCAAGAAGTTCGGCGTCGGCGACGGCGCGCTGCGCAACCCGAGCGCCTGGTGGCTGCTGCGGAACCCGATCAAGCCGTCCTGGGGCGAGCCGTACCAGCAGCTCGTCCGGCGGATGCGGGACGCGATCGAGACCGCCCGGCAGAAGGCCGAGGGGCACGAAGCGCTGATCGTCTCCCACCAGTTGCCGATCTGGATCGTCCGGTCCGCGATCGAGGGCCGGCGGCTGCCGCACGACCCGCGCAAGCGCCAGTGCAGCCTCGCCAGCCTGACCTCGTTCACGTTCCACGACGACCAGATCGTGTCGGTCGGTTACTCCGAACCCGCGAAAGATCTGCTGCCGGTCAAGAACCCGAAGAAATTCGTCGGAGGAGCCTGATGCGCCGTACTGCGTTGCTGGTCGCCGGACTGTTCCTCGTGGCGGGGTGCAGCTCCGGCCAGCAGGCGTCGCAGAACCGGCAGGGCCAGGCCGGATTCGTCAGCGGCAACGGCAACATCTCGACGTTCGCCGCGGCGGACCGCAAGGTCGCGCCCGAGCTGACCGGCCAGACGCTCGACGGCAAGACCTGGACGCTCTCGGAGCAGAAGGGCAAGATCGTCGTCCTGAACGTGTGGGGCTCGTGGTGCCCGCCGTGCCGCAAGGAAGCCCCGGACCTGGAGGCGGCCGCCAAGGAACTCGGCCCGTCCGTGCAGTTCGTCGGGCTGAACACCCGCGACCTGGACCCGGCCCAGGCGAAGAAGTTCGTGCAGGAGTTCGGCATCACGTACCCGAGCCTCTACGACCCGAACGGCAAGGCCCTGCTGCGGTTCCGCGGCCAGATCTCGCCGAAGGCGATCCCGACCACGCTGGTGATCGACAAGACCGGCAAGGTCGCGGGCCGGGTGGTCGGCGAAGTGACCAAGCAGACCCTGCTCGGGATGGTCAAGGACGCCGGTTGAGCTGATGGGACAGTGGTTCGCCGAGTCGATGACGGGCTCGATGCTGGTGGCACTGCCGATCGCGGTGCTGGCCGGCGCGATCTCGTTCTTCTCGCCGTGCGTCGTACCGCTGCTGCCCGGTTACCTCTCGTACGTGACCGGCCTGTCGGCGGCCGAGCTCGGCTCGGCCAAGCGCGGCCGGATGCTGGCCGGTACGGCGTTGTTCGTCGCCGGGTTCTCGGCGGTGTTCATCTTCACCGGCGTACTGTTCGGCAAGGCCGGCGACTTGTTGATCGACCACCAGACCGCGATCACCCGGGTGCTCGGTGCGCTGACCGTCGTACTCGGCGTGGTCTTCCTCGGCGGGTTCGGTTTCTTGCAGAAGGACGTCCGGGTGCACCGGGTGCCGGCGGTCGGGATCGCGGCCGCGCCACTGCTCGGCGTACTGTTCGGATTCGGGTGGACGCCGTGTATCGGGCCGACGCTCGGCACCGTGATGACGCTGGCCACGACCGAGGGCAGCACGGGGCGCGGCGCCGCGCTGGCGCTGGTGTTCAGCCTCGGTCTCGGGATCCCGTTCATCGTGGCGGCACTGGCGTTCCGGCGGATGCTGGCCGCGGTGGCCTGGGTCCGCCGGCACCAGCTGCTGGTGATCCGGATCGGCGGCGTACTGATGATCGCGGTGGGACTGCTGCTGCTGACGGGAGTGTGGGATGCGATGACCGCGGACCTGCGGCAGTGGGTCGCCAACTTCGGATCGGCGGTCTGACATGACCGAGGTGAAGGACCGGATCGCGGCCGCGTCCGGGCCCGAGGACCCGGGCACACCGCCCGCGCTCGGGCTGGTCGGCTGGCTGCGCTGGACCTGGCGGCAGCTCACGTCGATGAAGACCGCGCTGGTGCTGCTGTTCCTGCTCGCGCTCGGCGCGGTGCCGGGTTCGCTGATCCCGCAGACCCCGATCGACCCGATCAAGGTGTCGGACTTCCTCGCCACGCACCCCAAGCTCGGCCCGTTCTACGACAAGCTCGGGCTGTTCGACGTCTACAAGTCCGCATGGTTCTCGGCGATCTACCTGCTGCTGTTCATCTCGCTGATCGGCTGCGTCGTACCGCGCCTGTCCGTTTACCTGAAGGCGCTGAAGGCGCGCCCGCCGAAGCCGCCGCGGAACCTGAACCGCCTGCCCGGGTACGAGCGCTTCGAAATCGACGAGGCGGGCGATGTGCTGGAGGTGGCGACGCGCGAGCTCAAGCGCCGCCGCTTCCGCGTGCAGGCGTACGACGGTGCCGTCGGAGCCGAGCGTGGCTACCTGCGCGAGGCCGGCAACCTGCTGTTCCACTTCTCGCTGATCCTGGCGCTGGTCGGCGTCGCCTGGGGCTCGCTGTTCGGGTACCACGGCACGGTGCTGGTTGTCGTGGGCAACGGGTTCTCCAACACGGTCGCGCAGTACGACGACTTCACGCCCGGCCGCGCGTTCAGCGGCGACGACGACCTGCCGCCGTTCTCGCTGACCGTCAAGGACTTCCAGGTGAGGTTCCAGCAGGACGGCCCACAGAAGGGCGCGGCCCGCTCGTTCAAGGCGCAACTGCAGTACCAGGAGACGCCCGACGCTCCGGAGAAGTCCTACCTGCTCGAGGTCAATCACCCGCTCAAGGTGGACAGCTCCACCATCTTCCTGCTCGGTCACGGGTACGCGCCGCGGGTGACCGTCCGCGACGGACAGGGCAACGTGGCGTTCTCCGGACCGGCGCCGTTCCTGCCGCAGGACGCCAACTTCTCGTCGTTCGGGGTGATCAAGGCCCCGGACGCGCGGCCGAAGACCCTCGGGTTCGAGGGTTTCTTCCTGCCCACCGCGGTGATCGGGCAGCAGGGCCCGGTGTCGGTCTTCCCCGACGACCTGAACCCGGCGCTCGTGATGACGGGGTACTACGGCCGTCCGCAGCCCGAGACCGGGAAACCGGAATCGGTGTACCAGCTGGACAAGACGAAGCTGACGCAGTTCACCCAGAACGGTGACAAGTGGCGGTTCCAGCTGGCACCCGGGCAGAGCATCGCGCTCCCCGACAAGGCGGGGTCGATCACGTTCGACGGCTACAGCCGGTGGGTCAAGCTGCAGGTCAGCCACTCGCCGGGGACGAACGTGGCGCTGGCCGGCATCCTGCTGGCCATTCTCGGCCTGATGGGATCGTTGTTCGTGCATCCCCGCCGTACCTGGGTGCGCGTCCGGGACGAGGACGGGCGTACCGTTGTCGAGGTCGCCGGTCTTGACCGGGGACTCGAGCGTGGGCTCGGTGACGAGATCGGCGCGATCGTGAAGGCTTTGAGGAAGCAGGAGCAGGTATGAACTCGGCCACCCTGGCATCACTGTCGAATCTGCTGGTCCCGACCGCGACGATCATCTACGGGCTCGCCATGCTCGCCCACGCGGTGGAATGGGCGAGCGGACTGCGGGTAGCGAAGACCGCGGACGCCGAGCCGAAGGTGCTCGTGGCCGCCGACGGTTCCGAAGTACCGGCCGGCTCGGCGGACGTGGCCGGCGCGGACGCTGCCGACGGCGGGTCCTCCGTGCGCAGTGAGCAGGCCGGCCGGATCGGCGTGCTGCTGACCGTGCTGGCGTTCGTGTTCCACTTCGGCGGCGTCCTCACCCGTGGTCTGGCCGCGGGGCGGGTGCCCTGGGGGAACATGTACGAGTTCTCCATCACCGCCTCGCTGGCCGTGGCGATCGTGTACCTGGCGCTGCTCAAGCGTCAGCGGCTGGAGTGGCTCGGCCTGGGCGTCACGTTCGTCATCACAGCCGCTCTCGGTATCGCCGTACTGGCGTTCTACGTGCCGGCCGGCGAGCTCCTGCCGGCGCTGCATTCGTACTGGCTCGTCATCCACGTGTCCGCGGCCGCGATCGCGGGAGGCGGGTTCACCCTGGGCGGCCTGTCCTCCGTGCTGTTCCTGATCAAGTCCCGCGCCGAGGCCCGAGCGGTCGCCGGCAAGCCGATGCCGGCGGCGCTGCGCCGGGTA
>DASXXB010000216.1:0-29005 GCA_036503355.1 Kribbella sp. | reverse complement strand
ATCAGCCGGACGATGTTCCGCAACGGCGGCTCCGACTACCAGATCAACGGCCAGAACTGCCGGCTGCTCGACGTCCAGGAACTGCTCAGCGACTCCGGGATCGGCCGCGAGATGCACGTCATCGTCGGCCAGGGCCAGCTGGACTCGATCCTGCGCGCCACGCCGGAAGGCCGCCGCGGCTTCGTCGAGGAGGCCGCCGGCGTCCTGAAGCACCGCAAGCGCAAGGAAAAGGCGATCCGGAAGCTGGAGGCCACCGAGGGGAACCTGCACCGGCTCGGCGACCTGATCACCGAGATCCGCCGCCAGTTGAAGCCGCTCGGGCGCCAGGCGGAGGTGGCGCGCCGGGCGGTGACGATCCAGGCCGAGGTCCGCGACGGCCGGGCGCGGCTGCTCGCCGATGACATCGTCCAGGCGCAGTCCGCGCTCGAGGCCGAGCTGCGGGACGAGGCCGCGCTCACGCAGCGGCGTACCGAGACCGAGGCGAAGCTGCGCGAGGCGCGGGAGCTGGAGGCCGAGCTCGAGGACGCGCTCCGCGAGGACGCCCCGGCGCTGCAGGCCGCGCAGGACACCTGGTACCAGTTGTCCGGCTTCGGCGAGAAGATCAAGGGTACGGCGCGGATCGCCGCCGACCGGATCCGTTCGCTGAACGACGAGGCCGAGGAGCCGCGGCCGGGCCGCGACCCCGAGGAGCTCGAACTGGAGGCGGCCCGGGTCCGCGAGACCGAGGCGCAGATCGAGGCCGAGGTCGAGGCACACTCCGAGCTGCTCGCCGAGTCCGTCGAGCGCCGCCAGCAACTGGAGGCCCAGGAGGCCGAGGAGGAACGCCGGATCTCGGCGCTGATCCGGGCCGCCGCGGACCGCCGCGAGGGGCTGGCCCGGCTGACCGGGCAGGTGAACGCGCTGAAGAGCCGCGCGGCTGCCGCCGAGTCCGAGATCGGCCGGCTCGCGAACAACATGCGGGAGGCCGAGGCCCGCGCCGCCAAGGCGCAGCACGACTTCACCGCGCTGGAGACCCAGGTCGCCGGGCTGGACGCCGGTGAGAAGGGGCTCGACGAGGAGTTCGAGGGGTCGCAGGCCGTCCTCGACGAGATGGACGAGCGGCTCGCGAAGCTGCGGGCCGAGGAGCGCGACGCCGAGCGCGAGCGCACCGGGCTGACTGCGCGGAAGGAGGCCCTCGAGCTCGGCCTGAACCGCAAGGACGGCGCCGGCGCGCTGCTGGCTGCTTCCGAGCAGGTCAACGGCCTGATGGGATCCGTGGCCGCGCTGCTGAGCGTCCGCCCCGGCTACGAGACCGCGATCGCCGCGGCGCTCGGTGAGGCCGCGGACGCGGTCGCCGTGACGCACACGGAGGCGGCCCTGAACGCGGTCGGCCACCTCAAGGAGCATGACCTCGGCCGGGCCGGGATGCTGCTCGGCGACGCGCCGGCCGACGACTTCGGCTCGTGGCCGGTGCTGCCGTACGGAGCGTCGTACGCCGTTGATGTCGTGGACTGCCCGGAGACGCTGCGGCCCGCGCTGCGCCGGCTGCTGCGCAAGGTCGCGGTGGTCGACGACGTTCCGGCGGCGCGATCGCTGGTGCGGAACCTGCCGGACGTCACGTGTACGACGCGTGCGGGCGACGTACTCGGGGCTCATTTCGCGTACGGCGGGTCGGATGCGGCGCCGAGCCTGATCGAGGTGCAGTCCGCGGTCGACGAGGCGGCGGAGAAGCTGGTCGAGGCGACGGCGCGGAGCGAGCGGCTGCGGTTCGAGCTGCAGGCGCTGGAGGAGGAGCGGGCCCGGCAGAAGGAGTCCGTCGAGATCACGCTGGCCCGGCTGCACGAGTCGGATGCGGCGATGGCCGCCGTCGCGGAGCAGCTGGCGCACTTCGGTTCGCTGGCGAAGGCTTCGCGTGGTGAGGCGCAGCGGATGGCCGAGGCGATCGCGGCCGCCGAGGAGGAGCGCGACAAGAACCTGTCCGGCCTGGCCGAGCTCGAAGAGCGGCTGATGGACGCGGAGGCGTTCGACGACGACGGCGACGAGCCGGACACGTCGGAGCGCGACCGGCTGGCCGAGGCGGCCAAGGCGGGGCGTGCGGCCGAGATGGAGGCGCGGCTGGCGCTGCGGACCACCGAGGAGCGCGCGCGGGCGCTGTCCGGCCGGGCCGACTCGCTGGAGCGGGCGGCGCGGCAGGAGCGCGAGGCGCGGGCGCGGGCGATCGCGCGGGCATCGCGCCGGGCGCGGCAGGCGGAGGCGGCGCAGGCCGTACACCTCGCGGCCGGTCATGTGCTGGCGCGGCTGGAGTCGTCGTTGCAGCTGGCCGCGTCCGAGCGAGCGGCGATCCAGGCGCAGCGGGCGGATCGGGAGCAGGCGCTGGCGCAGGCACGGTCCGCGACGCGGAACCTGAGCTCCGAGCTGGAGCAGCTGACCAACACCGTGCACCGGGACGCGCTGGCGCGGGCCGAGCAGAAGATGCGGCTCGAGGCGCTGTACGAGAAGGCGCTGGGCGAGCTCGGCATCGAGGTCGACGCACTCGTCGCGGAGTACGGACCGGACCAGCTGGTGCCGCCGGTGCCTTCGCCGGACCAGGAGGAGCAGCCCGAGGGCGAGCCGTTCAACCGGACCAAGGTCGAGAAGCGGCTCAAGCAGGCCGAGCGGGCGCTGAACCAGCTGGGCAAGATCAACCCGCTCGCGCTGGAGGAGTTCGAGGCGATGGAGGAACGGCACCGGTTCCTCTCCGAGCAGCTCGACGACCTGAAGAAGTCCCGCCGCGACCTGATGGACATCGTCAAGGAGGTCGACGAGCGGGTCGAGCAGGTCTTCACCCAGGCGTACCAGGACGTGGAGACCGCGTTCGAGCACGTCTTCAGCCGGCTGTTCCCCGGTGGTGAGGGGCGGCTGGTGCTGACCGACCCGAGCGACATGCTGACCACCGGCATCGACGTCGAGGCGCGTCCGCCGGGCAAGAAGGTCAAGCGGCTGTCGCTGCTGTCCGGTGGTGAGCGCTCGCTGGTCGCGGTCGCGTTCCTGGTCGCACTGTTCAAGGCCCGCCCGTCGCCGTTCTACATCCTCGACGAGGTGGAGGCGGCGCTCGACGACACCAACCTCGGCCGGCTCCTGGAGATCTACGAGGAACTCCGCGAGAACAGCCAGCTCCTGGTCATCACCCACCAGAAGCGCACCATGGAGGTCGCCGACGCCCTGTACGGCGTCACCATGCGCGGCGACGGCGTCTCCGCCGTCATCTCCCAACGAATCCGCGAACCCGAGCCCGTTTAGGCCGTGATGGTCATCGACGTCAGGTGGTCGTTCTGGACGTCGAAGGTGAAGTGGGAGGGGCCGTTGTAGCCCTGGCCGCCGACCTGGGTCAGGATCGTGAGTGGGTTGCCGGGGGTGGTGACCTCGGTGCCGGTGAAGGTGGCTTGTTTGCCGATCAGCTCGTTGCTGCTCCAGGCGCGGATCTGGTCGTGGCCGCGGAACTCGCGGCCCCAGTCGTTCACGTAGCCGTCGGCGGCGAAGGCGGCCACGAAGGCGTCGTTGTCGAGGGCGTCGATCGCGTCGAGGGCGCGCTGGACGGCTGCTGGGATGTCCTGGCTCATGGCTGCGACGATAGTTGAACCGTTCCGCGGAACCGCACGTGTAGCGGGTGTGGCGGTTACTGATTCGTGCAGTGCCGTCCTGGTGTCCGCGCCCGCCGATGCCGGTATCGTGCGGTCGGTGGGTGATACCCCGGGGCGGCGCGACGCCGAGACCCTGATTCGTGCGCTGTACGCCGAACACGGACGCAGCTTGCTCGCGTACGCGACGCGTCTCACCGGCGACCGTGCGGCGGCCGAGGACGTCGTACAGGAAACGCTGTTGCGGGCGTGGAAGCACGCTGACGACCTGACGTCCGGGCATGGGTCGGTGCGCGGCTGGTTGCTGACCGTGGCGCGCAACCTGATCACCGACCGTGCCCGTGCTCGCGCTGTACGGCCGGCGGAAGTGGCGGACGTCGTGGACAGGCCACCGGTGGAGGTGGACCACTCCGACTCCGTGGTGAACACCATGGTGGTGCTGGAGGCGCTCGACAAGGTGTCGCCCGAGCACCGCGAGGTGCTCGTGCAGCTGTACTACCGCGGCCGGACGGTCTCGGAAGCCGCGAAAGAGCTGGGCGTTCCGCCCGGTACCGTGAAATCGCGTTCGTACTACGCCCTCCGAGCTCTGCGCGCGGTGATGGCAGAGAAGACCCCGGAGGTGTCCCATGAGTGAGCACGATCGTACGCAGCTGGGCGCCTACGCCCTGGGCGCACTGGAGCCGGCCGAGATCGCCGAGGTCGACGCGCACCTGGCCACCTGTGCAGAGTGCCGGGCGGAGCTGGCCGAGTTGACCGAGCTGAAGGACGTCCTGGGCGAGGTGCCGCCGGAAGCGTTCCTGGACGGACCGCCTGAAGGCGGTGACCTGCTGCTGCACCGCACGCTGCGGGAGGTCCGCTCTGAAAGGCCTGCGCCGGTGCAGGTTCCGGTGAAGCGGCGGCGGTCGCGGTGGCTGCTGATTGCTGCTGCCTTCGTCGTTGTCGGTGGTGCACTGGGCGGTGGCGTGGCGATCGGACGGTCGACACTGCCGGTCGATGACGACCAGCCGGTCGCCGGAGCGAAGCAGGTGACGACAGCGGACAAGACCACGGGCGCCACCATGGCCGCCACCGTGGAGCCGCGGCCCGGCTGGAGCTGGGTGCGGGTGCAGGTGACGGGGCTGAAGGCCGGGGACCAGTGCGAGATGATCGTCACCAGCAAGGCCGGCTACTCCTGGGTCGCCGGCAGCTGGCTGGTGTCGGAGAAGGCAGCCAGCAACGGCAGCACGTTCGGCGGCGGTGTGCTGGTTCCGCTGGACCAGGTGCGCTCGGTAGAGATCAGGACCTTGCAGGGGAAGCACGTGGTGACAGCCACCATCTGACGCGATTGTCCGGCAGGAGAGGATGGGGTTGTGGCTACTACCTCCGAGGACCTGCGGGAGCGCCGGAAGAACGCGGCGGACAACTGCGAGCGCTGGCTGTCGAACAGGCGAGTGCCGGCACCGGACCGGTTGCGGCAGCTAGCGAAGGTGGTCACCGACGACCAGGTCGATGTCTACGGCAACGGTGGTGAGGTAGCGGCGCTGGAGCAAGAGGTGGCCGAGCTGCTGGGCAAACCGGCCGCGGTGTTCCTGCCGACCGGAGTCATGGCGCAGCAGAGCGTACTGCGGGTGTACGCCGACCGCGCCGGCACCAGTCGAGTCGCGGTGCACGGGCTGGCCCACCTCCTGGTGCATGAGCTCAACGCGCTGGAGGAGGTACATCACCTGCGCATCGAGCGGATGACGTCAGAGCCGCGGCAACCGCGGCCGGACGAGCTGGCTGCGATCCCCGGCCGGCTGGCCGCGGTGACGTTGGAGCTGCCGCTGCGCGACGCCGGGTTCGTGCTGCCGACGTGGGACGAGCTGGTCGTGTTCGCTGCGTCCTGTGCGGAGCGCGGCGTACCGCTGCACCTCGACGGGGCACGGCTCTGGGAAAGTACGCCGTACCTCGGACACAGCCTGGCTGAGATCGCTGCACTCGCGTCGACCGTCTACGTGTCGTTCTACAAGGTCCTGGGCGGCATCAGCGGCGCAGCGCTCGCGGGGCCCGAGGACGTGATCGCAGAGGTACGCCGGTGGCAGCGCCGGCTGGGAGGGAACCTCTACTCGCTCTTCCCGTACGCCGTGTCCGCGCGCGAGGGGCTGCGCACGGTGCTCCCGTTGATGGACGACCTGCACCAGCGGGCCGTCGAGGTCGCAATGGCCTTGCAGAGCGAGGGTTTCCGCGTTTTCCCGGAGCCGCCGCACACGAACTCGTTCCGGCTCTACGCGCCCCGCGCTGCCGACTCGATGGAGCGTGCCGCCGTCGAACGCATGGAGCGTTCCCGTGAGGCACTGTGCGCTCCGTGGCAGCCGGCCGACGTACCCGGATGGTCCTGGGTCGAGCTGGTGATGACGCCGTTGACGCTGGACTGGCAGGTCGAGGAAATCGCCAAGGCGTTCGGGGAACTTCTGGCGCGCTGAGTACGTCAGGTGTTGTGTTGAGTGTGGGGATCCGGGGAGAGAAGTGCTGACATTCGTCGTCACGATGGTGGTTCTGCTGGTTCTGTCGGGGCTGGTGCTCCTGGCTGTAGCGCGGGGTGAGGGGAAACATTTCGGGTAGCCTCGCGGCATGCGGAGGCTGATCTTCCAGGAGTACGTGACGCTCGACGGATACGCCGCCGGACCGGACGGCGGGCTGGAGTTCTTCAGCTCGATCACCGATCATCCCGACGACAACCTCGAGCAACTCGAGGGCATCGACACGATGCTGCTCGGCGCGCAGACGTACCGGGAGTGGGTCGACCTCTGGCCGACCGAGGCGATGGCGGATCACCCGATCGCGGTGAAGCTGAACGCGCTGCGGCTGGTCGTTGTGTCGACGAAGCTGCAGAGCGCGCCCTGGGGTCCGTACGAGCCGGGCCTGGTGATCCGTGACCTGGACGCGGTGCGGGCGCTGAAGGCGGAGAGCACCGGCAAGGACATCATTCTCTGGGGCAGCATCACGCTGTTCCAGTCGTTGTTGCGGGCCGGGCTGGTCGACGAGATCCAGCTGCGGATCTGCCCGATCCTGCTGGGGTTGGGCCGGAGCGCGTTCCCGGCCGGGCAGTCACCGGTCGGCCTGGAGCTGCTCGAGGCGCGTCCGTGGGGCGCCGGCGGCGTACTCGTGCGCTACCGGCCGGCTAACTGACCGCGTCGACGATGGCTTTCACGATCGGCGCGGCGATGGTGATCGTGGGCAGGACGAGGAGCGCGGCTGCGGCCGAGTAGGTCACGGCGGAGAGCGCCCGCTCGTTGCCCGCGGGGCCTGCCAGCCGCTGCACCCGCAGCACGGTGGAGGACTTGGCTGCTGCCAGGGCTGCGTCCGGCGCAGGTGCACCGGCAAGCGCAACCAGTGCGCGCGCCAGTGGACGTGGACCGTTGCGACGGCGTGCGTCGTCGTCTGCGAGGAGCTCGACCAAGGTGCGTGCCTGCTCCAGCGCTACGTCGCTGCGGACCCAGCGGGGGAAGGCGTGGTGCAGTGCGGTGAACTCCTCGAGCACCAGGTCGTGCCGGGCTCGCAGGTGGGCCTGCTCGTGCGCCAGCACTGCCTTCAGCTCGCTGTCGTCCAGCCGGTCCAGTGCGCCGACCGAAACGACGACCCGGGCGCCCCGCAACGCCGGCAAGCAGTACGCGAGCGGCGTCTCTTCGGCCAGCACCCGCAGTCCCGGGATGAGCCCGTCCGGTGTGGCCAGTACGTCGACCAGGTCGCGGTGCCGCTTGCGCCGGGCCCGCGTTCCAACCGCGACCCGACCGATAGCCCACAGCAGCCGTACGACGACCAGCGCGACCATCGCGAGGATCAGCGCGGCCAGCAGGTCCCGTGGCGACGACGGATCGAACCGCGGTTGACCGGGCCGGCCCGCGATCCAGTAGGACAGTGCGATGCCGGCACCGAGCGCTGCCAGTACGGCGGCCAGTGCGATCGCCTGCCACAGGATCACTGCGGCGCGGGGGACCCGGTAGGGCCAGTCGGAGCGAGCCAGCAAGGCCGGCGCCGGGCCGGTGAGCACCAGCGCCAGCACGGCCAGCAGGACCGCGGTGGTCACCCCTGGTCGTCCAATCGCGACAGGGCATCACGTAGGAGCGCTGCCTCTTCGTCGGACACCTGACCGACGAACCGGACCAGGGCCTCGCGGCGGTCACCGGCACGGTCCAGCGCGTCCCGCATCAGGTCGGCGGCGAGTTCCTCGCGCGGCGCCGCGGCGCGGTAACGCCAGGCCTTGCCGTCGCGCTCGCGCTCGGTCAGCTTCTTCTTCGCCAACCGGTCCAGCACGGTCATCACCGTGGTGTAGGCGAGCTCGCGAGTACCGGACAGTTGCTCGTGCACCTCGCGCACGGTCAGCGCGGTCGACGCCGCCCAGAGCTGCTCCATCACGAGGCGTTCCAGCTCGCCCAGAGGGCGCGGCCCCTTCTCCTCTCCAGCCACGTGACCAGTATAACTACACGTCGTAGTAGATCCGCGCTAGCATCTACTACGTAATGTCGTAGATGCCCTGGGGAGGGCCCCGTGGACACCCTGGATCTGGCCCGCTGGCAGTTCGCGATCACCACCGTGTACCACTTCTTCTTCGTGCCGGTGACGATCTCGCTGGTCGCGATCACCGCCGGCCTGCAGACCGCCTGGTACCGGACCGGCAAGGAGAAGTACCTCCGGCTGACCAAGTTCTACGGGAAGCTGTTCCTGATCAACATCGCGATGGGCGTGGTCACCGGCCTGGTCCAGGAGTTCCAGTTCGGGATGAACTGGAGCGACTACTCGCGGTTCGTCGGCGACGTGTTCGGCGCTCCGCTGGCGCTCGAGGGGCTGCTCGCGTTCTTCCTCGAGTCGACGTTCATCGGCCTGTGGATGTTCGGCTGGGAGCGGCTGCCGCGGCTGGTCCACCTGGGCTGCATCTGGATGGTGGTGCTCGGCACGCAACTCTCGGCGTACTTCATCCTCGCGGCCAACTCGTGGATGCAGAACCCGGTCGGCTTCCGCTACAACGCCGACCGCGGCCGCGCCGAGCTCACCGACCTGTGGGCCGTGCTGACGAACAAGGTCGTGCTGGTTACCTATCCCCACACGATCTTCGCCGCGTTCATGGTCGGTGGTGCGTTCGTGGCCGGGGTCGCCTTGTGGCATCTGCTGCGCCGCCCGGACACCGATCGGGCCGTGTTCCGGTCCGCGCTGAAGATCGGCGCGACCGTCGTACTGGTCGCCAGTGCCGGTGTGGCGATCAGCGGCGATCTGCAGGGCAAGGTGATGACCGAGGTGCAGCCGATGAAGATGGCGGCGGCCGAGGCGCTGTACGAGACCGAGAAGCCGGCGTCGTTCTCCGCGTTCACGGTCGGCACCCTCGACGGGTCGAAGGAGATCTTCTCGATCAAGGTCCCGTACCTGCTGTCGTTCCTGGCCACCGGGCACTTCGACGGCGAGGTGAAGGGCATCAACTCGCTGCAGAGCGCGTATGAGCAGCTGTACGGCCCGGGCTCGTACAAGCCGAACATCCCGCTGACCTACTGGACCTTCCGGCTGATGATCGGTGTCGGGATGGCGTCCGCGGCGATCGCTCTGTGGCTGCTGTGGACCACCCGCCGCGGGCGGGCGCCGGCGCGATGGCTGATCTGGCTGGTGGCCCCGCTGCCACTGCTTCCGCTGGTGGCCAACACGTTCGGCTGGATCTTCACCGAGACCGGTCGCCAGCCCTGGCTGGTGTTCGGGTTGTTGCCGACAGCGTCGGGGGTTTCACCCGGTACGACGAGTGGCGAGGTGATCACGTCGCTGGTCGGATTCACCGCGCTGTACGGCGTCCTCGCGGTGGTTGAGACCAAGCTGCTGCTGCGGACGATCCGCGGCGGGCTGGCGGGGACGGACGCGCCACCGGACACCTCGCCGGATCAGCCTGAGAAACCACTGTCGTTCGCGTACTGAGGGGCTGTTCGAGATGGAACTGACCACTGTGTGGTTCATCGCGATCGCGATGCTGTGGACCGGGTACTTCGTGCTGGAGGGCTTCGACTTCGGGGTCGGCATGCTGTACCGCGTGCTCGGCCGCGACGAGACCGAACGGCGGGCCGCGATCAGCACGATCGGCCCGGTCTGGGACGGCAACGAGGTGTGGCTGATCATGGCCGGCGCGGCGACCTTCGCGGCGTTCCCGGAGTGGTACGCGACGCTGTTCAGCGGGTTCTACCTGCCGCTGTTCGCGATCCTGGTCGGGCTGATCCTGCGCGGGGTGGCGCTGGAGTACCGCGGCAAGCGCGACGATCCGGTCTGGCGTTCGCGGATGGACGTGATGATCGTCGTCGGGTCGGTGCTCCCGGCGCTGCTCTGGGGCGTTGCCTTCGGCAACATCGTGCGCGGCGTACCGCTGGATGCCGCCCACGAGTACGTCGGCGGTTTCGGGACACTGCTCAACCCGTTCGCACTGCTCGGCGGCCTGACGTTCGTCGCCGTGTTCGTCACGCACGGCGCGATCTTCCTGGCGCTGCGCACGACCGGCGACCTCCGCGTCCGCGCCAACCGGCTCGCGACTCGCACAGGTGCAGTCGCGGCAGTGCTCGCGATCGCCTTCCTCGCTTGGGCACAGGCGTTGCGGGGCGACCAGGTCTCGGTCGTGGTCACGATCGCGGCGATCGTCGCCTTCGCCGGTGGCCTGGTCGCGAACGTGCTGCGCCGCGAAGGCTGGGCCTTCCTCGGTACGACGTTCGCGATCGGGCTGGCCGTGGTGTCGCTGTTCGTCGCGCTGTTCCCGGACGTGATGCCGTCGACGCTTCCGGGCACTTCGATGACCGCCGCCGACGCCGCCTCCTCGCCGTACACGCTCAAGGCGATGACGATCATCACGGCCATCTTCCTGCCCCTGGTACTGCTGTACCAGGGCTGGACGTACTGGGTCTTCCGCAAGCGGGTCGTGGCCGCATGAAACCGCTGGACCCGCGCCTGCTCAGGAGTGCCCGCGGCGCACGGGTCTTCCTGGTGACGTCCGTACTGCTAGGAGTCGCCAGCGGAGTGCTGATCATCGTGCAGGCAGTGCTACTGGCGCATGGCATCGCAGGTGTCGTACTGCGTGGCCGCGGTGTCAGCGCAGCGGCCTGGGGACTGGCCGCGGTGGTTGCGGGCCGGGCGTCGCTGGTGTGGGCACAAGAGGTGGTGGCACAGCGTGCTGCGGCAGCAGTGAAGTCGACGCTGCGGCGGCAGGTGCTGGAGCACTCGCTGAAGCTCGGGCCGGTGTGGCTGAGCGGAGAACGCAGCAGTGCGCTCACAACCCTGCTGACACAGGGATTGGACGATCTGGACCCGTATTTCGCCCGCTACCTGCCGCAGCTGGTCTTGGCGTCCACTGTCCCGGCCGGGGTGATCGGATGGATGGCGACCGGTGACCTGATCGCTGCCGGAACTGTACTGATCACACTGCCCTTGATCCCGATCTTCATGGCGCTGATCGGCTGGGTGACCCAGGCGCGCAGCAGGCGCCGGCAACACGCGCTGGCCGTGCTGGCGCATCACTTCGCGGATGTCGTCGGTGGCCTGACCACGCTGAAGCTGTTCGGTCGCGCGAAGGGGCAGGAGTCCGCCGTACGCCGGGTTACCGACCAGCACCGCGCTGCGTCGATGGGGAGCCTGCGGGTCGCGTTCTTGTCCTCGTTCGCGCTGGAGTTGCTGGCGAGCTTGTCGGTCGCGCTGGTTGCGGTCGGCGTCGGTCTACGGCTGGTGGACGGGAAGCTGGAGCTGGAGACCGCGTTGATGGTGCTGATCCTGGCTCCGGAGGCGTACCTCCCTCTGCGCCAGGTCGGCATGCAGTTCCACGCGAGCGCGGATGGCGTTGCGGCGAGCGAAGAGGTGTTCCGCGTGCTGGAGACGCCGCTGCCCGAGCGTGGCGAGCGCACCGACGTACCTGATCTGCGGGCGACGCCCTTGCACCTGTACGACGTGACGGTGACGTACCCGGGGCGTCAGGAGCCGGCCCTCGACGGGTTCGACCTGGAGCTGCGGCCGGGGGAGGTGGTGGCCTTGACCGGATCCAGTGGAGCGGGGAAGTCGACTGCGCTGGCCGTACTGCTCGGGTTCGTCGCGCCGGAGCGTGGTGTGGTCGTGGCAGGCGGAAGTGCGGCGGACGAGTTCGAGCCGGCGGAGTGGCGACGGCAGTTCGCGTGGGTGCCGCAGCGGCCGGGCCTGCGGCTGGGGACCGTCGCCGACAACGTACAGCTGGGCCGGCCTGACGCTTCCGACGACGACGTCCGGCTGGCGTTGATTGCCGCAGGTGCCGGTGAACTGGAGCTGGACAAGGCTGTTGGGGAGCAGGGGCAGCAGTTGTCAGGCGGCCAGCAACGACGGGTCGCACTGGCTCGAGCACTCCTCACCGAGGCTCCGGTGCTGTTGCTCGACGAGCCGACCGCTGGACTCGACGCCGACACGGAGGCCGCAGTGGTCACCTCCCTACGCGCCACCGGCCGCACCATCCTGATGGTCGCCCACCGCCCGGCCCTGATAGCGGCAGCCGACCGCACAGTCACCGTCGGAGCACGAGAGCTGGTGAACGCATGAGGGAGCTGGCGCGCCCGCAGGGTGCCGCGGTGTGGCGGCTCGTTCTGGCGTTGGTTCTGGGAGTTGCAGCAGCTGGGTCTGCGGTTGCGCTGCTCGCCACCTCGGCCTGGTTGATCACGGCCGCGTCCGCGCAGCCGCCGGTCTTGTTGCTGATGGTGCCGATTGTGGCTGTCCGGGCGTTCGGGGTCGGGCGGGGCGTGTTCCGGTACGTCGAGCGACTGGTGGGCCATGACGCGGCGTACCGGGTGCTCGGGGAGACCCGGGCCCGGATCACCGGTCGGCTGGAGAAGCTGACGGTCCAGCGGAAGGGGGATCTGCTGGCGCGGCTGGTGCTGGATGTGGATGCGGTGCTGGACCTGTGGCTACGGGTGGTGCTGCCTGTCGCGGTTGCAGCGGTGACGGCTGCCGCCACAGTTGCTCTGCTGGCGCTGCTGCTACCGGCGGCCGGCGCAGCGGTAGCGCTAGCGGTCCTCGTCGCGTGCACCGTCGTACCGTGGCTGACTGCTCGCACTGCAGCGCGGGCCGAGCGCAGCATCGCCGGTGCTCGTGGGGACGTCGCAGCCACCACCACCGAGACCCTGCTGACCGCAGCCGACGTACTGGCCTACAACGCGATCGACACCGTCCTCGACGACTTCAGCCGCCGTGACGCCCGCCTGGCCGCGGCCGAACGCCGCTCCGCCTGGAGTACCGGGCTGGGCAGCGCCCTCCTCGTCCTGTGCGTCGGCGGCGCCAGCGTGGCCGCCCTGGTCCTCGGCAGTACGGCGAACATCACCGGCGCAGTCTTCGCGGTAGTGGTCCTCACTCCGCTCGCCCTGACCGACGTACTGGGTGGAATCCCAGCAGCCGCTCAGTTGGCGATCCGGGTACGGGCGTCGCTCGCGAGAGTCCAGGAACTCATGGACACGCCCGAAGCGGTGACCGAGCCGTCCGAACCGCTGCCACTCCCACGAGGCCGTGGCTTGCAGGTCAACGCGCTGAAGGTCGGGTACGACGACACGGATGTGCTGGACGGTCTCAGCCTGGACATGCCGGCCGGGAGTCGTGTCGTGATCACTGGACCGACCGGATCAGGCAAGAGCACGCTGGCGGCCGTCCTGCTCCGGTTCCTCGAGCCACGCGGGGGACAGGTTCTGCTGGACGGTGTCGACCTGACCAGGCTCGAGGGCGACCAGGTGCGCTCTGTTGTTGGGCTGCTGACCCAGGAGAGCCACGTGTTCGACACGAGCATCCGGGAGAACCTGATGCTCGCGAAACCCGGAGCGAGCGACCTGCGGCTGTGGGAGGCGCTCTACCGCGCACGACTCGGGGTATTCGTAGAGAACCTGCCTGACGGCCTCGACACGATGGTCGGGGAGCACGGCGCGCGCCTGTCCGGCGGTGAGCGTCAACGGCTCGCGTTCGCGCGGCTGCTGCTCGCCGAGCGCGACGTACTCGTCCTGGACGAGCCGACCGAGCACCTGGACGAGGAGACGGGCCATGCACTGCTCGCGGACCTCTTCGCCGCGGCGGGAGACCGGACCGTGGTCCTGCTCACGCATCGCCCGGAGTTGGTACCCCCTCACGTACCGCGACAACTGGTTTGCCTGACGTGACAAATGCGTGCGGCGGGCCGGGTGTCTGTCAAGATGGGGAACCGTGACCTCACAGCTCATCTCGCTGCTCTCCGACCAGGCCCTGATCACCGTCGTGGTCGTGATCGCCGTCGTCCTGGTCGTCGGTACCACCGGCCTGGTCGTCGCCCGGCGGCGCCGCGGGGAGTTGCCGTCGGCCACCAAGCCGGCCGTCGAGGGACCGGACGCCACCGGGACCACCGCCGAGCCGTCCACCGCCGAGCCGACCACCACCGAGCCGAAGGTCGGTGAGGACGCCGAGGAGCCGCGCGACACGCCGACCCGGACGCTCGAGGACACCGAGCTGCCCGAGGCCGCGGCGCCGACCGTCGAGAAGCCCGAGTCCGCGCAAGGCCGGCTGGTCCGGCTGCGTGCCCGGCTGGCCCGTTCGCAGGGCTCGCTCGGCAAGGGGCTGCTCGCACTGCTGTCCCGGGACAAGCTCGACGAGGAGGCGTGGGAGGACATCGAGACCACGCTGATCACCGCCGACGTCGGCGTGGCGCCGACCCAGGAGCTGGTCGAGAAGCTGCGCACCCGGATGCGCGTCGAGGGCGCCGGCGCCACCCAGGCCCGGGAGATCCTGCGCGAGGAGCTGGTCGCACTGGTCGACCCGTCGATGGACCGGTCGCTCAAGTCGAGCCGTAAGGACGGGCAGCCCGCCGTCATGCTGATGGTCGGCGTGAACGGCACCGGCAAGACCACGACCGTCGGCAGGCTGGCCCGCGTGCTGATCGCCGAGGACAAGCACGTCGTCCTTGGTGCCGCCGACACCTTCCGCGCGGCCGCCGCGGATCAGCTGCAGACCTGGGGCGAGCGGGTCGGTGCCCGTACCGTCCGTGGCCCGGAGGGTGGCGACCCGGCCAGCATCGCGTTCGACTCGGTCAAGGAGGGCATCGAGGAGGAGGCGGACGTCGTACTCGTCGACACGGCCGGCCGCCTGCACACCAAGACCGGCCTGATGGACGAGCTCGGCAAGGTGAAGCGGGTGATCGAGAAGTCCGCCACCGTGGACGAGGTGCTGCTCGTCATCGACGCCACCACCGGCCAGAACGGCCTCACCCAGGCGCGCGTGTTCGCCGAGGTCATCGACGTGACCGGCCTGGTGCTGACCAAGCTGGACGGTACGGCGAAGGGCGGCATCGTGATCGCGGTGCAGCGCGAACTCGGCGTACCGGTCAAGCTGGTCGGGCTCGGCGAGGGCCCGGACGACCTGGCGCCGTTCGACGCCGAGCAGTTCGTCGACGCCCTCCTGGACTGATACTGCTGGACCGCTGGACTGATGTAGAGAACCGGGCACCGGCTCCGTCTTCGGGTAAAGGCCCTTCGAGGAGGAGATGACATGACCAAGTTCATGCTGCTGATGACGATGGACGGCGGGAACACCGACGTACCGATGCTGGAGTGGGACAAGGCCGACATGGATGCTCACATGAAGCACCTGGGCGACAGCATCGAGCGCCTGCGGCAGAGCGGCGAGCTGGTCGAGGTGAACGCGCTGACCTGGCCGAAGCACGCCAAGGTGGTGCGTGCGACCGGTGTCAGCGCGCCGGTGCTGACCGACGGCCCGTACGCCGAGTCCAAGGAGGTGCTGGCCGGGTACACGATGGTCGACGTCGAGTCGGAGGAGCGGGCGCTGGAGATCGCCGCTGAGCAGTCCTGCGCGCCGGGGCCGGGCGGTGTCCCGTTGGAGCAACCGATCGAGGTCCGCCGGGTGATGGATTCGGATGGCGATCTCCAGGACTTCTGACCACGAGCTGGAGGACCTGCTGCGGGAGCTGACGCCGCAGGTCCTCGGAGCGGTCGTGCGCTGGTCCGGTGACTTCGCAGCGGCCGAGGACGCCGTTCAGGAAGCGCTGCTCGCGGCCGCGACCACGTGGCCGCGGGACGGCCGGCCGGACAACCCGAAGGGCTGGCTGATCCAGACCGCGTCACGGCGGCTGATCGACGAGGTCCGCCAGCAGCAGGCCCGGCGGCGCCGTGAGGAACGCGCAGCGCTCCGCGAGGTGCCGCTGGGCGAGGTCGAGGAGTACGACGACACGCTCCGGTTGCTGTTCTTGTGCTGCCACCCCGGGCTCACTCCGGCGTCGGCGATCGCTCTCACGCTCCGGGCGGTCGGCGGACTCACCACAGCCGAGATCGCCACGGCGTACCTCGTGCCGGAAGCGACGATGGCCCAGCGGATCAGCCGGGCCAAGCAGAAGCTGAAGGGCGCCAGCTTCGAGCTGGACGCGGATGCGGATCGGCTGCGCAACGTACTGCACGTGCTGTACCTGATGTTCAACGAGGGCTACACCAGCACCAGCGGGCCCGAGCTGCACCGCAGCGACCTGTCCAGCGAGGCGATCCGCCTCACGCGCGCCGTACGGGCTCAGCTGCCTGACGACGGACAGGTCACCGGGCTGCTCGCTCTGATGCTGCTGACCGACGCCCGTCGTGCAGCGCGGACAGGTAAGGGCGGAGAGCTCATCCCGCTGGCGGAGCAGGACCGGTCGCTCTGGGACCACGCATCGATCACCGAGGGCGTGGAGCTCGCAGTGGAAGCGTTCGACACGCCTCCACTGGGCGAGTACCAACTCCAGGCGGCGATCGCCGCACTGCACGACGAGGTGGACCGGGCCGAGGACACTGACTGGCCGCAGATCCTCGCGCTCTACGGTCTGCTCGAGAACCTGTCCGGCAACCCGATGGTGAAGCTGAACCGGGCGATCGCGGCCGCCATGGTGGACGGCCCCGACGCCGGCCTGAAGCTGCTCGAACCGCTGGACGCCGAGCTCGCCGGCCACTACCGCCTCGACGCCACCCGCGGGCACCTGTACGAGATGCGCGGCGACCGCGAGGCTGCCGCCGGGCACTTCCGGGCGGCAGCCCGTGGTACGACGAGCACTCCGGAACGCGACTACCTGATCGCCAAGGCCGACTCCCTCAGCTGATCAGACGTACTGCCCGAACCCTCCCGCGAGGTCCTCGTTCGTTGCCAGCAGCAACCGCAGCAGGATGCGTGCCTTGTACGGGTCGAGGAATCCGCCGTCGATCAGCCCGCGCCCCAGCAGATCCGTTTCCGATCCGGGGGAGTGGTACGTGTTGCGCAGGACGGAGCCGGCACCGGTCCGCGACGTCAGTACGACGGGTATCCGGCCGGCGAGCTCACCGAGGACCGGAGCGAGTGCGGACGGCACGTGCCCCACGCCGTACCCGGCCACGACCAGGCCCTGGTGGGTGTCCGCCAGGCCCTGCAACAGCAGGCCGTCGTCGTCCAGCGTGACGGTGTAGAGCGCGACCCGGGTGCTGTCCAGCGTGGCTGGTTCAGGACTGCCCTGTACGCCGTCCAGCCGCAGCGGGTGGGTCAGGACGCGGACCTGGTCCTCGACGACATGGCCGATCGGCCCCGTGTTCGGTGACACGAACGTCGCCGTACTCGTGCTGTGTGTCTTGCGGACCCAGCGCGCTGCATGGATCTCCTCCTTGAAGACGACCAGGGCGCCGAGGTCGCGGGCCGCCGGGGAGCAGGCGACGCGCAGGGCGGCCAGCAGGTTCGCCGGGCCGTCGGGACCGGCCAGGGTCGGATTGCGCATCGCGCCGGTGAACACCAGTGGCTGCGGATGCGGCCAGACCAGGTCGGCGAGGAAGGCACTCTCTTCGAGAGTGTCGGTGCCCTGGGTGACTACCGCTCCGGCCGCACCGGCCGTGACTGCCTTGGAGGCGGCGTCGATCACCTCCAGCAGCCGGGCCGCTGTCAGGTCGGCGCTGGGGATCTTGTCGATGTCCTGGATCTCGACCTGGTGAGCCAGGCCGGACAGTCCCGGCATCGCGGCGGTGAGGTCGTCACCGCTCAGGCGGTGGCTACCGGCCATCGAGATCGTCCCGCCCAAGGTGAACAACGCGACGCTCACTGGTTCGTCTCCTGTCATGTGGTCCGCGCTCTGACGTGCATCCGCTCCCCCTGCGGGCCGTACAGACATAGCACCTCCGCCGGTCCAGGCCCCGGATTGGAGAACCAGTGCGGCACGCGGCAGTCGAACTCGGCCACCTCGCCCTCCTTGACGACGAAGTCCTGGTCGCCGAGCTTGAGCCGGATCCGGCCGGACAGCACGTAGAACCAGTCGTAGCCCTCATGGGTCTTCTGCACCACGTCGTTGCCCGGATAGCCCTCCGGAAGGATCTGCTTGAACGCCTGCAGCCCGCCCGGCCGCCGGCTCAGCGGGATGTGGATGGTGCCGTGCCGCTTGATCGGCTTCGCGTAGATCCGCGGGTCGCCGGTCGGCGGGGCGTCCACCAGCTCGTCCAGCTGCACCTGGTGGGCGCGTGCCAGCGGCAGCAGCAGCTCCAGCGTCGGCTTGCGCTGCCCGGACTCCAGCCGGGACAGGGTGCTGACCGAGATTCCGGTCGCTTCCGACAGTTGCGCCAGCGTCGTACCGCGCTCGCTCCGCAGGGCCCGCAGGCGCGGTCCGACCGACTCGAGGACATCGTCGTCGTTTGCCATACCGGCAACTTTACTTGTCGAAAATGAAAACCACGACGCATTCTTCGAACAGACCTCGAGAGGAGTTCGGAGATGACGAAGTACGACGTGATCGTGATCGGCGGCGGTGCGGCCGGGCTGAGCGGAGCGCTGGCGCTGGTCCGGTTCCGCCGGTCGGTCCTGGTGATCGACGACGGTACGCCGCGCAACGCGCCCGCCGACGGCGTGCACAACTTCCTGACGCGTGACGGCGTACCGCCGCAGGAGATCTATGCGCTCGGCCGCCAGGAGGTGCAGGGGTACGGCGGTGAGTTCGCGGACGGCACCGTGACGACAGCACGGCGCTCCGACGACGGCTTCGTGGTGGAGCTGGCCGACGGTACGACGTACCTGGGGAGACGGCTGCTGGTCACGACAGGGCTCACCGACGTGCTGCCCGACGTACCTGGGCTGGCTGAGCGGTGGGGGAAGGACGTGGTGCACTGCCCGTACTGCCACGGCTGGGAGGTGCGGGACCAGGCCATCGGCGTACTGGCGACCAGCCCGATGGCCATCCACCAGGTGCAGCTGTTCCGGGAGCTGAGCGACGACGTGACGCTGTTCCTGCACACCGCACCGGAGCCGACCGACGAGCAGTGGGAGGAGCTCGCGGCGCGCGGAATCGCCGTCGTACAAGGCAAAGTCGAGCAGGTGGAGGTGGCTGACGACCGGATCACCGGCGTACGGCTGGAGGGCGGCAAGGTCGTCCCGCGACAGGCCCTGGCGGTTCAGACGACCGTTCGGGCGCGTGCCGGGTTCCTGGCCGACCTGGGCCTGGAGACGACTCTCGTGGAGTCGAACGGGGTGGAGGTCGGTACGGCGGTCCAGGTCGACGCGATGGGCGCTACGCAGGTGCCAGGTGTTTTCGCGGCCGGCAACGTGAGCAACCCGATGGCCCAGGTGATGCCGTCCGCGGCGGCCGGTCTGATGGCCGCAGGCGGAATCAACGTCGATCTGATCAACGAGCAGACCCGTCTGGCAGTAGCAGCCCGCAGTAGTTGAGGAGTTGAATAGGGCTGGGAGGGTGGATGCACGAAACGGTCGACCCGGACTTCGCCTCGTTCGTCGATGCGCGACAGGGCAGATGGCTCCGTACGGCGTACCTCGTGTACGGCGACCTGCAGCGAGCCGAAGAGGTACTGCTGCACGCCTTCACGCAGCTGTCGGTGCGCTGGACCAAGGTGGACGACCCGGACGTCTTCGTCCAGCGACTGCTCTACCAGCCCGTCCTGCGGCCGTGGAACCGTGCGAAACCGTTCCAGGGCGAGGACGACCAGGTGAAGCTCGCGCTGGCCGAGCTGACGCCCGCACAGCGCGCGGTGTTCGTCCTGCTGCACCTGGAGGAGCTGACCGAGTTCGAGGTGGCCGACCTGCTCGGGATGTCGCAGACCGCCGTCCACACCCATGAGCTCAGCGCTTTCGGCCGCTTCCGTACGGCGCTGGGCGCGGGGGACTGGCGGGACGCCCGATGAGGCGTGAGGACGTGCAGCCACTGCTGGCCCGAGCGGCGGACCGGCTGCCCGAGCCGGACCTGGCCGACGCGGCCTGGGCCGGGGGACTGACGGTACGGCGCCGTCAGCGCCGCGCCGTACTGATCGGCGTCCTGCTCGTGATCGTCGCGCTCGTCGTGGCGTCGATCGTGATCGGGCTCGGCTAGGTCTGGGCCGGGCCCCGGTCACGGGCGGGGGTCAGGGGTCGATCTCGAGGATCGCCCGCAGGGTGACGTCGACCAGCCGGTCGGCGTCCTCGACCGGCGGCATCGGCTGCCCGGTCAGTGCGCGGATCACGAAGACGCCGGCCATCCACTCCACCATCAGCACCGGATCCGCGGTGGGCTTGATCGGTTCGCCGCGGGCCCGGGCCCGGTCGAGTGCCTGCCCGGTCAGCTCGATCCGGCGCTCGAGCACACCGCGATACACCGCGGCGGACCGCTCGTCGCGGTTCGCCTCCGAGACCGCGAGCCGGATCATCGCCCGGCCGCGTTCGCTGTTCGCGAAGGCCAGCGCGACCCGGTAGACCTGGCGCAGGTCACCCGCGATCGAGCCGGTGTCAGCGTCCGGGATCTCCAGATCGAACAGGTCGGCCATCGCGTCGCTGGCGAGCAGCTCCTTGCTGGCCCACCGCCGGTAGATCGTCGCCTTGCCGACCCCCGCGGCCTCGGCGACGTCGTCGACCGTCATTCCGTCGAATCCACGCTCGAGCAGCAGCTGCACGGCGTACCTGCGGATCCGTGGTTCCGCTTCCGGGTCCCGTGGCCTGCCGCGGCGCGGCCTCACCCCGTGGTTCAGCTCCATTTCGTCGTCCCCAGCTCGGACGGGTGCAGTGGCGCGGCTGCGGCCCGTGTGGTCCAGGCCAGAGTGCCACACTCCGCTGCGTAGTGAGTGATGTCACCTCGATGTCACGTGGGAGGGCGGTTTGTCACATGCCTGAAACAAACGGACCGATCGGCTGAAACGGCGCGCCGACACCGTTTGCGATGTGGCCGCGCGGCGGGCTCCCCGGCGTTGTGGAGACCTCCCGACTGAGGACGCCGGCCACCCCCGTTCGATGGAAGGGATGACGTTGATGGAGATCAACGCCGGCGATACCGCCTGGGTGCTGGCCAGTGCCGCCCTGGTGATGCTGATGACCCCGGGACTGGCCTTTTTCTACGGCGGCATGGTGCGCGTCAAGAGCGTGCTGAACATGATGATGATGAGCTTCGTCACCATCGCCGTCGTCACCATCCTCTGGGTGGTGGTCGGCTATTCGCTGACGTTCGGCGGTGACTCCGGGCACGTGATCGGGAACTTCTCCGAGGCCGGCCTGAAGGGCCTGCTGGCACCGGAGGCGGTGAGCGGGACGACGCCCACGCTCGCCTTCGTCGCCTTCCAGATGATGTTCGCGATCATCACCCCCGCGCTGATCTCTGGCGCGATCGCGGATCGGGCCACGTTCCGCGGCTGGATCGCGTTCGTGGTCGGCTGGACCTGCCTGGTGTACTTCCCGGTCGCGCACTCGGTGTGGTTCCTGGACGACGGCAACGGCGGGTGGATCGGCGACAAGCTGAAGGCGGTCGACTTCGCCGGCGGTACGGCGGTGCACGTGAACGCCGGTGCCGCGGCCCTGGCGCTGGCGATCGTGCTCGGCAAGCGGATCGGCTGGAAGAAGGACCCGATGCGGCCGCACAGCCTGCCGCTGGTCCTGCTCGGCGCCGGGCTGCTGTGGTTCGGCTGGTTCGGCTTCAACGCCGGCTCCGCGCTGAGCGCAGGCACCACAGCTGCCGTCACCTTCGTGAACACCCAGGTGGCCACTGCCGCCGCTGTGATCGGCTGGCTGATCGTGGAGCGCCTCACCCACGGCAAGGCCACCACCCTGGGGCTGGCGTCCGGTGCGGTCGCCGGTCTGGTCGCGATCACCCCGTCCTGTGGCGCGGTCACCCCGGTCGGCGCGATCATCCTCGGCCTGTTCGCCGGTGCCATCTGCGCCTTCGCGGTCTCGCTGAAGTACAAGCTCGGCTTCGACGACTCCCTCGACGTGGTCGGGGTGCACCTGGTCGGCGGTCTGTTCGGCTCGCTGGCGATCGGCCTGCTCGGCTCGGCGGCGGCGCCGTCCGCGGTCGACGGCCTGTTCTACGGCGGCGGTGCGGCCCAGCTGGGCCGGCAGGCGCTGGCCAACGTGGTGGTCGGCGTCTACTCGTTCGGCATCGCGTTCATCCTCGGCAAGGTGATCGACAAGACCATCGGCTTCCGGCTCAAGGAGGACGACGAGGTCACGGGTGTCGACCAGGTCGAGCACGCGGAGACGGCGTACGACTACCTCAGCGCCGCCGGCCTGCGCGGCGCGCTCTCGGCCCGGCCCGTTGCGGCACCGGCTCCGGCCGACAAGGACAATGGGTCCACCGAGGCGTCCGAGAAGGAAGGTGTCAAGGCATGAAGCTGATCACCGCGGGGGTCAAGCCGCACAAGCTCGAGGACGTCAGGGCCGCGCTGGAGACGTTCGGCGTGACCGGGATGACGGTCACCGAGGCGAGCGGCTACGGCCGGCAGAAGGGCCACACCGAGGTCTACCGCGGCGCGGAGTACGAGGTGGACCTGGTGCCGAAGGTGCGGCTCGAGGTCGTCGTCGAGGACGGTGACAGCACCGACGTGGTGGACGTGATCGTCAAGGCGGCGCAGACCGGCAAGATCGGCGACGGCAAGGTCTGGGTCACCCCGGTCGAGACCATCGTCCGCGTCCGCACCGGCGAACTGGACGGAGACGCTCTCTAGATGATCGATCGGGCAGAGCAGCGGCGGGTTCGTGCCCTCGAGGCCGACGAACTGCTGCAACTGCTGCTCGCGAAGGCCTGCGACGCCCTCGGTGTTCCCACCGAGGGCGTCGCCCTCGTCGCAGTGGGCGGCTACGGGCGTGAGGAGCTGTCGCCGTACAGCGACCTCGACGTGATGCTCGTGCACGCCGAGGGGTACCCGCGGATCGACGAGCTGGCTGCCCAGATCTGGTACCCGCTGTGGGATTCCAGGACCAAGCTGGACCACAGCGTCCGCACTCTGGCGGAGGCACAGCAGGCCGCTGCCGCCGACGACCGGGTGGCGTTGGGCCTGCTCGACGCGCGGCATGTCGCGGGCGACTCGCACCTGACCCTCCAGCTCCGCTCGGTCCTGATGGCGGACTGGCGACGTACGGCGAAGTCCCGGCTGCCCGGACTGGCACAGGCGTGTCGTGAACGCGCCTCCACGGTCGGAGAGCTCGCGCACCTCGCGGAGCCCGACCTGAAGGAGGCGTACGGCGGTCTGCGGGACGCCGTCGTACTGCGCGCCCTGGTGGCGTCGTGGCTGGTCGACGTGCCGCATCCCGTGGTGGAGCGGGCGCGGCGCGATCTGCTCGAGGTCCGCGACGTACTGCATGAAGTGGCCGGCCGGGCGACGGACAGGCTCGTGGCGGACCTGGCTGGTGAGGTCGCGGCGGGCCTCGGGTTGTCGGGGCGGGACGAGCTGCTGCGGCACGTGTACGCGACGGGCCGCCGGCTGGCGCACGTGTGTGACGTGTCGTGGCGACGGGTCGAGAGCTTGATGACCCGGCCGCCGCGCTCACGGCGGCGGCACCGCAGCGGCGGGCCGTTGCTGCTCGCGCTGGACGACGGTGTGGGTCAGCACGAAGGTGAGGTCGTGCTGATGCCGGATGCACGGCCGGAGCGGGACCCTGTGCTCGGTCTGCGGGCTGCTGCAGTCGCTGCTGATCGGGAGCTGGTGCTGTCGCCTGCTGTCTGCGCACGGCTGGCTGCATCGGCTGCGGATCTGCCAGAGCCCTGGCCGGGAGAGGCGCGACGGTTGCTGTGCGCCCTGCTCGGTGCTGGTTCCGGTCTGCTCGAGGTGTGGGAGGCGCTCGACCAGGCCGGGTACGTGACGCGGCTGCTGTCCGAATGGGACGCCGTACGGTTCCGGCCGCCGCAGTCGGCGATCCACCGGTTCACTGTCGACAGGCACCTGCTGGAGACCTGTGTCGAGGCGTCGGCGATGGTGCGCGACGTACGACGGCCTGACTTGTTGCTGGTCGCCGCGCTGCTGCATGACCTCGGCAAGGCGCTCGACGGTGACCACAGCGTCACGGGTGCGGGCATCGCGGCTCGTGTCGCCCGCCGCATCGGGTTCAACAAGACGGATGCCGACACGATCACGCTGCTGGTCCGGCAGCACCTGATGCTGTCGCAGGTCGCCACCCGGCGCGACCTGGAGGACCCGATGACCGTGGACATGGTGGTCGGCATAGTCCGCAGTACCGAGACCCTGGACCTGTTGGAGGCGCTGACGTACGCCGATGCGCGGGCGGCCGGCCCTGCTGCGTCGTCGCCGTGGCGGATGCGGTTGGTCGGGGAGCTGTGCCGTCGCGTACGCAGTGAGCTGGCAGGTGGCGGCGAGAGCATGTGGACCGAGACGCCACCAGTCCCTGTGCCGGTGCTGCACCAGGTGGTGGGCGTTGGACGGCTCGGTCTGACAGTGACGGACCACCACGGGGACCTGCGCGTGAACGTCGCCGTACCCGATCAAGTGGGGACACTGGCGACGGTTGCCGCAGTACTGGCGGTGGAGCGGCTTGCTGTGCGGGCTGCTGTCGTCACGTCGGTTGACGGGCTGGGCATCTCGCAGTGGACCGTTGCCGGCTCGCCCCCTGACCCGGTGCGGCTGCGGGACCGGCTGGCTGTGGCGTTACGCGACTCCACTGACGTCGTACGGCGACTTGCGGCGAGGGACTCGTCGCAGCCCCGTGTCGCCAGTCGTGTCGACCTGTTGCCGGACGCATCCGAGACGGCCACCGTGCTGCAAGTACGCGCGCACGACCGTCCAGGACTGATGTACGACGTCACTGCGGCAATCGCTGCCACTGGTGCAGACATCCGGTCCGCACACGTCAGCACGCTCGGCGCGGAGTGTGTGGACGTCTTCTACCTCACTGATCGCCACGGTGCTCCCCTCGAGCCCGAGGACGCGCGGACGACGGCCAAGTCCGTGCTGGATCGCCTGACCTTCTAACCTCCCTACGTGGAGCTAGTAGAGGCACTGCAGCGTCAAGCGACCGCCTGCGAGGACCTGGGGTCCCCGATGTACGCCGAGCTGCTGCGGCTGCTCGTCGACGACTACGAGGTCGGCGGGGTGTCGGTGCGGGCGCTGGAGGGGTACGAGAACAGGTCGTTCGGCGAGGCGATCGGGCTGCGGCTGCTGGCCGCAGTACACGGACTGGTGCTGTCCGGTACGGCGCCTGAGCTGGCGGCGTTCTACCCGAGCGTGGGCGGCGCCTGGGACCCGGTGCTCGGCTGGGAGGCGTTCGAGCAGGTGCTGCAGTCGCGGCTGGGAGAGGTGCGGTCCTTACTGACACAGCCTCCGCAGACGAACGAGGTAGGCCGGTCCGCCGCGCTGTACGGCGGTCTGCTGCAGCTGGTCTCGGTTGTGCCGTTGCCGGTGCGGTTGTTCGAGATCGGCGCCAGCGGTGGGCTGAACCTGCGGGCGGATCAGTACCGCTACGAGGCTGACGGGACGTCGTACGGGCCTGCTGACAGTCCTGTCGTGTTCTCGTCGGCCTGGAAAGGACGAGTGCCGTCGGTGGAGCTGCGGATCGCGGAGCGCGTCGGCTGCGACATCGCACCGGTGGACCCACTGACCCCCAGCGGTGCCCTCACGTTGACGTCGTACGTCTGGCCGGACATGGCCGACCGCTTGACGCGGTTGCGTGGGGCCCTGGCGATTGCACACGACGTACCGGCCGACGTACGACCGGAAGACGCGGTCTCGTTCCTGCAGGCCTTGGAACTGTCAGAGGGCCACGTGACCGTCGTATGGCACTCGATCATGTGGCAGTACCTCCGCCGCCCCGACCGCGCCGCCATCGACGCACGACTGGCCGAACTGGGCGCCGCGGCCACCGACACCGCCCCGCTCGCCCACCTGAGCCTCGAACCGCACCGCGTCCTCACCCACGACCGAGGCAACGACGGCTACGAATACCGCATCAACCTGCAAACCTGGCCGACCGGCACAAGCCACACCCTGGGCACCGCATCCCCCCACGGCCAGGACCTCGTCTGGAACACGTGATTCAGTGGGTCGCGCCCAGTGCCGCGACCAAGGTGTCGGTGAGCTCGGCGGCGTACCGGCCGTCGGGATCGAGGTCGGGGTCGAAGATGCCGACGTCCAGTCCGACGCAGTCCGGCGCGCTGAGCAGCGGCTCGAGGAGCGCGCGGAGCTGGTCGTGATCGATGCCGCCCGGGTCGGGGCTGTCCACGGCCGGCATGATCGCGGCGTCCAGGATGTCGACGTCCAGATGCACCCAGAACCCGTCCAGCCCGTCCAGGTGCGCCAGCGTACGGCGAGCCGCGGCAACCGGATCGTCCGCGACCTGGCGCGCCCGCCACACCGGGATCCCGGTCTTCTCGACGTCGCCGGCGTATACGTCGTCGTCGCGGATCCCGAGCAGCACCGCGTCGGTGTCCCGCGTGTACGGCCCGAGGCCTTCGAGGTTCGTCAGGTCCTGCTGCCCACGGCCGGTGATCAGCGCCAGCGCCTCGCCGCCCGCAGCCCCGACGTACGGCGAGTTGTCGACCGTCCTGAAGTCCGAGTGGCCGTCGAGGTACACGACGCCGTACCGCCCGAGGCGCTTCAACCCGAGCGCCGGGCCCAGGAGGTTGCTGCACTCACCACCCAGCAGCACCACGAACTTGCCCTGCTCGACGAACCCGGCCACACGATCCGCCAACCGCCGCGTGTACGACGCCATCGCCGCCGCGTTGAACACGCCGTCACCGGGCTTCCACCCGCGTACGTCGTACCGCGGCGGCGTCACGCACCCACCGTCCACCGCCCCGGTCCGCCGCACGAACCCCTGGTCCCGCACCGCCCCCGCCAACTTGTAACACCCCGGCACCACCCCCACCCCCGGCGCCCGCAACCCCAAATTGGAAGGACCGTCCACCACAACCCGCACCCAAATCCCCTAACCGGTAGACACCTTTAGTCCGGTTAACCTATCTCAGCGACCGCCACGGTCGGTCGGTGTGTTACTGCGATCAGGGGTCGCCCGCTGCGCCGCCTGACCGGTAGACCCGGCACCACGCGCCCCATCACCGAGCACGGGTTTCTGATGGATGGCGCTGGCCGCGGGTGCTTGCGCACCGAGAAACCGCATCGGGTCACCCTGGCCAGCACGACCGGCCTGCTCGCCACGGGGCATGGGTGTTCGGGGGCCGACGCCCTGGGCAGACGTGGGCTGCGAGTTTGCCGCGGTCATGGCTGGCACGTCGACTCGGGTCTCGGCAGCAGGTGGTGGCAGAGCGTCCAAGTCGGGTGCGGAGAACGCCCGTTCCTGTTCGTGGTTCAGTTGCTGCGTGGTCCCGGTCTGAGCGGCGACGGCAGCGTGCGGATTGGGAACCTTCGCCGGATACGGCTCATCCGGCTGACGCTGATAGTGCTCGCCGAGATCTTCGACCGCCGCATTCACGCCGTCCAGCGCCAGCTTGCCAGTCATCTCGCCGGCTTGGGCACGAAATTGCACGCCGTTCCATTCGCCGACCGCCATCTTGTTGATCAAGTGTGCGCGAGCGGCCTGCTGATGCGCAGGATCCGGTGGGACGACATCGGCCAGTTCGTTCCGCACGATGTGATCGGCCACGGTGTCCCACCGCATCATGACCGGCTTGTCCAGAGCGGAGTTGAGCAGTTGGCTGCGTTCTTCCTCCGACGAGGTGGCGCGCTGCAAGAGTTCGCCGCTCGCGTGCACTGCACCGGCGTACTCGGGATCAGGCTGGGGTACGCCGTCGTATCCGGCCCGCTGGACGAAGTCCTGGAAATCGTCCATCGTGCTGAGCTCTGTGAAGCCCTCGTCGAGGCCGAGCGACTCCGGGCGCCGTAGCGCGTTCGGCTCGTCAGGGGCGTCCATCTGTGTCCGGGCGTGCTTGGACTCGTGCAGGACCGTTGCCAGCGCCTGTCCCTGCCGCACCGGGTCGCCGCTGGGTCCGCCAGTGAGGTGATCGAGGACAAGTTCTTTGTTGAGACGCATGGTGCCGTCAGACCTGAGGCCGCCGTATACGTCGTCGGTGCGGGCGTACAGCTCGCCGTTCCAGCGGTCCTGGCCGCCCGGTCGCTGTTCCTGAGCGATCCGGTAGAGCCTCGCGAACTCCTGATAGACAGCGGAGGACGGCTCGATGCGGATCATGCCGTCGTCGGTGGCCATCCGTCAGGCACTCGCCGGCGGCGGTTCGTCCCACGGCATCGGGTCGGTCAGCATGTTCTCGTACGACTCCAGGCCGCGGGAAAGCCAGCGGATCTTGTCGCTGTCCTTGCCGGCGCGATCTGCGATCGCCCAGATCTGCTTCCGGGCGGCGGCCAGGGCTGCGAGCCGCTCCTCCCTCGTGCCGCTCTTGACGTCCACGGTCATGAGCAGCCGCAGCGCTTCGGTCATCTCCGGCGACTGATCTGGAGGTGGAGGCTGAACGGCCTTCTCCAGCGAGCCGATCAACCGCTCCGCGGATTGCCGGTCTCTCGCGCGTTCGAGGTTCGCGGCCGACTCGCTCAGTCGGGCCTGAGCTGCGGCGAGATCGGTGAGTTTTCCTGCCACCAGCCCTTCGAAAGCGGCGACGTACTCACGCTCGAACTGTTCGTAGTCCATCAGGGCCTCCCCGGCGCGCTTGCGGAAGTGGTCTCTGTCGGCTCGGCCGGCCAGTACGGGTCGCGGAGGTTGTCCTCGAGGTGTTCGAGGACGCGGGTGAGGCCGCGGATGCCTGCGGCTTCGTCGGCCGGGGCGCGGTCGGCGATCTCGAAGATCTTGCGGCGGGCCTCCGCCATGATCGCGATCCGCTCGGCGTCGGTACCTCGTGCCTCGTAGGCCGCGCGTTCGATGGCGACCGCCTCCCGCATCAGCGCACTCGGTGGTTCGACAGGCACGGCGTACCCCGGCAGGCGGGCGATCAGCATCGTCGCGACCCGCCGGTCCTCGTCGGACTGTAGTTGGGGCAGCAGCTCACGCAACGCCAGATCGGCTGGACCAACTGCATCGACACCCTCGCTCCGAATCCGGCGCTTGGCGGCATTGTGTGCGTTGTTGAACTCTCGTAGCTGCATCGTCCCTCCTCCCCGAACAGCCTATCGGCGTACGGACTCACCGGGTGCTCGTGAACGGGTGACCGACGTCGCGTGCTGTGCAGCTGAGCGCGAGCCGTCGCCGAGGGAAGACGTCCGCCCGGCGGCCCCGCCCGCCGGCGCCAGGCCGGTGAGGAAGCGGGACGTGGCCTCCTCCTGCCCGCCTGC
>DASXXB010000215.1:0-12186 GCA_036503355.1 Kribbella sp. | reverse complement strand
CTCAATCTGTGGTATCTCGGCGACGACGGGCTTGCGGAGCTGGGGCAGGCGCTGCGGACGGGCTGCTACCGGATCGGCGTACCCGAGGAGTCGGCGCTGCTGGTCGTCGCGTGGCTGCTCGAGCACGAGCACCACGCCGCGGCCCTCGATCTCGTGGCGGAGCTGCGTCCGTTGATGCACCGGCTGCGGTTCACGCCGATGCTGAGCGCGGTGCCCTCAGGAGCAGTGGTACGCCGGAACGCGGTGGGCGAGGTCCGCGCGCAGTTGCGGCAGGCAACGGTACCGCCGCGGATCGCCGCGATGCGCGAGACGCTCCAGGTGTGGAACCCGCTCTACGACCGGCTGGTCGCCCTGTGGTGCGACACGGTCGACGGCGACCTCCCGTACCTGGACGACGGCGTGGTCCACGGCGGCTGGCCCTGCCGCGTGTGGCCGGACGACTGGGCCGAACGGCGCCGGCAGTGGATGGACGACTACAAGACCGCCGCCGAGCTCAATCGCGCACGGCATCCGAAGAGCAACTTCGCGCGCTTGCAGACGCTGCTGGAGCAATGCCCCGACGACAGTTCGGCGCTGAGCGGGCGTGAGGTCGGCTGGATCCGGCGCGCGCTGGCGAACACGATCAGCGCCCACGGCGCGCCGGGCTCCGAGACCCGCACGGTGTTGCGTACGACGCAGAGCGAGGTGGTCGCGCGGCCGACGTACGCGACGTTGGCGCACGTGCTGAGCGCGCGGCTCGACGGTTTCCCGCGCGAGGGCGGCCTGCCTGACCTCGAGCCGGTGGCGGGCCCCGTCGACTCGACGGAAGCCCCGGCGGCGGCCGGCGCGGCGATGCCGGATCACCTGCTGGCGAAGGCGGCGCGGGCGCTCGAGGCTCCGATCGGTGAGCTCGTCGAGCGTGGCGTCATCGGGTCCGGTGAGGTCCTCGCCGAGGTACTGCCGCAGGTCACGGCACAGCTCTTGGCGGCGAACATTGCGGATCCGGCGCTCGCGTCGGTGTACGCGCAGACCTACGCGGCGTTCCGGCGCCGGCGGAGCCTGCTGCTGCTCAACCTCGAGCATCAGGTCCGTTTCGAGGAGCTGCCGTGGATCGACGCCGTCGCGCCGTACCGCGACCGGAGCGAGCAGGCGACGCGGGCCGCCGTACAGACGCTGCGTGAGACCACGACCGTGGCACTCGGAGCGTTCCCGCAGACGATCCTGCCGAATCCACTGGTCCGCGAGTTCAGCGCACTGACCGCGCAGGCGGGCCGCAAGCTGCCCCTCGTCGAGGAAGTTGCCGCCGACATCTTCATGGGTACGTTTACCCAGAAGTGGCGGGAGGCGGCGGTTGTCGCCGGCCGCGTCCTCGCGGGGACGCTGTATGCGCAGTACTACGACCTGCCCGACGTCTGGCAGCCGGTCGAGCCGCCGCGCAAGCGGTTGCGGATCCGCTGGGGCAAGCCGGTCGCGGAGGACTTCGCGCAGGAGTGCGGCCGACGGGCGGTGGAGGCGCAGACCCCGGGATCTGGCGGGTACGTCGCTCAGAACGGGACCGTGCTGGAGCAGAGCCAGATCCTGACCACGCACAACCTCGCCGTACTGATCGACGCGCTCGGGCTGGAGGACTGGCTGCGCGGTGCCGGACGGGATCTCGCCGACCGCGCGTTCGGCTGGGCGATCCGGCGCCAGACCCAGGCGCCCTCGTACCAGGGCCTGAAGAACACGGCGTATGCCTGGCGTCAGGCGATCTTCTACCTGAGCTTCTGTGACGGCACCGCGCAACGCGAGGTCCTGGCGAAGCTGGAAGAGCGGGCGGCCGTGCTCGGCCCGCGGTTCGCACCAGCCGTGACTGGGCTTGTGGAGGTGGCCGGCGGACAGCGGTTCGACGCCACCGGCCGCACGCCCGGCGGAGGCCGTCGCCTGCTCGGCTGGAGTGCCGGCCCTCATTGGTGCCTGGCGGAGGCCCAACCGCCGCTAGTCGTCTGAGGCGGCTTCCCCGCCGCCGCGGAGTGTTCCCTTACGGAGGGCGGAGAGCTCGTCCTCCAGCGGGCGGCCTTCGTCACCGCGCCCCAGCGCCCGCAGGGTGCTGATCACCGGCGGCAACGCTTCCTCAACTCCTGGCGGACGGCCTGCTGCGCGATGGACCGCCAGAGCTTCGTTGTACGCCGCCAGGGCTTCCTCGAGGCGATGCAGGGCACGCAGGTCGTCCCCGAGCATGGTCAGTGCCCAGGAGAGGCGCTCGAGCGACTTCTCGTGCGGGGCCTCCGAGTGGTGGTCCGCACGCAGTACGGCGACTGCTGCCTCGTCGAACCGCACGGCCTCCTCGTACCGCTGGAGCTCGCGCAGACTGCCGGCCAGATTGATCTGCAGCCCGAAGATGTCGTCCGGATCCACGGGGTCGAGCGTGCCGGCGACCGCGAGCGCCTCTGCGTAGCTCGCCCGGGCCTGCTCGTATTCCTCGAGCTCCGTCAGGCAATGTCCCAGCTCGTTGAGCGCCGTCACGAGTTTCTCGTCCGGCGCGAGTTGTCTCAGGAGCGGAGCCACCTGTTCGAGCAGCGGCCGCGCGGCGTCGTACTCGCCGCGCTCCAGGTGGTGTGCCGCGACGAGGTTCAGGGCGCCGACGTGCGCCCGGACGGCTTCGGAGACCTGTGAGGCGCGAAGCGCCAGCAGATCTTCCGCCTCGCGGCCGACAGGCGTGTCGGGGAGCTCGGACAGGCTGTACTCGGCCAGACGGAGAGCCTGTCCGAGCTGTGGCCGTTCGGCCTCCACGAGGCGGCAGACGGCGACTGCTTCCTCGGCGATCACCAGTGCGTCGCTGTGCCGCCCGAGTTTGGTCAGCGCGGACCACTGCGCCATCAGTGCGTTGCCGAGGTACTTGACGTCCCGCGGGGAGATGAAGGCGAGCTTCCGGACGTGACGGACCTGGGACGCGAACTGCTCGGCGGCGTCCTCGAACTGTTCGGCCTTGAAGCTCTTCGTGGCGTGCTGGGCGTCGTAGTACGCCAGTGAGGAATGCCAACCCTTGCCTCGTCGCCGGCGAAACAGCGAGCACACGTAGGCGGCCAGCCCCAGCGTGACCAGCCCGTGCCCGTACCGCCAGCCGGCGATCCAGCCGATCCCGCCCACGATCACGACGACCGCCGCGACCATTTGCACCCCACCACGGATGTACAGCTCGCGCAGACTCGTCATCGCGGATCCCCCTTCGCCTGCCGTTGATGAGTGAGATGCACGGGGCGGGGATTGCGTTGCATCGGATCGTGAGGATGTTCACGTCGCGGGTGGCCGGGTTGACACGGTGAGTGAGCCGGACGAAAGTAAGGTCTGCCTTAGTAAGGGTTGCCTTACTCGACAACTTCTCCGGGAGAAACTGGATGTCGCAGCCCGCGCGCCTCAGCGCCGTGACCGCTCCACCCGCATCCGTCCACGCTCCGTTCACCGCGCGCTGGCCGCTGGCCTCGACGGTGTCGGACCGTGAGCGCGGACCGCTGCCGCACGGTTCGCCGGGAGCGGTACTGCGGCGCGCCGCCGAGGTCCTCGGTGAGCCGCGGGTGCCGCCGACCGGCGTGGGGGAGTCCGCCGCGCTCGACCTGATCGGGGGCCTGCTCGACGAGCACGGGATCGACCTGAGTCACCCGCACGCGGCCGCGCACCTGCAGCCGCCGGTCCTGCAGGTCGCGGTCGACGCGGACGCGCTGGCGTCGGCGAGCAATGCCTCGATGGACACCTACGACTCCGGTCCCGCGACGCTGGCGATCGAGCAGTGGGTGGTGCGGGCGCTGGCCACGCTGGCCGGCTTCGGACCACAGGCGGACGGCGTGCTGACGCCCGGCGGCTCGATCTCGAACCTGCTCGCGGTCCTCATCGCGCGCGACAGCGCAGCCGCCGCGGCCGGTGTCGACGTACGGCGGAACGGGTTGCAGGGACTCGACCGGCCGGTCGTGTTCTGCTCCGAACTCGCGCACTTCTCGGTGCAGCGCGCCTGCGCCGCGCTCGGGCTCGGCGAGGAGGCCGCGATCACGATCGCCTCCGACGAGAACTTCCGGATGCGCACCGACGTACTCGCCGACGAACTCGCCAAGCCCGGCCGTACGCCGGTCGCCGTGATCGCGACCGCCGGTACGACGGACTTCGGATCGATCGACCCGATCGCGCCGATCGCGGCCCTGGCCCGGGAGTACGGCGCGTGGCTGCACGTCGATGCGGCGTACGGGTTCGGGGCGCTGTTCTCGGACCGGCTGGCGCCGCTGCTCGCGGACGTGGCGCTGGCGGACTCGGTGACGCTGGACCTGCACAAGATCGGCTGGCAACCGGCCGCGACGAGCGTGCTGCTGGTGGCGGACCGGAACCGCTTCGCCGCGTTCGACCGCTCGGTGGACTACCTGAATCCGGCCGACGACATCGACTCCGGGCTGGACGGGCTGCTCGGCCGCAGCCTGCAGACCACGCGCCGTCCGGACGCGGTCAAGGTTGCCACCACGCTCACGGCGTACGGCAGGGCCGGTCTGGGGAGGATGCTGGACGCCTGCCATGAGCTCGCGCACGCCGCCGCGGCCCGGATCGTTGCCGACAGCAACCTCGAGCTGCTGGCGCCGGTAACCCTGACCACCGTGCTGTTCCGGGTCGCCGGTCCGGACGGTCCTGCTTCGGACGCCCTCCAAGGCGAGGTCCGGCGCCGGTTGCTGACGTCCGGCCGGGTGCTGATCGGCCGGACCAAGCTGCCGGCGCGCGGCGGGCGCCCGGCGACGGTCGCGCTGAAGCTCACGCTGCTGAACCCGAACGCGACCGCGGCGGACATCGAGGACCTGCTCGACCAGGTCGTGGCCACCGGCCTCGACGTCCTGACCGGCGAGGGAGCAGCGTGAGCATTGCAGTCGGGGCGCACCTGAACGCGATCCTGCGGTGCTACACCCGGGAGGCATCTGTCCCGGTCGCTGTCGGATTGTTGACATTCGACGTCGGCGGGTCGACGGTGACGGCACGGGTCGAGCACGCGTCGCGGACCGGGTTGCACCAGTTCACCGACGTACTGCTGGACGGGGTTCCGCCGGCACCGGAGGCGTTGGTGCGGACGTTGTCCGCGGACGCCGATCCGGCCGAGGTCGACGACTTGGCCGCCCGTACGGCGGAGTCGGTGCGCAATGTTGCACTCTTCGTGGACCAGGCCGACGGGCCGCGGGGTCCGGGACGCTTCCTCGAACTCGAGCAGGCGCTGCTGTTCGGGCACCTGAACCACCCGGCGCCGAAGAGCCGGGACGGACTGGGCGGCGACGAGCTGGCGGCGTACTCGCCGGAGCTCGGAGGCCGTTTTGCGGTGCACTGGTTCGAAGCCGACGCCGAACTGGTGTCGTCGGACCAGGTGGCCGGCGCGCCCTCGCTGCAGGGACTGGACGCCGTGCAGCTGATGGGCGCGCTGGCCGGTATCACCCCGTCGGCGGGCCGGGTGCTGATCCCGGCCCACCCGTGGCAGGCCGCGTCGGTGCTGCAGCGGCCCCGCGTCGCTTCGCTGATCTCTGCGGGCCGGGTGAAGGCACTGGGACCTGGGGGCGCGCAGTGGTACCCGACGTCCAGCCTGCGCACCGTGTTCCATCCGGATCTGCCGGTGATGCTGAAGCTGTCGCTCGGCCTGCGGATCACGAACTCGCGGCGGGAGTCGACGCCGACCGAGCTGCGGCGCGGTCTCGAGATCAATCGGCTGCTCGATGCGGCGTACAACGCGGGCACGGCGACCGCGCACCCGCGGTTCACGATCGTCCGCGACCCGGCGTGGGTCGCTCTTGACGAAGGTGGACCGACGTTGACCGGTCTTGACGTCGCTGTCCGCGAAGTGCCGGCGGACGTCAACAGTTATGCGTGTTTGGCCGGTCTGGTCGCGCCGCGTCCGGGCGGTGTGAGTCGGCTGAGCGCCTTCGCTGCCGAGGATCCCCTTGGCTGGACGGCCTCGTACATCGACAACGTCCTGGTCCCGATGCTGCACCTGTACGCCGAGACGGGCATCGGGCTCGAAGCGCATCAGCAGAACACGCTGGTCCGGCTGGACGGTGCGGGGCAGATCAGGGGCGGCGCCTATCGCGACAACCAGGGGTACTACCTCGCGTCGTCGTACCTGCGTGGATTGTTGACAATCACCGGACTCCCGGAGTCGACACTCGCGGTTGTCGACGACCCGATTGTCGACGATCGACTGACCTATTACCTGCTGCACAATCAGGCACTGGCTGTGGTGGGCTGTCTGGCGGCGGACGGGATCGCGGACGAGAGTGAGCTGCTCGGCGTCGTGCGCGACCGGTTGACGCTCGCTCTGCCGTTGCTGAAGTCAGCTGGTCCCGACGGCGACCGTCTGGCACGCAGGTGGCTCGAGGCGGAAACCCTGCCGTGCAAGGCGAACATGCTGACCCGGCTGCGCGGAATCGACGAGGTCGTCGCGCCGCTGGACGCACAGTCGGTCTACCTCGACATCCCGAACCCGCTCCGGTGACGTCGTTCGTCCTGCGGCCGGCAGACGCTTCCGATGCCCCGCGGATCGCACTGTGGATGGCGCAGCCGCATGTCCGGCGCTGGTGGCACCAAGGCTGGTCGGTGGAGCGCTGGGCACAAGAGATCGAGCAGCAGGCAGCGGGGGAGCACTCCAGGCCGTACGTCGTGACGCTGGACACCGAGGAGTTCGCGTACGTCGAGCTGTACCGCGTCCGGCACGACCGGCTGTCGCAGTACTACCCGTACGACGACGAGGACCGGGGCGTCCATGTCGCGATCGGTGACGGCACGCGCGTCGGCAGGGGACTGGGGCGCCGGCTGCTCGCCACGGTCGCCGACACGGTCCTGCGGTCCGAGCCGGCCTGTACGCGAGTCGTTGCCGAGCCGGACATCGAGAACACGCCCTCCGTCAAGGCGTTCGCGGCGGCAGGTTTTGTCCAGCACGGGGAGCTACAGCTGCCCGAGAAGACAGCAGCACTGATGGTCCGGACCCGGACCGTGCAGGAGGCATGAGATGTACGACGTGATCGCGATCGGCTGCGGGCCGTTCAACCTCGGACTCGCCGCGCTGGCGGACGGTGTGGAGGACGTACGGCTGGCGGTGTTCGACAGCCGGCCGGAGTTCACCTGGCATCGCGGCCTGATGTTCGAGGACGCGATGCTTCAGGTGTCGTTCCTGGCGGACCTCGTATCGCTGGTGGAGCCGACGCACCACCTGTCGTTCTTGTCGTACCTGCGCGACAACGACCGGCTGTACCAGTTCTACGTCCGGGAGAAGTTCCACCCGACGCGCCGGGAGTACGAGGCGTACCTGCGGTGGTGTGCTGCCCAGCTGGACTCGCTGCACTTCGGTCATCACGTGCGGTCGGCTGTCTGGAACGGTTCGGCGTTCGAGCTGACTGTGGAGCGCGGTGCGAGCGTTGAGCAGTTCGAGGCACGGCACCTGGTCGTTGGCGTCGGCACCGAGCCGTCGGTACCCGCTGCCTTGGCTGGGCTGCCTGCTGAGCGGTTCACGCACTCTGCGGACTACCTGTTCCGTCGGGACGACCTGCTGCGTACAGGTCACGTGACAGTGGTTGGCTCGGGACAGTCGGGTGCGGAGTGCTTCCTGGACCTGCTCCGCGCTGACGGTCCGGCGGTGTCGTGGCTGACCCGTACGGCGGCGTTCACACCGCTCGACTACTCGAAGCTCGTGCTGGAGATGACGACACCGTCGTACGTCGACTACTTCCATGCACTGGACGAGCGTGTGCGCGATCAGCTGGTGAAAGACCAGTGGCGCCACTACAAGGGCATCTCGTCGGAGACTCTCGAGGACATCCACGACCTCCTCTACGCGCGGGACCTGACCGCCGCTCCGGCCGAGCTGCAGGTCGGCGTCGGTGTCGTGTCAGCGGTCGCTCGTGCGGACGGTCTCGAGCTGACCATGTTGCACGCCGACAGCGGCAAGACCTTCCAGCACACCACCGGCGCCGTCGTAGCCGCTACCGGCTACCGCAACCGTCCGCTGCCCTTCCTTGAGTCCCTGCAGTCGCAGATCGAGCACGACGCCGCCGGTCGCTGGGTCATCAGCCGGAACCACAGCGTGCAGGGCACTTTGGAGGGGCGGCTGTTCGTGGCGAACGCGGACCTGCACAGTCACGGCGTCGCTGCACCTGACCTGGGGATCGGTGCGGTCCGCAACGCGACGATCCTGAACAGTGTGGCCGGCCGAGAGGTGTACCGGTTGCCCAAGTCCACGGCGTACACGACGTTTGCGATCCCCGGATGAGCGCCTGGGACCGCTGTTCGTCGGAACTGCTGGCCAAGCTCATCTCCCAGTTCTGCACGGAGGGCTTGCTGGAACCGGTCGAGAACAGGCTGGACCTCGGCGCGGTGTCCTACGCGTTCGAGGCCACGCGTGGAGCGTTCGGGAGCTGGCGGGTCGATCCGGCGTCCATCCGGCGTACCACTGCCGGCATCCTCGGCAACGACGAGAGCGAGGCCGCCACCGACCCGATCCAGTTCTTCGTCGACGCTGCCGACGTACTGAACGTGGACGGCCCCACAGTGGCCGGGTACGTCGCGGAGCTCACCAGCACGCTCGCCGCCGACGTACGGATGGCATCCACTGCTGTGCCTCCCGCCGAACTGCTCGACCTGCACCACAGCCGGCTCGAAGGACACCTGACCGGCCACCCGCTCTTGGTAGCCAACAAGGGCCGGCTGGGCTTCTCCGCTGCTGATAGCGAGCGCTACGCCCCAGAGGCTCGTACGCCGCTGCACTTGGTCTGGCTGGCTGTACGACGAGGGCTCGCCGAGTTCCGCGGTACGCCGGACCTCTCCGAGCACGCCGTCATCGCACGGGAGCTGGAACCACCGACCGTGCAGGAGTTCCGGGCCAAGCTGGACGATCCGGACGCGTACGTGTGGCTGCCGTGCCACCCGTGGCAACTGGACCACGTCATCCGCACGCAGTGGGCGCGGGAGCTGGCTCGTGGCGAGATCGTCGTCCTGGGGGAGAGCCCGGACGAGTACCTGCCGACGCAGTCGATCCGCACGATGGTCAACATCTCGAACCCGTCGCGCTTCCAGGTCAAGCTTCCCCTGAAGATCCTGAACACCTCGGTCTACCGCGGCATCCCGTCGCATTGCACACTCGCGGCCCCGATGATCACGCAATGGCTGCGCGGAATCTGGTCCCGCGACGAGACACTGTCCGGCACGGAACTGCTTGGTGAAGTCGCGTCCGTCACCGTGCCGCACCCGCAGCTGTCCACGCACGCCGGCATCCCGTACCAGTGGACCGAAACGCTCGGCTGCATCTGGCGCGATCCCCTCGACCCGCGGTTGCAGGACGGGGAGCCGGCGTGGCCGCTGGCCGCCGTACTGCACCCCGGCTTCGCGGCCGAGGCGATCGCCCGCAGCGGCACCGACCCACAGACCTGGCTCAGCGCATTGCTGGCCACCATCCTCCGTCCGCTGCTCCACCTACTCCACCACTACGGCATCACGGTCAATCCCCACGGCGAAAACCTCGCGATCATCTGCCACCCCAACGGCCTACCCACCCGCCTGACGATCAAAGACCTGGTCGACGACATCAACATCTCCACCGACCCCATCTTTGCCCGAGGCCCCGAACCCGACTCCCACACGAGAGTCCTGCCCCGCAAACCCTGGCCCATCCTCCGCCAGTACGTCGTAGACGCACTCCTCCTCGGCGTCCTCAACCCCCTCGCCGCGCAGAACCTGATCCCGGAAAGCATCTTCTGGGGCCTCGTCCGCGCCGAGGTGGACCTCTACAGCCGAGCCCACCCCGAGTACGCCGACCGCCTCGCAGCCACGGCTCTGACAGGACCGACCTTCCTGCGCTACCCGCTCAACGGCTACCGCCTGACCCTCGGCTACACCGACCTGGACACCCGACCGCCCATCCCCACCACAGGCACCGTCCCGAACCCCCTGCACACCGCTTGAGTGCGTCCACCCGGGGTTCTGACGTAGGCTGCTGCGGTCTGTCGATCGTCCAGGTCGGTGTGACGAACACGGGGAGCAGCACGATGCACACAGGGAACACTGGGCATGTCGAGCTTGCGAGGGCTCAGCAGGAGCGTTGGGATTCGGCGTACGCGCGCGAGGCGCAGCTGTACGGGCCGGAGCCGTCGGGCGCGGCGCAGCGGGCGGCTGAGTTGTTCGGTGCCGCGGGCATCGACGACGTCCTGGAGCTCGGGTCCGGGCACGGGCGGGATGCGCTTTTCCTGGCCAGGCAGGGATTCAGCGTGCACGCGACCGACTTCAGCGAGACCGCGCTCGACCAGTTGCGGCACGCTGCGCAGCGTGAGGGGCTGGACGACCGGGTGACCGCCGCGCTGCACGACGTACGGGATCCGTTGCCGCCGGCGGACGCGACGGTGAACGCGGTGTTCGCGAACCTCCTGCTGAACATGGCGTTCTCGCCGTCCGAGCTGCGCTCACTCGTCGGCGAGATCCACCGGGTGTTACGGCCGGGCGGCGTTTTCGTGTACGCCGTGTGGTCGACGGACGATCCGTGTTCGCAGCACTGGCAGCAGCTGCCGGGCGGGCTGTCCGTACACGACGGGTTCGTCGGCCGGTTCTTCGGCGAGGAGCTGGTCGGTGAGCTCGCCGAGAACTGGACCCTCGACGAGCTCACGCCGTACCAGGAAGAACAGCGCCTGATGTGGCGCGTGGCGCTGTCCAAGTAGCGCCTAGTTCGCCTGGCTTACGCTGGACATGTTGTAGTCGGGGATCAGGAGTGGTGGGGTTGCGGTGCGGGAGAAGTAGTCGCCCCACTCCCGGGAGAACGACGGCACGGTGGCGCCGGCGGCAGTGAAGCGGGCCAGCAGGTCGACGGGGCTTTCGTTGAACCGGAAGTTGTTGACGGCGCCGGTGACCTCGCCGTTCTCGACCAGGTAGACGCCGTCGCGGGTCAGGCCGGTAAGCAGCAGCGTCTGCGGGTCGACGACCCGGATGTACCACAGGCAGGTCACCAGCAGCCCGTTGTCGAGCCCGGCCACCAGGTCGTCCGTCGTACCGCTGCCACCGTCGACGGAGAGCACGTAGTTGTCGATGCCGGGCGTGGCGGTCGGTACGTCGATCAGGTCCGCGGTGAAGCGGCTGGTCATCAGGTTCTCGAGCTTCCCGCCGCGGATCCAGTCAGTCGCGGCCAACGTGAGGCCGTTGTCGAACACGCTCGACGAGCCACCGGACGAGCGTGCCACCGCGAACGCGAACGCCTCCAGACCGGCGAGCGCCGGGTCGGAGTGCAGGGTCACCGGCTGCGACGACAGGGTCTCGCCGATCCGGGTGCCACCGCCGGTCTTCGAGAACACGGTCTGGCCCTCGAACGCGTCCCGGCCGTCGAGCTGCCAGTACAGGTACGTCATCAGGTCCGCGACCGCCGCCGGCGGCAGGATCGTCGGGTGCCGCCCGGCGTCCACCGAGACGGTCCGCCCAGCCCAGCCGAGGCGCCGGGTCAATTCGGTGTCCAACGCTTGCGCGTCGACGTCGGTGAAGTCACGGGTCGCCGTACCCACCCAGGCCGAATGGGCATTCACCTTGCCGGTCGAGGAGACGTACCCGCGGGGGAGTGCCTGGCGCAGTCGCAGGCCCGCCGAGGAGCCGACGTACAGCGTCGTGACCTCGTGGTTCGCGAAGCCGTACAGGCGGCGGTCTTCGGCGGCGGCCCGCTTCAGCGACTCACCCAGCGACGGCGCGAACTTCTCGTAGACGCCGACGGTCGTCTCCTCCGGCTCCAGATCCCAGTCCGGGGACGCCGTACCGTCGACGAGCGGCCGCGCGTCCTCGGCCGGGCCCGCGGCGCGGGCGGTGGCGATCGCCGCGGAGACGATGTCGCGGAGCGTGTCCTCGGTGACGGACGAGCGGCCGATGACGCCCGCCGCCGTACCCTCGCCGGAGCTGACGGTCGCGATCACGGTCACGCTCGACCCGCGCATCGCGCCGTTCGTGGTCAGGGTGTTGTTCGCCCAGCGCAGGTTCGTGCTGGAGGTCTCTGCGACGAGGACGACGCAGCCGTCGGCGCCCTCGGCCGCGGCCAGGGCGAGGCCCCGCTCGACGGTGTCCTGCGGCGTGAGCTGTACGGCGGTCACCGGCCGGCCTCCTGGGTGGTGTTGAGAATGCGGACTCCGCGGAACAGGGCCGACGGGCAGCCGTGGCTGACCGCGCCGGACTGCGACGGCTCGGCCTTGCCGCAGTTCAGCGCGCCGC
>DASXXB010000214.1:0-1976 GCA_036503355.1 Kribbella sp. | reverse complement strand
CGCACGCGCTCGCCGTCCGACCCCATGCCGGCACTCTGCACGTCGAGGTGCGCTGATGCATCACCACAACCACTACTACGGTCAGACGCACATCCTGTCCCGGTACGCCGGGTTCGACTTCGACCACCCGCCGCGGCTGCGCGGATACCTGCAGCACGGGTGGAACATCGGCTGCGGGTGGAACCCGGTGCACGAGTTCTACGACGGTGCGTGGCGGTTCACCTGGAGCGATGCGCCACGCCGTCGCGGGCATTCGCTCGGGCGGCGCAACTACCACAGCATCGGTGCGCCGTTCCTCTACCTGATGGAGCTCGAGCCTTCGCCCGAAGAGGAGCCGGAGCGGGAGGGCACGCTCTGGTTCCTGTTCCACGGGTGGGAAGGCGGCAAGATCCACGGCGACCACCAGCGGCTGATCGACGAGATCCGCGAGACCGAACCCGGTCCGGTGACGTTCAGCTTGTACTACACGGAGTACGACCGCCCCGAGGTCCGCGGGTTCTACGAGGACGCCGGCTTCCGGGTGGTGTCGTTCGGGCGGCGCGGGTTCTCCTACGAGGGGACCGATCGGCGCTTCCTGTTCAAGCAGCTGGCCGAGCTCCGCAAGCACAAGCGGGTCGCGGCGAACCGGTTGTCGACGGCAATCTTCTACGGCATCGCCGCCGGTTGCGAGCCGGCCGTGTACGGCGACCCGATGGAGATGGACGGCGAGAACCCGTTGTTCGGCGGGCAGAGCCGGATCGAGCGCCTCTGGCCGGAGATGCTCGGCAAGTCGATCGACCTCGAGGCAGCCCGTGCCACCACGGACCTGGAACTCGGCAAGCCCTGGATGATGCCGCCCGCGGAACTGCGGTCGCTGTTCGATTGGAGAGACCGTGTCTGAAGTTCAGGTGGTCCGCGGGGAGATGCAGCCGTGGACCGATCGCACGACGCCGCGGCCTGCTCTGGCGGCCCTGTTGACCGATGTCGTCCCCGCGAACCGGCGCACACTGATCCTCGGGCCGCACGCGCCGCAGTTGATCGAGTCGGTGCTCGCGCACTCGGCGGACGTCACGATCCTGGTTCGGTCGGTCGCGGACGCGCAGCAGCTGGGCGAGGACTTCGGCCCGTGCCTGCAGGTGATCGCAGGCGCGCTCGACGGCCTGCAGACCGCGCCGTACGACATGATCATCGCCTCGGACGGCCTGGACCGGGTGCTCGGGTACGACAGCGCGGACCTCTCGTGGACGGAACGTCTGGCGGCGGTGAACGCGCTCGCGGCTCCGGATGCGGTCGTCGTACTCGGCCTGGAGAACGAGTTCTCGCTGCTCAACCTGCTGGACAGCCGCCCTGCCGACGAGCGCCACGGCGACGACGAGTGGCGCCCGCTGCACGACGACCCGACGCGCCCGGTGTCGGTCGACCAGCTTCGTACTGCGCTCCCGTGGCCGGCCGAGGTGTACGCCGACTTCGCGTCGCGCGCCTTCGTCCGTGCCGACGTCGCCGCGGCCGCCCGCCCCGGCGAACTGCCGACGCGGCTCGCGGTCGGTGCACTGGAGCCTGCCGACGTACCGCTCCTGTCTCCTGCACACGAGGGCATCGACACCGCGGCCCGGGCCGGCCTGCTCGCTTCCGTCCCGACGGGCTGGCTGGCGATCAGCGGAGCGCAGCCGGCTCACGACATCTACACGGAAACGGCCGGTGCCGTTCTCACCGCGGACCAGAACCTGACCGGCTGGGACACGACCATCACCGGCGAACCCACGCCTGTCGGCGGTTCGCTCTCGTTCGACGCCACCGTCGTCCCCAGCGCGATCTCCTCCGGTGTTGCGGTTGAGACCATGCTGTTCCGGCTGGCTGCGGCCGAGGACGTGCCCGGGTTCCGGAAGCTGGCGGCCGACCTCGGGGACTGGGCGACCGAGTCCCGCGTGGTGCTTCGCTGGGACGACGTGATCTACGACGGCGATTCGTTCTCCCACGGGGTTTCGGGATGGGTGGCC
>DASXXB010000213.1:0-46812 GCA_036503355.1 Kribbella sp. | reverse complement strand
AACCAGCGACGAGTACAACCAGCACGCCCGCCGTCGCGCAGGCCGCCGTACGACGTTTCAGCATCTTGTTCCCCCTCCGGCACAGCTCGTGCAGATATCTGCAAGATGCCGCCGGCGGGCGAAAAGTTGCCTACGGATTCGTGATCCGGTCTCCGGCCAGGGCGAGGGTCTGGATCGCGGACAGGCCGTAGAGGGCGGTGGTGTTGGTGGACACCCACTTGGCGGACTTGGTCGGGTTGAGTGTCGTGGTGACGTCCTCGGCGGACCAGGGCAGCGTCGGCGCGTAGCCGTCACCGGTGTAGAACTCCTTCCAGGCGCGGGTCGCCAGGTCGTCGCGGTTCAGGCGGACGGAGGCGTACGCCGTGAGTCGCGCATGGCCCTGCCGCAGGATCAGGTTGCCGAAGTACGCCCCGCACTCGGCGGTCTGTTCGGCACGGGTGGCGTTGAACAGCCGGCAGTACTGCAGCCACGCGGCCTCGAACGCGGGCATGTCCACCAGGTCGATCAGCTCCGCGCAGATCTCGACCTCGCCGAACATGGCGCTCAGGTGCGAGACGCTGACGATCTTCTCGGTCACCGGTGCGAAGCGTCCGGTGTCCAGGTCGTAGAGCCCGCTGCCGGTCACGAATCCGTTGGGCATCGCCCCGATCGTCTCCATCGTCCCGAGCAGCTTGGCCTTCGCCACCGCGGCCTTCGGGCCTTGCCGTTCCCACTCGGTCAGCCAGGCCGCCGCCAGGCCGCTCCAGTCCGTTCCGAGGCCGATCGACAGCGCGTGCGGGTCCGGTGTGTACGGCTCGGTCCTGATCTTCCGCAACGGGTCCAGCACCAGGAACGTCCGGTCGGAGTCGACCAGCTCCGACAGCAGGTCGCCAGTACGCTCGTCAGCCGTCAAGTAGTAGTAGAACCGCCGGTACGCCGCAGTACTGATCCGCTGCTGCTTCGCGCTGTCGCCCCAGTGCTGTACGCCGTGCCGCGTGCCCAGGCCGGCCCACTGACCCAGGTGATAGACGTCGACCTCGCCGGTGTGCCGCGTCATGGCCTCCGCGAACCGGAAGATGTCGGCGCGCCCGGAGCGCAGGAAGGCGTACCAGAGCCACAGGTCCGGGGACAGCTCCGAGTTGTCCCAGGCATACCCGCCCACGTCGTACCGCCAGACCTGCCGGTCCTCGTCGAACGTGTGCATGATGTCGCCGTAGTCCCAGAACCCGTACCAGTGCCGCGACTCCACCTGCCCGCGGTAGTAGTCGAACAGGAAGTCCAGGTGGTCCTCGATCGCCTTCTTGGCCGGCACCGACCGGTCCACCGGCGTGAACAGACCGCCGAAGACCTTCGCCGACACCAGGTGATCCACCGGGTTGATCAGCTGCGGGGGCGTCCGTACCTGGTCCGCCAGGTCCCCGAGCCGTGCGGCGGTCGGTGTCGCCGCCAGCGCCCAGAACGTGAGCTCCGACGTCCGGGCGATGCCGTACGGCGTACCGAAACCGGGCTCGTAGTCCTCGTAGGTGATCTCGAGGGCGTCCAGTTGCTCGGGATAGGTGTCCTCGCCCATGTCGTCGTGGTAGAACCGCGTGTCCATCGCGCCGGCCGCGGGCGACCACAGCCAGACGGTCACCTCGGCGTCGTCGCCCGCCGCGTTCCGGATGTCCAGCTGGGTCGGGTGCCGTTGCCAGAAATCCCTGAGTCCGAAGGCGAATCCGCCACTGACGCCACCGACGTACCCGAGGCCGGACGCCCGCTTGCCCTGGTCGACCGAGATCCAGCCGCGGCCCTTGGCGGTCCGCTTCTTCACCGTGAAGCCGTCGGCGTTCAACTGGCTCAGCGAGTAATCGCCCCACTGGGGAATCCACTTCAGCCGGGTCGTCACCCGCTGGTCCCAGGTTGCCGGGTCGGGCAGCTTCGTGCCGGCGATCTGCGCCGCCCGGACGACCGCGCCCGGATCACGGCGCAGCCCGGTGATGCCCTGCACCGCCTCGGACACCATGCCGTGCCCCTCGCCGACGAACCGGACGTGCCGGTCGTACGCCGCGTCGCGCATCGGCACCGAGAACCGCACCCCGAGCCCGGCGATGTAGTCCTTCTGCCCGTCGCGGTCGTACACGAACGTGTGCACCATCCGGACGTTCTCCGCGCCCGCCACGAAGTACAGCCGGACCGAGAACGGCAACCAGGTCAGGCCCTTCTTCGACTTGTGGCGGCCCTGGATCCGGATCACGGCACGCACCGGTCCCGACTGCTCCACGGTGACGCCGGTGATGTCGCTGTCGTAGCGCTCGCGGACCGCGCCGCCGTCCTCGTCGTCCGCGATCTTGTCCTGCTTCAGGTTGACCAGCGTGCCCTTGTGCGCGATCAGCACGTCACCGCGCCAGATGTGGCTGATCAACTCGGTCCCGCTCTTGCGGATCCGGGCCTTGATCACGCCGGTGTTCACGTCGACGTACAGCTTCTCGTCGTCGACGGTGACGGGCTGTGCGGGCGCGGCCGGCGTACCAGGGCCGAGGGTGTACGACTCGGCCGGCGTCTCCGCCGCGATCGAATGCGCGCTCCACTTCAGGGAACCGTCCGGCCAGTAGGCGGTCGGCCAGCTCTGCAGTGGTACGTCGGCACCGTCGGCGGCCTTCAGCGCGAAGGACTGGTTCGCCGGTACGGCGCCCTTGGGCCACGGCGTGCCCCAGGTGGTGACAGCTGCGGTTGTTGGTTTGCCTTCGAGCCAGCTGAGTCTGACGTCAGGGGCTTCGGCTGCCGCGGCGGGTTGGATGTTGTCGAGCAGGGACACCGCAGGTACTGCGGCCATACCTGCTAGGACCGTGCGTCGGGAGACCTCCATGCTGCGCCACCTCTGTCAGGTCTGTGTTGCGGGATCAGGGACAGGTTCTGGATCGCTGCCAGCGCGTACTGCGACGCGCCGTTGGTACTGATGAACGCGGCCTCGTCGACCGGCATCAGGCCGCCGTCGACCGGAGTGGTCTTCCATTCGGTCTCGCGTTGCATCGCATTGCGGTTGAGCTGATCGCCTTCGTCGACGAAGAACTTGCGCCAGGCGAGCCGGGCCAGCTCCGGGTCACCGGTGCGAGCAGCGGCGTACGCCGCCAGCCGGCTGTGCGCCTGGACGAGTGAGATGCCCTGCAAGGGCTGGCCGAGCTCCGCGGCCTGCTCCTCGGGCGAGAGCAGGTAGAGCCGGCAGTAGTCGAGCCATGCCTTCTCGAACCCTGGTACGTCGAGGTCCAGGTCGATGAGCTCGGAACAGAGCTCGGGGAGACCGAAGAGGCTCGAGAGATGCGAGACGGCGATCGTGTTCCTGCTGGTGTCGAAGCGCCCGGTGGACAGGTCGAATCGCGCGCTGCCGGTCAGGAAGCCGTACGGCAGCGACGCGATGTCGGACATCGTTCCGAGGAGCCGCGCCCGAGCTCGCTCGTCCCCGTGCCGCTCCCAGCGCGTGAGCCACGCGGCGGCCAGCGCACCCCAGTCCACACCGAGCTCGATCGAGAGCGTGTGCGGATCGGGGGAGTACACGTCGGGCCGGACTTTGCGTTGTGGATCGACTTCGAGGAACGTCTCGTCGACGGTGGCGAGCTCGTCCAGGAGATCGCCCGTCCGCTCGTCGGCGGTCAGGTAGTAGTAGAAGCGTCGGTAGATCGCGCTGGAGATCCGCACCTGCTTGCAGCTGCAGCCCCAGTGCTGCACGTTGTGCCGCGACCCCAGGCCCTTCCAGGGGCCTAGATGATGTACGTCGACCTCGCCGGTGTGGCGCGTCATCGCCTCCGCGAACCGGAACACGTCCGCGCGGCCGGTCCTCAGGTACTGGTACCAGAGCCACAGGTCGGGGGAGAGCTCCGAGTTGTCCCACGCGAACCCGCCCACGTCGTACCGCCACGTGTGCCGGTCGGCGTCGTAGGTGTGCATGACGTCGCCGTAGTCCCAGAACCCGTACCAGCGACGCTGCTCGCGCTGGTTGACGTAGTACTGGAAGAGGAAGTTCAGCCGGGCCTCGATGTCCTGGTGGTCTGCGGTGGGCAGGCTCCAGGTGCCGAACACACCTGCCTGAAGCAAGCGCGCGGGCGAGGCTGTGAGCAGACCGGGGGAGTTCAGCAGGGCAACGTGTTCGGACAGTTCCTCGGCCGTGGGTGTCGTGTCGTGGACACGGAGCCGCAGCTCGTGGGTGCGGGCGATGCCGTGGGCGTTGCCGAATCCGGGCTCGTAGTCCTCGTAGGTGATCTCGAGCCCTTCGAGTTGCTCGGCGTACGTCTCCTGGCCCATCGAGTCGTGCCAGTAGCGCACGTCCATCGGCGGCGCGCTGGGCGACCACATCCACACCGTCGCCGTGGCGAGGTCGGTTGCCGCGTTGCGGATGTCCAGCCGGGTCGGATGCAGTTTCCAGAAGTCCCGGAGGCCGAAACCCAGTCCGCCGCTGACGCCACCGACGTACCCGTAGCCGGGTGCTCTGGTGCCGGACGGGACGGTGACCCAGCCGTGGCCTCCGCCGGTGCGCTTCCTGAGCGTGAAGCCGTCCGCGCTGGTCTGGTCGAGGGTGTAGTCGTTCCATTGCGGGATGAGGTGCAGACGGTCGGCCACCTCCGGGTTGGGGATCTCTGTGACAGCGCGGCCGGCTACCTGCTGTTGGCGCGCCTCCTCGCCGGGATCGCGCCGCAGACCGGTCAGGCCGCGGACCGCCTCGGTGAGGAAACCGGACGGGCCGGCCAGACGGATGTGGCGGTTGTGGGGCTCGTCGCGCATCACCACGTCCGCGCTGAGCCCCAGGCCGGCGAGGAAGTCCCGGTCCGGGTCACCGTCCCAGGTGAAGTTGTGGACAATCCGAACGTCGGCAGCACCGGCGTAGAAGTACAAGCGCACCGAGAACGGCAGCCAACTGCCGTGCTTGCCGCTCAACCTGACGACTGCCCGCACCGGCCCGGCCTGCTCGACGATAAGATTGTCAACAGTCGCCGTCGTCTGTTCGCGGGGCTCGCCCAGCTCGGGCCCGTCCTGCCGGAGGCTGACCAGCCGGACGTTGCGGACGATCTCCTCGCCACCGGACTCGATCGACGCGATCAGGTGCGGCTTGCGCAACGTCCAACTGACCTCCCCAGAGGTCACTCGAACCTCGTCGCCGGTCTGCTGCACCTCGACCGGCCTGTGCGGCGCTGCCGGCTCCCCGACCACCAGCTCGTACGACGACTCCGGCTGCTCCGCAGGGCCGATCGCATGCGCGGACCACTTGACCGACCCGTCCGGCCACGCGGCAGTCGTCCAGCTCTGAACCGGCGTACCGTCGGCCAACGCGAACCGGGTGCCATCGGCAACCGTTCCGCGCGGCCACGGAACACCCCAGGAAACGCCCTGTCTGCAAGGGGTTTCCAGCCAATTGAGTGTGGTCACTCCTTCACCGAGCCGATCAGCACGCCCTTCGCGAAGTGCTTCTGCAGGAACGGGTAGAAGAACAGGATCGGCAGCGTCGCCACCACCACCACCGCGAACTTCAGGCCCTGCTCCGGGAACGTCACGGTCTCCAGTTGCTGCAGCACGTTCGCGGAGTCCGCGTTCGCGGCGGTGAGCTGCCGGACGATCATCTGCAGCGTCCACTTCTTGCTGTCGTCGATGTAGAGCAGCGGCGACATGTAGTCGTTCCAGATGCCGACCGCGTAGAACAGCGAGAAGGTCGCGATGATCGGTTTCGACAACGGCAGCACGATCCGCAGGAACACGTTCAGCTCGTTGCACCCGTCGATCCGCGCCGCCTCCTCGAGCGCCTCGGGCAGCTCCTGGAAGAAGCTCTTCACGACGATCAGGTAGAACGGGTTGATCGCCAGCGGCAGGATCAGCGCCCAGTAGCTGTCCAGCAGCCCGAGGTCCCGGACCACCAGGTACGTCGGAATCATGCCGCCGCTGAACACCAGCGTGAAGATGACCAGGTTCAGCACCAGCGCCCGCCCCGGCAGGAACCGCTTCGCCAGCGGATAGGCCATGGTCAGGGTCAGCACCAACTGGATCACCGTGCCGACCGCGGTCACCGCGACCGTGGTCAGCAACGCGCGGACGAACGTGTCGGTGGAGAAGATGTAGTGGTACGTGTCGGTGACGAACTTGTGCGGCCACAGGAAGAACGGCCGCGAGCTGATCTCGGACTCGCTGGCGAACGACCCCGCGAGTACGTAGAGCAGCGGGAGCACCGTCACCAGGCCCAGCGCGGACAGCAGCAGGACGTTCAGTACGTCGAACACCCGGCTGCCGACCGAGTCGTAGTACCGCACCCGTTGTTTCATCAGTGCTCCCATCAGAAGAGCCCGCGCTGGCCGAGCCGCTTGGCCAGCAGGTTGGAGCCGAAGATCAGCACGACGCCGACGACGCCCTTGAACAGACCGACCGCGGTCGCGTAGCTGAACGAGCCCTGGGTGATGCCGATGTAGTAGACGAACGTGTCGAACACGTCCGCGACGTCACGGTTCAAGGAGGTCGTCATCAGCCAGATCTGCTCGAACCCGGAGTCCATCAGGTGCCCGGACGTGAGGATCGCCATCACCACGATCGTCGGCCGGATCGCCGGCAGCGTGATGTGCCAGAACTGCCGCCAGCGTCCGGCGCCGTCCACCCGGGCCGCCTCGTACAGCTGCGAGTCCACGCCGGCCAGCGCGGCCAGGTAGATGATCGTGCCCCAGCCCGTCTGCTTCCAGAGCAGCTGCAGCACGATCAGCGGCCGGAACCACGCCGCCTGCGCGACGTAGTCGGTCTTCTGCCCGCCGACGATCCCGTGGATCCAGTTCGCGATCACGCCGAAATCGACCGAGAACAGCAGATAGGTCAGCGACGCGACGATTGTCCACGACAGGAAGTGCGGAATGTAGACCAGCGACTGCACGGAGCGCTTCAGCACGTTGACCCGCAGCTCGTTGAGCAGCAGCGCGACCACGATCGGCGCCGGGAAGACGAAGACGATCGTCAGCACTGCGAGCAGCAGAGTGTTGAACAACAGCCGGCCGAAGTCCGGTCCGGTGAACAGCTCCTGGAAGTGCTTCAGCCCGACCCACTCACTGCCCGAGTAGCCCAGGAACGGCACGTAGTCCTTGAAGGCGATGTGCAGGCCGTACATCGGCAGGTACTTGAACACCGCGAAGTACACCAGGCCGGGCAGCAGCAACAGGTACAGCCAGCGGTAGCGGATCAGGTCGCGGACGAGGCTCCGCGGCCGGCGTCGTGTGCGCTTCGAGGTGGAGGCCGGCCGCGGGGAGTCGGCGGCCGGCTGCACCACCTCCGGCACCAGATCGGTGGCCATCCGTCAGCCGCCGGCCTTCGTGGAAAGGTCGTTGACCTCCTTGACGATGTCCGTGCCACCGCTGTCGTACCAGCGCTTGATCTGCGCCTTCAGCTGGTCCTCGGTGATCGCGCCGGACAGGTACTTGATCCGCGCGTCCGGGATGATCGTGTCGAGCGTCTGGCCCTTTGCCACCGCGGTCGGCGCGATGATGCTGAGCGCCGGGTTGAACACCGCGGTCTTCAGGTCCTCGTTCATCAGTACGTCGAACTTCTCCCGCATCTTGCGGCTCGCCTCGTCGTTCGGCCGCAGCGCGTACGCGCCGAGTCCGACCGAGGCGCGGGTACCGAGCTGGATGAAGCCCTTGTCGACGTCGTTCTGGATCGCCTTCACCTTCGGGTCGTCCTGATTGATCGGCACGGCGTACTCGCCCTCGGCCTTGAAGTTGCGGCCCTCGATGCCGTTGGTGAGCAGGATCGAGCCCTCCTTGGACTCGAGCTTGTCCAGCGTCTTCAGGACGTCGTCGAGCTGCTCCTCGGTGCGCACGTGCTGCTTCGAGATCGCGATCACCATGTTGTAGCCGGTGAAAGGGTACGAGTGCTTCTCGCCGTCCGGGCCCTTGAGGTTGCCGACCAGCGTGACCTTGTCGAAGTCCTTCGGGTTCTTCTCCTTGAACAGGTCGAGGAGCTGGGTCGCCCGGACGTTGACGTCGATGATCATGCCGCCCTTGCCCTGCACGAACGGGTCGTTCCAGTTCGCGCTGTCCAGGGTGGCGAAGTCCGGGTTGACCAGGCCTTCCTTGACCCAGCCGCGCAGCCATTCGTTGGCCTTCAGGAACTCCGGGGTGTCGAAGCCCGGCACCAGCTTGCCGTCGCGCTCACCCCAGCCGTTCGGGGCGCCGAACCAGGTCTCGATCACGTCGTACGGGCTGGCGCTGGCGTAGTTGCCGGGCCACTTCGGGATGATCAGGCCGTAGGTGTCCTTCTTGCCGTCGCCGTCCGGGTCCTTCTCGGTGAACGCTTTCGCGACGTTGTACAGGTCCTGGACGGTCTCCGGCTCCTTGAGACCGAGCTTGGCCAACCAGTCCTTGCGGATCACGATGCCCGAACGCAGCAGCGGCCGGACCCGGTAGATGCCGTACGTCTTGCCGTTGGTCTGCGAGTTCTTGGCGGTCTGCTCGTTGGCAGGCTTCAGGTTCGGGTACTTGTCGAGCTTGCCGGTCAGGTCCCAGAACGCGCCGGCCTCGGCCGCCTTCACGAACGACGGGCTCTTCTCGTTGGCCACCATGACGTCCGGGATCTTGTCCGAGGCGAGCGTGACGTTCGACTTGTCGCCGTACTCCGCGTTCGGCACCCAGGTGATCTGGAGCTTCTTGCCGATCAGCTTCTCGACCGCCTGCTGCAGTTCGCCGTTGGGATCGGGCGCGGTGCCGAACAACGGCGCCATCACCGTCAGTTCGTTGCTGGTGGCGGCGCTGCCCTTGTCGTCGCCACCGCCGGAACAGGCGGAGGCGGCGAGCAGTGCCGTCGTGACTGCGGCGACGGCGATCCGCCGTCGGGAGAGGATGGTCATTGGTTCCCTTTCAGTTCCAGGCGCGCGTCGTTCTCGGCGAAGAAGCGCAGGCAGAGCCAGGTGTCGAGCCGGATCCAGGCGCCACCGGCGAGCACGAACCCGAAGACCGGGAACCTGACCGACAGGTAGGCGATCGAGACCGCGACGAACAACAGGACCAGGGACGACGCGGGCCGCGCGAGCGCGACCAGCGATGCCTTGGGCAACAACATGCGGACGCCGAGGTCGTAGTGCACGGCCATCGGGAACGCGTAACCGGCGATCAGCCCGAGGACGACGAGCGCGATCAGGCTGGTGAGCCGGGGGAGTGCGGCCCCGAGCGCGGCGAAGTACAGGTAGTTGCCGATCAGGACGACGGCGGCCACGGCCAGGGGCAGTACCAGGAGCGTGCCGCGCCGGAACTCCTGGCGGAACGCGGTACGGAAAGCGGGAAAGGCATGAAACGATTCATCGGATGACCGACGTCTGGCGAGGGAATATGCGGCGAGCGTAGCCGGGCCGATACCCAGTGCGATGCCGCCGGCCAGTGTGAACAGGATCCACAGCGCGTTCAGCTTGATCGTCCAGACGACCTCGTCCGTCACGCCGTACAGCTTGAGGGCCCACCCTGTGCTCATGCCGGTTCCTGCCTTGCTTCGGGCGAAAAAGTGATGTGACCGTATGGTTGAATCGTCTCAATGTCAAGGCTTGGGAAAGCGTTTGTCAGAGACCGGTCGCTGCCCGCGTGCGATCGCAGCGTCAGGCAGTGGTGACGCGCAGGCCGGCGTATTCGCCGATCAGCGGGGCCATCTGGCGGAAGCCGAGTTTGCCGCCGGGCAGCGGGCTGTCGTCGCGCCAGGTGAAGCTGGGCAGGTCGTTGACGGCGAAAGTGACCTCGCCGCGCCGGACGGTCAGCCGCAGGTGGTACGGGCCCTCGGCGTCCGCGACGTCCGGGATCGGGTCGGCGCCCTGCGCGACGAGGTGGAACCCGTAGCTCTTGCGGAGATTGCAGGTGTGGAAGGCACGCTCGGCCGGCCACCGCCGGCGGAAGTACGAGACGTGGTACGTGTCGAGATCGCCGTGGTGGTACTGGTCGTACGGCCCGGTGCGCGGCCGCAGGTCGAAGATGTCCTCGCCGGCACGTCCCCTGGCATGGAAGAACAGGATGCACAGGCCCGGCTCGCGGATCGGCCAGAAGTCCCACTCGACGGTGACGTCGGCCGGGAACTCTTCCGGGCACCACAGGACCACGTTCGCGTCCTGCCCGTCCGCCGCGGGCCGGGTGCTCTCCAGTCGCAGCCTGCCGAGCGGGAACGACGTCGCGCCGTCGCCCTCGAGCCGGAAGCCCTCGAGGTCGGCCGGCGACGCGAGAGCGTTCTCGTACAGGACCGTCATCAGCGGCGGCGTTCGTAGTCGCTGGACTCGCGGACGATCAGGTCCGGCTGGAAGATCACCTGCCGGTGGCGGTGCCGCTCGGCGGACTCGACCTCTTCCTGCAGCAGCTCCATCGCGGACCGCCCGAGCAGCTCGGCCGGTTGCCGCACCGACGACAGTGGTACGGCGGCAGCGCGAGCGAAGTCGATGTCGTCGTACCCGACGATCGCCATGTCACGCGGGACCCGCAGCCCGGCCACCGCCATACCCTGCAGGAATCCGAGCGCGAGCAGATCGTTGGCCAGGAACGCCGCCGTCGGCCGGGAGTGCGGTGGGAGCGCGGCGATGCGCTCACCGATGGCGCGGCCCTCGACGACGCCCATCACGTCGACCTCGTACGACCGCAGCTCGACGTCGCCGGCCTCCTCGACGGTTGCGGTGATGCCGTCCTTGCGGTCGGCAACCTGTTGCATCGTGAAAGGTCCGCCGACGAAGGCGATCCGGCGATGCCCGGACTCGATCAGGTGGTTCCCGGCGAGCCGCCCGCCGAGGTGGTCGTCGACCGACACCGAGCACAGGCCGCGGTCCGCCGTACGGTCGACGAGCACCACCGGCGTACCGCGCGCGACGAGCGCGGTGAGCCGCGGATCGTTGCTGTCGAACGGCGTGATCAGGATCCCCATCACCCGCTGCTGCTCGAGCTGGTCGAGGTGATGACCCTCGCGCACCGGGTCGGTCTTGCTGTTGCAGAGCATCACCACGGTGTCGTGCTCGTACGCCAGCGCCTCCGCGCCCTCGGCGAGATTGGTGAAGAACGGGTTGCCGACATCGAGCACCACCAGCCCGACCGTCCGGCTCGTCCCGGCCCGCAGATGCCGCGCCGCCTCGTTCCGCACGAACCCGAGCGCATCGATGCTGTCCTGCACCCGCTGACGGGTGTCCGGCGCAACAATCGCCGGCCGGTTCAAGAAGTTGCTGACCGTCCCCACCGAAACCCCGGCCCGCCGAGCAACCTCCTTGATGCTGGGCGTCCCCATCATCCCCCGTCCAGCAGCCGACACGATCAGAGCAGTCTAGTCAGCCCGAATTGAATCGTCTAAACCGACCGTGCTGGCCCGCCTGGTTAGCTGCGGATCCAGAGTCAGGTGACGTGTCGCGCCATCGCCGGCGTCGTTGATCAGCCGGAGCAGGGTTTGTACGGCGACTTGTCCGACCTGACGCCGCGGCGGCGCCACCGCGGTGAGCGCCGGATGCGCGAGAGCTGCGAGCTCGTCCTCGTACGCGACCACCGAGAGACCGTGCGGTACGTCGACGCCGCGACTGCGCGCGTGCCTGAGCAGCGTCAGTGCGTCCTCGTCGCTGTGGCACAGCAGTGCGGTGACGTCCTGCTCGCGGAGCTGCTCGAGGATCGCGTCCAGATCACCGGCGTTCCAGCCCGGCCAGTTCAGCGCACTCTTCCCTGCCAGGAACGGCACGTCGGCCGGTAGCCCGAGCTCGGTGCTCGCTTGCCGCCAGCCCGTGTGCACCAGCTCCGCGGTCTGGGTGTCGGTCCGGGCCAGTAACGCGATCCGGCGATGGCCGAGTTCGGACAGGTGGCGCACGGCGCCCGCCGCGCCACGCTCGTGGGCGGTGCGGACAGTGCTCGGACCGGACAGGAACATGCTGGGCAGCTCACGCTCCATCAGAACGGCTGGAACCGGCAGCTCCGCGAGCCAAGCCTCGTAACTGCGGACCACGTCGTTCAGTTGCTCCCGGCTACCGAGGGCAGGCAGCAACAGAAGACCGTCCACGCCCGAGTCGATCAGGGCGGTGATCAGCTCGCGCTCGGCGGCGACGACAGATTCCAGGGTCGGGTTCTCGCCGCGGCGGGAGAGCGCGAGATTGACCGTCAGGCCGGCGTCCGGGTTATCGGTCAGATCGCGAATCCCGTCCAGGATGCGCGGATAGTACGCCGTGGCGGCCGGGATGACGACGCCGATCTGGATGGCCCCGTTGACCGGTGCGGCAGAGCTCAGCGTCGCCCCGCCGTAGACCTTGTCCAGCAGCCCGTCCGCGACCAGGGAGTCCAGGTCGCGGCGCACGGTCGCCTCGGAGACGCCGAGGGTGCCGGCGATGTCGGTCACCCGGACCGCGCCGGACCGCCGCGCCTGCGCGATGATCCGCGACCGCCGCTCGGCGGCTAGCACGCGAGCAGCCCAACTCGTGGGGGCCTGACAGCCGGCTTCGTCATGCAGAGGACTCTAACCTATCCCGCAACATCGCTCAAAGTCCGTCAACATATTGACGAAACGCCAACATCACGCAAACCTGTCCAACGGAAAGCGTTTGTCAGCGGCGTGGAGAGGACGGTTTCAATGACGGAGGTGGTCAGGCCGGTCGCACGGTCGCGGCGGCGCCGGTCCGGGTGGCTGGTGTATTTCGGGCTGTTGCCGACGTTCGCCGTACTCGGAGTCCTGCAGTACTACCCGGCGATCAGCGGCGTCGTGCACTCGTTCTTCGACTGGCGCCCGGGGTTCGGTTCGCCGTTCGTCGGGCTGGAGAACTACCGGACGATGTTCGCCGACGACCTCTGGTGGCGGTCGTTCCGGAACCTCGGCGTGATCTTCGCGGCCTCCGTGACGCTGATGTGGGTGCTCCCGCTGCTCGCCGCGGAACTGGTGATCAGCCTGCGAAGCGAGCGGCTGCAGTTCCTGTTCCGCACCTTGCTGATCGCGCCGTTGGCGTTTCCCGGTGTGGTCACGACGCTGGTCTGGTCGTTCATCTACGACCCGAACAACGGCGTACTGAACCGGGCACTGCGGGCGATCGGGCTCGGCGGCCTGGCCCAGAACTGGGTCGGCGATCCCCGGACCGCGCTCGGGGCACTGCTGATGATCGGCTTCCCGTGGGTCGCCAGTCTGCCGTTCCTGGTCTTCCTGAGCACGCTGCAGAACATCCCGAACGAGGTGTTCGAGGCTGCCGCGCTGGACGGGGCCTCGCGGCTGCGCCGGGTGTTCGTGATCGACCTGCCGCTGCTCGCCTCGCAGATCCGGTTGCTGTTCTTCCTGGCCACGATCTCCGTTCTGCAGTACGGCTTCGCCGCCTATCTGGTCACCGGCGGCGGTCCGGACAACGCGACCCAGGTGCCGGTACTGCGGATGATCGGCGTCGCGTTCCAGGGCAGCGACTGGGGTTACGCCACCACGCTGTCGACCGCGTTGTTCGTGATCACGCTGGCGCTGAGCGGCGTGGTGATGGCGATCCGCAAAAGGGAGGCCCGCGATGTCCGCAGCCACTGAGGTCCAGGTCCCGACGCCCGAGGTGGTCCCCGAGCGGCCGGACGCGAAGCCGTCCGACCGGCGACGGAAACGTCCGGGGCAGCTCCTCGTCGTCCTTGTGCTCAGCCTGCTCGTGCTGGCGGGACTGTTTCCGTACCTGTTCATGATCATGACGTCGGTCAAGTCGAACGAACAGTTCGCGGCCAGCTACTGGATGCCCTCCTGGCCGCTCGACCTCGGCAACTATGCGGTCGCCTGGCGGCAGATCGAGCCGTACTTCGTCACGTCCGTCGTGGTCGCCGCGCTGTCGATCGCCGGCACGGTCGCACTGGCATCGGTCAGCGGCTTCCTGTTCGCGCGCTATTCGTTCTACGGCCGGAACTTCCTGTTCGGCATGATCGCGGCGCTGATGATGGTGCCCAACATCAGCAGCCTGATCCCGTTGTTCGTGCTGATGCGTGATCTTCACCTGCTGAACACCCTGCCGGTCCTGGTGCTGCCACACATCTCGGGCAGCGTCGTCCTGGCGACGATCCTGATGCGGACCTTCGTCCAGCAGATCCCGCAGGAGCTGTTCGATGCGGCGCAGGTCGACGGCGCGGGCGGCGTCCGGTTGTTCACGTCGATCATGCTGCCGCTCTCGCTGCCGGTGATCGGCACCGTCGCGCTGATCACCGTGATCAGTGTCTGGGGCGAGTTCTTCTGGCCGCTGCTGGTGATCACCGACGACTCGCTGCGCACCATCCCGGTCGGGTTGTCCTTCTTCCAGGGCCAGAACGCCACCAACTGGGGACCGCTGTTCGCCGGCTACACGCTGGCCAGCGTCCCGCTGCTGCTCGTCTTCACCTTCTTGTCCAAGTGGTTCCTGGCCGGCGTGCAGGGCGGTCTGCCCGGCACCGGCAAATGATCACCACACCCTCACGAGAGGACGTGTCATGAATTCCGTCAGTACCCCGTTCGGCCGGCGTACGTTGCTGCTCGGCTCGCTCGGTACCGCACTGGCCGGCAGTCTCGGCCTGAGCGGCTGCTCGGCGGACAGCGGTAGCGGCTCCGGCCTGCAGATCACGCTGGCCGGGCCGAACCAGTGGAACTCCGACGGCGGCAGCTTCGGCAAGCCGTGGGAGGACCTGATCGCGCGCTTCCAGGCCGACGAGCCGGGCATCACCGTCAAGACCGTCGTACTGCCGTTGAAGGAGTTCAAGCAGACGCTCGCGACGCAACTGTCGGCGGGGAGTGCGCCGGAGCTCGTCTTCAGCCAGGCCGCGCACGAGCCGCACATGATCTATCCGCTCACCGACGCGCTGCAGAAACCCAACCCTTATGTGTCCGGCAACAAGAGCTGGCTGGACCTGTTCGATCCGCGGTACTTCGCGCCCGGCCTGCCGAACGTGGTCAGCACGACCTCTGGCGACTTCGAGTACATCCCGTTCAACCTGGTGGCGGTCGGGGTCTACTACAACACCGAGGCGTTCGCGAAGGCCGGCGTCAAGGCGCCGATCGCGACGTTCGCCGACCTGATCGAGGCGTGCTCGAAGCTGACGGCGGCCGGGTACACACCGTTCGCGATGGACAACTCCGACCTCGGTGTCGGGTGGACGATCAAGACGATCGCCAACATGATGCTGGACAAGTACTACGACCGGATCAACCGGTACGACGCCAAGGGCAAGCCGGGCAGGTCGCGGTACCTGTCGCCGAAGGACAAGAACTGGGCCCGCGCGATCCTCGCCGGTGATGTCAGCGCCCACGGCACGCCCGAGGTCGCGGAGTCGTTGAAGCTGCTCAAGCAGTTCTTCGACGCCGGCGCGACCAAGAACTGGACCGGTATCGCCAGCTCGTCCGGATCCGTCGTCAACCTGCGGGACTTCCAGGCCGGCAAGGCCGCGATGGCGTGGGGCGTCCCGTTCGGGTACGGCGCGCTCGGCGACCTGCAGGGCAAGGTGGCGAGCATGCCGTTCCCGACCATCACCACGGCGAGTTCGGCGTTGTCGACCGGAGCCCCCGCGCGGTTCGGCACCAGCGTCGGCGGGACGTCGTACATGATCCCGTCCACTCTGGACGACAAGCATCGTGAGGCCGCGATCAAGTTCCTGCAATGGATGAGCGTGCCGGCCAAGATCCAGCCCTGGCTGGATGCGACCGGTGGGATTCCGGCGGTCAAGGGCGCGACCGTCCCGAAGGGCGTCGCCGGCATGATCAGTGGCACCTGGAGCGAACCTATGCGGATGGGCGGCCTGCCGGGCGGACCGGCCGGAACGACCGAGCTGAGTCTGTACGACGGCTACCTGCTGGGCTCGAAGTCGCTCGATCAGGAGCTCGATCACTTGCAGGACATGTGGAACAAGAGTGTCCGTGAACTGGTCAAGAAGAACGGCTGGGACAAAGAAGACTGGGCGAAGGCATGAGACGCCGCACGCTTGCGGTCACGCTCAGCACCGCCCTCGTCGTCACGGCGCTGGCGGTGCCGTCCGCCGAGGCGGGCAGTACGTCGCAGACCTTCTACATCTCGAACCGTGCCGGGTGCAGCGACACCGGCGCCGGTACCTCCACAGCCCAACCCTGGTGTGGTTTCGAACCGGCCAACGCCAAGGATCTCGTCCCTGGCGATCAGCTCTTGCTCGAACGAGGCTCGAGTTTCGCAGCGGGCCTGGTAATGGCTGCCTCCGGTACGGCGGAGGCGCCGATCGTCATCGGTGCCTATGGCAACGGGGCACGCCCGAAGATCACCGACAGCGCCTCGGGCACCGGGCTGACGTTGACCGACAGCTCCCACGTACAGGTCCGTGACCTGGACATCGGCTCGAAGACGGACGCCGGCAAGTCCCGGATGACGTACGGCATCCGCCTCGACTACAACACTCCGGCGCACCAGGACGTCGAGTTCTCCGACCTGTTCGTGCACGACAACCGGGCAGTCGGGCTGATGATCACCAACGCCGGTCCGTACACCACGACCGGCTCGGTCCTGGACGGACTGCGGGTGACCCGCGTCGAGTCGGCGCACAACGCCCACGGCATCCTGACGCGAAGCCTGACCACCCCGTCCGACCTGCCCGAGACTCCTGGCCCAGGTACCTCGGGGGAGAACGTGCTCACACACGCCGTTCTCGACGGGCTTTATCTGCACGATGACGACAACAACAATCCCGGGCCCACGCCCGCGCAGATCGACAGCGGCTGTCCGGACGGTCTGTCGCTGGGCCGGTTGCAGGACTCGATCCTGATGAACTCGATCCTCGACAACGAGGCGAGTTGCCGGACCACCAACGGCACTGCCGGGATCTACCTGGCCGGCGTGCACCGGCTGCTGATCACGAACAACCTGTTCGTGAACACGCCGGACACCGCCAGCCCGGACAAGGTTGCCATCGACCACGAGATCAGGACCGCCGAGGTCGAGATCCGCGGCAACTACTTCGGCAACAACTACGGCGGAGGCATCGAGTATCTGGCCATCCACGGTGCCCGCGACGTGCACGTCGGGAACGTGACGGCGGACAACGCGTTCGCCGGCAACGGCGGCGGCGCCCGGATCCCGTACCCGGCAGGCGCCTCGGTCGGGCAGCTGGGCAACAGCGTCCCGGTGCGGGCCACGATCGCCGGCAACCTGTACTCCGAGCCGTACGCCTTCCTGGCGGCGAAATTCGGCGGCACGACGGCGCCGTTCACGATCGGGGACAACCTCGAGATCGCCGATCCGGCCGACCTGCACAACGCGGCCGCGGAGTTCGGTACTTCGTCCGGCTGGACCGCGGAGCGGCTGACGTCGCAATGGAACGAGCTGACGTCCTTGGCAGGAATCGTCGACCGCTTCACGCTGACCCCGGGAAACGCAGCTGCGGTGGCTCGCACCTGGACGGCGCCGCACGACGGCGTGGTCAACATCCGCGGCAACGCGTTGACGACGTCCGGTACCGCCACGATCCGGGTCACGACCGGCAACCGCACGCTGCTCCGGACAGCGGTCTCGACGACGCAGGACGAGCCGACCTCGATCGATGATCTCCGGGTCCGCGCGGGCGACCGGATCCGGTTCGAGGCCAGCGGCAACGGTACTGTCAGCTGGGTGCCGAGCATCGGCTACTCGGCCCGGACCCGGTCCTCGGACGCGGCCGGTGAGTGGACGTTCTCGGTCAACGGCGATGCCCAGGGCTGGCACAGCGACGATCCCACCACCGTCTCGCGCGGCAAGCTCACACTGACCGGCAAGGGCGCCACGACGACGCTGCGATCACCGGCGGGTCTCGGCATCGACGCCGCCAAGCGCCGGTCGGTCCGCGTGCGGATGCTCAACAGCACGGCCGCAACCCAAGGTGTGCTGACCTTCCGCACCAGCACGGGGCAGACCGGGCGGCAGCCGTTCGACGTCAACGCCGCACAACCTCAGGGCATCACGGTCGGATACACGGACTACCTCATCCCGGTGTCGTCGAACGCACAGTGGGCCGGCCGAATCGATCAGCTGTCCCTCGAGTTCACCGGTGCGAACGGAACGATCTCGATCGACAGGATCGCGGCCGGCGCGGCACCGCAGTACTCCTGGGACTTCTCGAACGACGACGGCTGGAAGGTCGACCCGGACAACAGTTGTCCGTCGGCGGGTACGCCGGCGGCGCACCTCAGCCCCGCTGTCGACAACAGCAACGGGTCGTTCACGAAGCATTCCGATGTTGCGTGGACCTTCGACCGGCTGCAGTCGTTCCGGGTGGTGTCCGGGAGTCTGGCGCGCCTCGACCTGTGGGCGTACCGGACCGGGGCACCGTCGGGCTGCCTGTTCCTGCAGGTGGTCGAACTCGATGACAAGAATCAGATAGCGGACCGGTTGTTCACCGGTGCAATTCCGGCCGGCCAGGTCAGTACCGACGGCGGATTCGTGTCGATCCACCCGAACCTGCGCGGGCTTGATCCGAATGCGAGATACGGCGTACTCGTGTCGGCGCCCTATCAGGCACCGGGAGGGGCGACGTACGGGATCGGCTACAACGACCAAGGGCTGTATCCCAGCGGGGGAGAGTTCTACTCCGTGGATGCCGGTGCGCTGCTGCGGGGTCCGGAGGCGAGTGCACGCCGGAGCCTGCGGTTCCGGACGTTCAGCAGTGCGGACGTCGTCAAGGAGCCTGACGAGCTCGTGCCAGGGACCGTTGCTGATGGCAAGCTCACCGCGACCACCGGCTACGAGCCGATGATCTACTCGCCGAGCGGCTTGGGGATCAACGCCGACGCCCATCGCTACGTGCGGATCCGGATGAACAACCCGCAGAACCGGGCGCAGGCCTACCTGCTGTTCACCACCACCGCGGACCCGGAATTCGACCATCCGGCGACCGGATGGCCGCCGAAGAACGAGGAGGGCGGCAAAGGCATCGCATTCGCCCTCCAGCCCGGGGCCGGGTACGTCGAGTACGTGCTCGACCTGGCCGCCGTACCGGGGTGGAACGGAACCGTCGACCAGTTGCTGATCCAGCCGCTGAACCGCTGGAACTATCGGCTCGGATCAGCGGCGATGACCTGGACCGGCGGCATCGACTACGTGCGGGTCGACTGATGAGGGCCACCGCGATTGTGCTGACGGCGCTCGTCCTGACCGCGACTGCCGCTGCCACCCCGGCAGCGGCCGCCGGGACGACGTACTACGTGGACAACCGGGTGGCCGGGTGCGACGACTCCGGCGCCGGGACCTCGACGACCCAGCCGTGGTGCGGTTTCGCACCCGTCACAGGGCGGACGTTCACCGCGGGCGACCGGATCCTGCTCGCTCGTGGCGCGTCCTGGCGGGAGCGCGTCGAACTCAAGGGCCAGGGGACCGCGGACGCGCCGATCACGTTCGGCGCGTACGGTTCGGGGGACCGGCCGAAGCTGCTGAACAGCGGGCTCGGCTGGGGCGTCCGGATGATCAACCCGTCGTACTGGCAGGTGAGCGCGATCGAGGTCGACGGCTCGGGCACCGACAAGCTGGACGCGGGCATCCAGGTGCGGTTCGACGGCGACGCCGGGATCGGTCACGAGGACCTGCGGTTCTCCGACGTGTACGTCCATCACAACCAGATCGGCATCGCAGTCACCGGCTCCGCGCTGCCGGCCGCGGGCCAGTGGGCGATCAAGGACCTGACCATGGCCCGGGTGGAGGGCGCACACAACGAGGTGTCGATTGCCTTCGGCAACGCTTCGGCGCCACGGCAGTTCATCCGGGACGCGGTCCTCAGCGAGCTGTTCCTGCACAACGACGACGGTGCGCCGGCGGCCGAGGTGGGGTGCGCCAACGCGCTGACCCTGCAGAGCATGACCGGTGTGCTGCTGACGAACTCGGTGATCTCCGATGCGGGTGGCTGCCCGGTCTCGAGCGGAACGACCGGCGTGTACCTCGGGCACGTCGCGGACGTGACGATGGTCAACAACATCATCGTGAACACCAACCAGACCGGCTCGCCGGACCAGAGCGGCGTGAGCCTTGAAGGGGACACCGACAACGTCGCGCTGCGCGGCAACTACCTCGGCGGCAACGTCCGGTGGGGAGTTGAGGTCCAGGCCATCCACTCCTGGGGAAACACCGCTACCACCATCGATTCCAACGCCATCGTCTTCAACGGCGAGGATCCGATCGCCGCGCTCGGCTCCGCCTCGACGCCGACCGGTACCATCAGCGGCAACTTGTGGCAGGGGAACGCCCTCACCTACACGGGCAGCGGCGCGACCTTCGACGGCTTCACCATCGGGACCAACCCGGGCTCCGTCACCAGCACGCGCGCGTGGTACGCGGCCCGCGACTGGGCGACCGGTCAAGGACAATACGGCTGGCGGTACGAGTATTCCGCCAACTCCGGTGTCACGTGGTCTCCGTTGACCTACCAGGCCGGAACCGCGGACTGGCGCCCGGCACCCGGGGCACTGCCGCTGATCAGCAAGTGGAACTGGCACCCAGGCGGTTCGGGATCGCTCGTCTCGAGGTCCTGGACAGCACCGGCTGCGGGCACGATCGCGATTGCCGGCCAGGCGGCGAAAGGAGCTGTCGGCGGAGACGGCGTACGAGTGCGGATCCTGAAGAACAACACCGCCGTGCTCGGTCCGGCCGCTGTCGACGGCACCGATCGGATCGGTCTCCGCACCGACGTCACCAGCCTGCCGGTGGCTGCCGGCGACGTGATCCGGTTCGTCGTCGACGCCGGGGTCGCGGGCGCGAACTCGTACGACACCGTCAACTGGACTCCGTCGATTGGATACCTGTGAAAGCTTCGATCAGCTGCGATGCCCGTGATGCACACCTGGATCTTGATGGCAGTCACCTGACGCACTGGGGCGGCTCCGCCCCCGACGGCCGGATGCTTGCCGCCAACAACCATCATCTGACCCTCGACGGCGGGCCGCTGGCGATCGTGGCCGGCGAGTTCCAGGGCCAGCGGTACCCACGGTCGGAGTGGCGTGAAGGCATACGCGCGCTGAAAGCCGCGGGCTGCACGATGGTGTCGTCGTACTGGTTCTGGAACCTTGTCGAACCAACACCCGGAACTTTCGATTTCACCGGGGCCAACGACATCGCAGCCTTCGCGCGGTTGTGCGCCGAGGAACGGATGTGGCTGCAGGCCCGGATCGGTCCGTTCAACAACGCCGAGTTCCTGTTGGGCGGCCTCCCGCCCTGGCTGTACGGAATGCCGCTGGTGGAGCGCTCGAACGACCCGCGCTACCTGCAGCTGGTCGGTCGGTACTACGCGGCGCTCGCGGCGCAGCTGGACGGCCTGCTGTGGCGCGACGGCGGGCCCGTGATCGTCGTACAACTGGAGAACGAGCTCAGTCACGCGCCGAACGACTGGCGCACGCTGTTCGGGTACACGGCCACTGATCACCGTGGACCTGAAGGCGACGAGTTCGGCAAGCACATGTCCGCGCTGCGGCGGATCGCGGCCGGCAGCGGAATCGACGTGCCGTTCTTCACGATGACCGGTTGGGGCACAGCCGGCGATCTCCCGGGCGACGAGTTCCTGCCGACGTACGGCGGTTACATGGATCTGCACCACCGACCCGGGCCGAACGCGCGGCTCACCACGTTCGGCGGTGCACAGGACTACCCCCGTCGCGGGCGGCTTCCGATCGCCTTCAGTGAGCTCGGTACCGGATCGCCGAACAGAGCGGCGTACCGACCGATGTCGCCGCCGGAGATGATGGTGACGACGGCGCTCACCCGGCTCGGTGGCACCGAGTCGATCTTCCTCGGGTACTACCTGTTCCACGGCGGGACGAACCCGACCCGCGGCGACGGGTTCGCCTGGATGACGAAGGAGGACGCGTTCGGGCTGCGGTCCTACGACTTCTGGGCGCCGGTCAGCGAGTACGGCGATCGTCGTACGTCGTTCTACCGGGCCGCTCCGCTGAACCTCTTCGTCCGCGAGTTCGGCACCGAACTGGCCGGGCAGCAGCCGGTGGCCGTCGAGGACGAGGTCGTAGATCCTGACGACGACCGGCTGCGTGCGGTCGTGCGGGCGAATGCTGACAATGCGTTCGTGTTCCTCAGCAACTACGGGAACAACACTCCGCTCAGCCCGCGCGATGAGGTCACGATCGACATCGCGCTCGCGGGGGAGCAGGTCCGGTTTCCCCGTGCTGCCTGTCTCGCCGTACCGTCCGGAGGCTGGGCCGTTCTCCCGGTTCGGCTCGACCTCGGACACGGCTGCACGTTGGTGTCGTCGACGGCACAGCCGTTGGCCCGGCTCGGGACCTCGGACCGGCCGTGCCTGGTGTCGTTCGCGCCGACCGGACTCCCCGTCGAGTACGTCGTGTCGGGACCGGGCGGCGACCAGCAAGTGCTGACGAGCAGCGGGCGGGCGTTGACCGTCGCTACCGATCAGGGCGCGATCGAGCTGATCACGCTCGATCGTGCGGCGGCCGAGCACGCACAGGTCGTCGCACGGAACGGGCGGAAGTGGCTGATCACGAGCCCGGACGAGATGACCGAGACGCCGGCCGGGATCCGGATCTCCCGGTTCGTGGATCTCGGCGATCGCGATCGGTCACCGGCCGGCGTGCGGGTCCTGCCGGGGTCAACGCGGTTGGCCGCGGAGCTTCCGGCGCCACGTCTCGACCCGTCCGACCTGCGCGTCGAGCAGCTCGGCGAGGCGCGCTGGCTGCTGCGGGTGCCGGACGGGTGCATCACCGATCCGGACGACCTCTGGGTGGACATCGCCTACACCGGCGACCTGTGTCGTGCCTTCGATGCGCGAACCGGGCAGCTCCTCGCCGACGACTTCCATCGCGGCATCCCGTGGCGGGTGAAGCTGGGTCGCTTCGCCGGCGCGCTCGCAGCCGATGGGATCCAGTTGCGGGCTGAACCGCTGGTGGCGGAGAGCCGGGACCGGCCGGACGCTCCGATGTTGCTGGACAGCCACCATGAGGTGCTGGACGCCGCGTGTGTTGACCGGATTCGGACGTTTGCCAGGCAGTCGGCGATCGTGCGGCCGATAGGGTGGAGCTGATGGCCAAGACACTGCGTGACCTGTTGCCGGAATCCCTGCTGAGCCAGGCGTTGGGCGCCCGTGAGGTGGCGGGACTGCTGCCCGGTATCGGCGTACGAGAAGTGTGGGACGGCGTACCGCCGGCTGATCGGGCGGCGCTGGTTGCGGATGCGGAGGAGACGGCTGCGGGGCCGTGGCCGGTGCTGCTGGCGGGCGACTTCGCGCGGTATCAGCGTGAGGGTGATCGCGGGATCTACGAGACGCCGTACTTCGCGCGCCGGCGCCGGATCGTGACGAGTGCGCTGGCGGCGCTGCTGACGCGAGACGAGCGCTGGGTCGCGGATGTGGTGGACGGGGTGTGGCTGGTCTGTGACGAGATGACCTGGACCTTGCCCGCACACGCCTCGTCGGCGATCGAGCGTGGGGAGGCGCTGCCGCGGCCGGGTGATCGCGATCTCGATCTGTTCTGTGCCGAGACCGGTGGCCTGCTCGCCTGGGTGGACCACCTGCTCGGGCCGGTGCTGGATGCGGCCACCCGGCTGCGGATCGCGTCCGAGGTCGACCGGCGGGTGCTGACGCCGTTCGTCGAGGTGCGCGACTGGCGCTGGCTGACCGGGTTCACCAACAACTGGAATCCGTGGATCCACTCCAACGTCACCGCCTGTGCGCTGTTGCTCGAGCCCGATCCGGTACGTCGTACGCGGATCGTCGACCTGGTGGTGCAGGGGCTCGACGTCTTCCTGGACTCGTATCCGGACGACGGCGGCTGCGACGAGGGCGCCTCGTACTGGACACGGGCCGGTGGGTCGGTGGCGGACAACCTGGTTCTGCTGTACGACGCGACGGGCGGGCGACTCGACGGGTTCGGTCATCCCAAGTTGCGGCCGATCACGTCGTACCTGCCGGCGATGCACATCGACGACCGGTGGTACGTGAACTTCGCGGACTGTCCCGCACAGCTGGCCGATCCGTCGGCGGCGTACCCGCTCTACCGGCTCGGCGTGCACACCGACGAGCCGGCCGCACGGCAGCACGCCCGGGTGATCCGGCATCGCGACGATCCACTGGTCCCGAAGATCCCGTCGATGCTGCGCGTCGTCGGTGCCCTCCTCGAGCCCGGCCTGCGTGCCGACGATCTGGATGTCGACGTTCCGGATGTTGACGAGGAGATTGTCGACAAGCAGTACGTCTACCTGCCGGACACCGAAGTACTCGTGGCGCATTCGGGGAACCTGCTCGTCGCGGTGAAGGGCGGGCACAACGAGGAGTCGCACAACCACAACGACGTCGGATCGTTCATCGTCGCGGTCGACGGCGTACCGCGGGTGATCGATCTGGGCGTCGGCACCTACACCCGGCAGACGTTCTCGGCCGATCGCTACCAGATCTTCACGATGCAGAGCGACTACCACAATCTGCCGCGAATCAACGGGTTCTCGCAGCCGCCCGGCCGCGCGTTCCACGCGACCAGCATGTCCGCGGAGCTGGGCGACCGAACCACCTGCGAGCTCGATCTGGCTCACGCGTATCCGGCCGAAGCCGGCGTCCGCTCCTGGCGCCGCAACCTCACGCTCGGCCAGGCGCTCGAACTCGCCGACACCTGGGACCTCGAGGCCACCCCGACCGAGCTGGTCTGGCATCTGATGCTCAACGGTCCGGCAAGCCACGAACACGGCACGATCCGAGTCGCGGACAGCCTGACCATCCAGTACGACGCCGACCGCCTCGCGGCCGTACTGGAACCGATCCCACTCACCGACCCCCGGCTGGCCGCGATCTGGGGCGACCACATCACCCGCGCCGTACTCACCCCGCGAGAACAACTCCTGACCCCGACCGGCACGACGACCCTGACCTTCGCACGCCCGACCTGATCCCAGCGCCAGTACGGCGCCCGCCGTACATCAGCACCTTGGTCATCGCTCAGCCGTAGGCGTGACGGTGCCGCCCGCGTCGTACGGACCCTCGGCGAGATCTCCGTAGGGGATGTGCAGCCGGCCGACATGGCTGTGGGGATCGAACAGCCCGAGGCCGCGCAGCAGGGTGTGTGCCATCAGGACATGCCCGTAGCCGTTCGGATGACAGCCCTCGCTGATCCAGGCCTGCGCGGCGCCGGTGCACACGGCGCGTGCCCAGACCTCGTGGTGGTCGATCAGGGTGCAACCGGTGCCGGCGGCCAGAGTGCGGATGTCGCCGACGTAGCCGGGAAGGGCGCCCACGCGGGCTTCAGGGGTAGCGGGCGGTACGCCGTTCGGCGTCTGCAGAATCGCGTGCGCACCGGCCGCGGTGATGCGGTCGACGATGCCGCGATAGCTCGTCCGGAACCGGTCGCGCCCTGCCTCGCCGTTGCGGCAGTCGTTCAGCCCGATCCCGACGATCACCAGGTCCGGCCTCCAGCGCAGCACGGCGTGGTCGAGCATCGTCGACAGGTCGTCGGCGGTCCATCCGCTCTTGGCCGTGTTGACGACGGTGTCGGTGCCGCGGCCGAGCTCGTAGCGGATGCGTTCCTCGAACAACTGGGTGAAGTCACGCTGCCCGTAGGTGTGCTGTTCCCCGGCGGTGACGCTGTCGCCGGTGAACAGCCACGTGAGCGGCGTACCGGAGGCCATCAGACGTGCGACGGGGCTGGTTGGCGGCGTCATACCGTCATCCCTTCGTGCCGGTCGATGCGACGCCCTCGACGACCTGTCGCTGCAGCACTGCGAACACCACGATCATCGGCAGCGTCGCCATCACGGCGCCTGCCATCAGCACCGGGTAGTTGGTCAGGTACTGCCCCTTCAGCGAAGCGAGACCTGCCGACAGCGTCATCTGGCGTGGGTCGGTGTTGACGATCAGCGGCCAGAGCAGGTCGTTCCATGACCAGAGCAGCGTGAGTACGCCGAGCGCGATCAGACCGGGCCTCGCCAGCGGCAGGTAAACGTGCCAGTACGTCTGTAGTGGACTGCAGCCGTCGAGTTCGGCGGCCTCGCCGAGCTCGTCGGGCAGGCTCAGGAAGTACTGCCGCAGCAGAAAGGTGCCGAAGGCACTGAACACTCCGGGAACCACCAGCGCCTGAAGCGAGTTCAGCCAGCCGAGCTCCTGCATGATGCGGTACTGCGGGATGATGAACAGCTGGCTGGGAACCATCAGGATGGACAGGAAGACTCCGAACAGGACCCGGCGCCCCGGAAAGCTCAATCGCGCGAAGGCGTAGCCGGCCATCGAGCAGAGCAGCAACTGGCCGGCGGTGCGGCCGACGGACATCGCGACCGTGTTGGCGAACTGCCGCGCGAACGGCGCGTTCTCGAACACCATCGCGAAGCTGTGCCAGCCCGGATGCGTCGGCAGCCACACGGGTGGCACGTGGATGGATTCACCGAGACTCTTGAAGGCGGTGGACAACTCCCAGGCGAACGGCACGATCGCCAGCAGTGCCCCGAGCGCAAGCACCAGGTAGGTGGCCGCGCGCCCCGCAGCCGGACGGGCACGATCACGCATAGTGCACCCATCGCCGCTGGAGCCGGAACTGCACTGCGGTCAGAGCCCCGATGACGACGAGCAGCATGAACGCGATGGCCGCGCCGTAGCCAGGATTGCTCTTGGCGAACGCCGTCTCGTAGAACAACGACACGACGGTCCGGGTTGCTCCGCCGGCCGGGCTCGCCGGCGGAATCATCAGGTAGACGAGGTCGAACATCTGCAGCGATCCGATCGCCGAGATCACCGAGACGAAGAACGTCGTCGGCGAGAGCATCGGCACGGTGACTCGCAGGAACTGCCGCACGCTGCCGGCGCCGTCGAGTGCGGCCGCCTCGTACAGCTCGCGGGGAACGTTCTGGATTCCGGCCATGAACAGGACCAGGTTGTAGCCGAACTGCGACCAGATCCCGACCACCGCGAGCGCGATCAGCGCCGTGTGCGGATCGGTCAGCCAGCCCGGACCGGAGATGCCGAGGCCGGCCAGACCCTGGTTGATGAGGCCGTAATCGCCGTTGTAGAGGTATTGCCAGAGCAGCCCGATGGCCGCCGGCATCGTGACCACCGGCAGGTAGTACAGCGTCCTGAACAGTCCGCGACCCCACAGATCCCGGCGGTTCAGGAGCGCGGCGAAGACCATCGCGGGCGGGATCCCGAGCAGTGTGAGGACTGTGTAGCCGACCGTGTTGCGCAACGCCGTCCAGACCGCGGGGTCGTGCAGCATTCGCGAGTAGTTCGCCAAGCCGGTCCAGGTGCTGCCGCCGAAGGGTCCCCATTCGGTGAAGCTGAAGTAGAAGGTCTGCAGGATCGGCCACAGGTAGAGGACCGCGACGCCCACTCCCATCGGAGCGACCATCGCGAGTCCCCACCATCGCTCCCGCCGCCTGAGGCTGGAGCTCATTTGCCCTGCTCGGCGCCCAGCGCGGTGTTCATCGCCGCCGCCATCGCGGTCGCCGCCTGCTGCGGGCTTTGTTCGCCCGTCCACGCCTTACCGAGAATCTGCGGCTCCTGGGACGCCCAGGCGTCGGTGTTCTTCGACACCGGATACGGGACCGAGACCGCGATCTCGTCGACCAGGCTCCGCAGGTGGTACTGCGGGACGGAGGCCACCCAGGCGTCTGCCTGCGTCGTGTACGCCGGGATGACGGTCCCGCTCGCAGCCCGGATGCCTGCCGCCTGTTTGCTACCCATGAACTTGACCAGCTTCCATGCCTGGGCCGGAAACTTGGTCTTGGCATAGATCGCCTCGGACAGGCCGGTCGAGATGGTTGCGCGCTTCTTGCCGGACGGGAGCGCGGCGACGTCGAACTTCTTGGCGGTGTCGACCTTCGCGAAGGTGCCGGCCAGCCAATTGCCGCCGTACATCATCGCGACCTTGCCCGACTCGAACATCTGCACCGGATCGGTGTCGGTCATCTGCCGCAGGCTGGGGGAGTGGCCGGCCGCGATGAAGTCGGTCCAGTACTTGATTCCCTCGACGGCGGCGGGGGAGTCGTATCCGGAGTGCCGGCCGTCGGGAGAGATCACCTGGCCGCCGGCCTGCGCGATCGTGTTGTAGAAGTTCGACTGGCTGTTGAGGTTGGCCGCGATGCCGTAGACGCCGGTCTTCTTGTTGGTCAGCTTCGCTGCCGCGGCCTGCGCGTCGGCCCAGGTCCAGCTGTCGGTCGGGTACTTCACGCCCGCGGCGTCGAACAGCGACTTGTTGTACCAGAGCCCGATCGTCGTGTTGTCACGCGGCATTCCGTACTGCTCGCCGTTGAGTACGAAGCTGTCGGTGACGGCCTTGGCGAACACACCCATGTCGACCTTGTCCTGGGCGATGTACTTCGACAGCGGAAGCAGTACTCCGTTGGAGGCGTAGAGCTGGAAGTTCGGGGCGTTCATCCACATCACGTCGGGGGCCTCACCTCCGGACGCGGCCGCCTTCAGCTTCTGCCAGTACTGATCCCAGGGTGTGACCTGGATCTGCACGGTGACGCCGGGGTTCGCCTGCTCGAAGTCGTGGACGATCTGCTCCTCCGACGGCTTCATCGACACGTCCCAGATGGCGAGCGTGAGCTCGACGTTGCCACCGGATGCCGTTTTGTTGCACCCGGCAACCAGCAGGAGGGCAAGAATGCCCAGGACCAGCACGATCTTGGTGCGCATGTGTGTCACCTCTCGCGACTGAGGCAGTGCCCGAGAGCCGGGCCGACCGATTTATGCCTCTTTCCGACATATTGGCAGTGCCGGGTCGGTTCCGTCAACGAGGAGTGTGCGTCAATGCCGGTAGTGGGCCCCGGGCCGGTGCCAGCAGCTGGTCGAGTTCCTCCAGTGCGACGCAGACCGCGCCGAGCGCGACGCACTCGGCGCCGAGCGATGAGGCGCGCAGTTCGGGAACCCGGCCGGAGACCCGTTCGAGTTCGGCTGCCAGCGGTCCGAGAATCAGATCGGCCGACTGGGAGAACGCGCCGCCGATCACGAGCAGCTGCGGGTCGACGACCGCGATCGCGATCGCGGCCGCAAGGGCCAGCTCCTCGACGTATCGGCGTACGGCGGTGGTCGCCGGCCGGCTGCCCGTCCGCGCCGCGGCGAAGACCAGTTCGGCGCGATCCACGATCGGTGTGTCGTCGGGAACCGCCCGGCATCGGTGCAGGTACTCGATCGCGGCCTCCCATCGCACCATCGGCAGGGTCGAGAGGTTGCCCGCGGCGCCGTTGAAGCCACGTCGCAGGGTGCCGTCGATGATGGTCGACAGACCGGTACGCCGGCCCGCCTGCAGGAGGACGACATCCGATGCGTCACGGGCCGAACCACGCCGGTGCTCTGCGACCGCGGCCAGCTGCGTGTCGTTCTCGACGATCACCGAATCCGGCCCGGTACGACGAAAGTGCGCGGCGAGGTCGACGCCCTCCCAGTCCGCGATCGCCCGCGAGCTCGTGACGCGGCCGCTGCGGTCGACCACGCCGGTCGTCCCGACGCCGAGCGCCCAGATCGCCGACTCTGCGACTGCCGCGTCGGCAAGACAGGCGGACAGGGCGGACTCGGTCGCCTTCAGCCGGCTGCGTCGACGGGTCGCCGGAGTGACCGTCTCGCGGCTCGTCGCGATCACCTGCCCCGACAGGTCGGCGAGCACTGCTCGGACGCTGTGGGCTCCGATGTCGACGCCGCCGACGTACCCCGCCTCGGCACGGAACCGGTAGGTGCGCGCGGGACGTCCGCGTGCCCCGGCGCTCGTCTGCTCCTCGATCAGCCATCGCCGCTCGATCAGGCTCTGCAGCACCTTCTCGACGGCGGTCCGGCCGAGACCGGTCCGCTCGACGATGTCGGCAACCCTGGCCTGCCCGGACTTTCCGACGGCGGCGAGAATCGCGCGCTCGTTCAGTTCGCGAAGCCGCGACGGGTCTGCGCCGTCGGAACTCGTGTGCATCGGTGGGTACCTTCGCCCTTTCACTTCTCCGGTCACTTCTCCGGCAACGCCGCGGGGCATCAGATTAGGGCGAGGGCGATGCCTCAGGTTCCGGGCGGCGTCCTCTTCACGGTGGATGTGACTCGTGGGTAACATGTGGGGATGAGTCAGGTGCTGGGGTTGTGGGAGCGGTTGCGCGGGGTGCCGGGTGGGGATCGGCTGTTCTCGTGGGGGTTCGCCTGGAGGGCGCCGTACTTCCGGTCGGTGCGGCCGCGGTTCGTGCAGGTGAGTCCGAACTACGCGGCGCTCAGGTTGCCGAAGCGGCGGGCGGTGCTGAACCACATCGGGACCGTGCATGCGATTGCCGTGTGCAACGGTCTGGAGGCGGCGATGGGGGCGCTCGCGGAGGCGACGGTGCCGGCGGGCAAGCGGTGGCTGCCGAAGGGGATGGAGGTCGCGTACCTGGCCAAGTCGACGTCCGGTCTCATCTGCTCCGCCGAGACCGACCCGGGCACCTGGACGGCCGGCCCCGACGTACCGGTGAAGGTGAAGGCGACCCGCGACGACGGGACCGTGGTCGTCGAGGGCACAATCCACCTGTGGGTGACCGACAAGAAGACGTAGGGTCTCCCGGGTGACTGAGCTGCGGGTGGTGGATGTCGCCGAGGAGCATCTGGACTCGGTGTGGCGGGTGCGGATCCGGTCGTTCGGCCCGGGTGGGGACCGCGAAGAGTGGATGAAGACCGCGCGGGCCTTCATCGAGGACCGGCGGATCATCGGGGTCGTCGACGGTGACGAGCTGGTCGCGGCGGCACGGATCTGGCCGTTCGAGCAGTGGTGGAACGGGCGGCGGGTGCCGCTGGGCGGCGTGGCCGGCGTCGTCGTCTCCCCGGAGTACCGCGGTCGTGGTGTCGGCAGCCTGATGATGCGCGCCGTGCTGCAGCGCTGCGTCGAGAAGGGCTATCCGCTGACGGCGTTGTATCCGGCGACCACCGTTCTCTACCGCCACCTGGGGTACGAATTCGGCGGTGGGCAGTACAAGTTCTCCTTCCAGGCGGCCGATCTGCGCACCCTGGGCGGCAGGGGTACGGCGGTACGCCGGGCAGGCGTGGCCGATGCGGACCTGCTCCTCGCCCTGGCCGCGGCGTCGAACGAGGCCCGGCGTACGAGCGGTCCGCTGATCTGGCCGCGGTCGGAGATCGTGTCCTGGCTGGAGGACGAGGACAACTTCGCGTACGTCGCCGAGGACGGCTTCGTCGTCTACCGCTGGTCCGACGGTGACCTGGTCGTCGACGAACTGATCGCCGGCTCCGAGCAGACCGCGCGGGCGCTGTGGGCAACGGTCGGCTCGGGCTCCTCGATCGCGAACACCGTGCAGGCGTACTGCGGCCCGTCCGACCCGATCCATCTGCTCGCCGAGCACGAGGCGCAGGGCGACGCGCGGATCGTCCGCTGGATGCTCCGGCTCGTCGACGCCCCGGCAGCGTTCGCGGCCCGCGGTTACCCGGCAGGCGCCGTACTCGACGTCGGCCTGCGGATCGACGACTCGGAGCTGCCCGCGAACACCGGCGACTGGCGCCTGTCGATCGCCGACGGGTCCGCGCGGCTCACCCCGGCCGAGCCGTCGGACGACGCGGTGCGCCTCGGTGCGCGCGGACTGGCCGCGCTGTACGCCGGTACGCCGGTGGCGACGCTGCGCAACAGCGGACTGGTCACCGGCGGTGCGGGTCTGGACGCGGCGCTGGACGCGGTCTTCGGTGGACAGGCGCCGTACATGCTCGACTACTTCTGACCTCGGCGCGTCGATTTCTGTAGTCCCGGCGCCGCCGACTAGGGTTGTCGAACAAACGTTCGGAGGTGGTCCATGCGGGTGCTCGGCGTCGACCCGGGACTGACCCGGTGCGGGCTCGGCGTGGTCGAGGGGACGCCGGGGAAGCCGCCGGCGCTGGTCGCCGTCGGGGTGATCCGGACGCCGGCCGACCTCGACGTGTCCAAGCGGCTCGTGCTGATCGAGGAAGAGCTCGACGAGTGGATCGCGCGGCACCAGCCGGACGCGGTCGCGGTCGAGCGGGTGTTCGCGCAGCACAACGTCCGGACCGTGATGGGGACGGCACAGGCCTCGGGCGTCGCGATGGTGGTCGCGGCCCGTCGTGGACTGCCGGTCGCGCTGCACACGCCGAGCGAGGTCAAGGCCGCGGTCACCGGATCGGGCCGCGCGGACAAGGAACAGGTGACCACGATGGTCACCCGGATCCTCAAGCTGAGCGAGCGTCCGACGCCCGCCGACGCCGCGGACGCGCTGGCCCTGGCGATCTGCCAGGTGTGGCGCGGTGGCGTGGCGAGCAAGTTGCAGCAGGCCGCGACCGGCCGGGCGCACCTGGAAGCCCAGGCGCAGGCCCAGTCGCGGTTGCAGGTGGCGAGATTGCGCGCCGCGGTGGCGGCGCAGGAGGGCAAGCGATGATCGCGTTCGTGCGGGGACCGGTGGCGGCCATCGGGGTCGACAGTGCCGTGGTCGAGGTCGGGGGAGTGGGCCTGCAGGTGTACTGCGACCCGGGCACGCTGGCCGGACTACGGCCGGGGCAGGAGGCCCGGATCGCCACGTCGATGGTGGTTCGCGAGGACTCGCTGACGCTGTACGGGTTCGCCGACGACGACGCGAAGAACCTGTTCGAGCTGCTGCAGACCGCATCGGGTGTCGGCCCGAAGCTGGCCCAGGCCGCGCTCGCGGTGCTGAGCCCGGACCAGCTGCGCCAGGCGGTCGCGACCGAGGATCTCGCCGTACTGGTGAAGGTCCCGGGCATCGGTAAGAAGGGTGCGCAGCGGATCGTGCTGGAGCTGAAGGACAAGATCGGTGCGCCGTCGAAGACCGTGACCGGGCGCCCGTTGCAGGCGCAGGAGGCGTGGCGCGAGCAGGTGCATGCCGGTCTGGTCGGCCTCGGTTGGTCCGCCCGTGACGCCGAGGACGCGGTCACCGCCGTCTCACCGCTGGCCGCCGACAACCCGAACCCGTCCGTCCCCGACCTGCTGCGTGCCGCGCTGCGCGTGCTCTCCAAGGCTTGAGACATGGAAGACAACGTCCGCCCGCTGGTGTCCGCGGATGCCGTGGACCTCGAGGAACGCAAGATCGAGTCCGCGCTCCGGCCGCGAACGCTCGCCGAGTTCGGCGGTCAACGAAGGGTCAGCGAGCAGCTCGAGCTGGTGCTGCACGCCGCCCGCGGCCGCAACCGGACGCCTGATCACGTGCTGCTGTCCGGCCCGCCCGGGCTGGGCAAGACCACGCTGGCGATGATCATCGCCAGCGAGATGTCCGCGCCGTTGCGGGTGACCAGCGGCCCGGCGATCCAGCACGCCGGCGATCTGGCCGCGATCCTGTCCGGACTGAGCGAGGGCGAGGTCCTGTTCCTGGACGAGATCCACCGGATGTCGCGGCCCGCCGAAGAGCTGCTGTACATGGCGATGGAGGACTTCCGCGTCGACGTGATCGTCGGCAAGGGTCCGGGCGCGACCGCGATTCCGCTCGAGATCCCGCCGTTCACGCTGGTCGGCGCCACCACTCGGGCCGGTTTGCTGCCGGGCCCGCTGCGTGACCGGTTCGGGTTCACCGGGCACCTGGAGTTCTACGAGGCCGCCGAGCTGGAGAAGATCGTGAACCGGTCGGCGGCGCTGCTCGAGGTCGACATCACGCCGGAGGGCGCGATCGAGATCGCCTCCCGGTCCCGGGGTACGCCGCGGATCGCGAACCGGCTGCTCCGCCGGGTCCGCGACTACGCCGAGGTCCGGGCGGACGGCATCATCACGCTCGCGCTGTCGAAGGCGGCCCTGGATCTGTACGAAGTGGACAAGATGGGCCTCGACCGGCTCGACCGGTCGGTCCTGGACGCCCTGTGCCGTCGTTTCGGGGGCGGACCGGTGGGTCTTTCGACGCTCGCGGTTGCGGTCGGCGAAGAACGTGAGACCGTGGAGGAAGTAGCGGAACCTTTCCTGGTCCGGTCGGGCTACCTGGCCCGGACGCCGCGCGGCCGCGTCGCCACGCCCGCGGCCTGGCGGCACATCGGACTGAAGGTTCCGAAGGGCGCGACCTTCGCGGACACGCTCTTCGACGCCGAGGACGACTGAGGAGCCCAAGCCCAACTGAACAGCCGGGAACCACTGCCGGCGCCGGAGCGTAGACACTCCGTAGTGAGTAACTCAAACGTGACCCGGCGTCATGGGGCAGTTGTTGACGCTCAGGGTTAGACTCCCCGGTGGCCTGACCTCCAGGCCTTTCCACTGCCGTACAACCGACCCGACGAAGGATTCTGAGACCCGATGCAACTCCTCGCCGTACCGATGGCCTCCTCCGGGGGCGGCGGCATCACGCTGCTGCTGCCGCTGATCCTGATCGTCGGAATGATCTGGTTCATGAGCCGCACGCAGAAGAAGCAGCGTCAGCGGCAGGCCGACACGGTCGCCGCCCTGTCGCCGGGGACGAAGGTGATCACCACCAGCGGCCTGGTGGGCATCGTCGAGGAGACCGACGACGACTACGTGACGCTGGAGATCTCCGAGGGCGTGCTCGTGCAGGTGGTCAAGGCCGCGATCGGCCGGGTCATCCCGGACGAGGACGGTGCCGACGAGGCGACTGCCACCGCCGACAACGACGCCGACGACGCCGACGCCACGCCGGAGGCCAAGACGCCGGAGAAGGTCGACGTACCGGATGCCGCTGCGGACAAGGCCGACGGCAAGGTGCAGGACGCGCCGAAGCTGCCGCCGACGCACACCGAGAACTGATTTCCGTCCCAACGGCCTGCGGCGCGGCGTTCGGCGTCCACAAGACGGTACGGCGCGCCCGGAAGTACAAAGGTTGAATCTGACGTGGCAACGACTTCGACATCCCGCCCCGGGCGGAGCCTGATCACCTTGCTGGTGGTGCTGGTTCTGCTGTTCGGGATCATGGCGCTGACCAAGACCTGGAAGCCGAAACTGGGTCTGGACCTGCGCGGCGGCACCACGATCACGCTGACCGCCAGCACCTTGGACGGCAGCGGCAAGGTCGCCGCCGACCAGCTGAACGAGGCGAAGAACATCATCGGCCAGCGGGTCAACGGGGCCGGTGTCGCCGAGGCGGACATCACCACCTCCGGGGCGAACCACATCAACGTCGCCGTTCCGGGCGCCACGAAGGAATCCCTGGTGTCGCAGGTCGGCCAGACCGCGCTGCTCTACTTCCGGGTGGTGTACGCCCAGGACGCCGCCGCCCCGCAGCCGGTTCCGACGACGACCCCGACGCCGGGTACGACGCCGAAGCCGAGCGCCACGCCCAAGCCGAGCGCGAAGGTGACGCCGAGCGCCACCGTCAAGCCGACCAGTACCCCGAAGGGCCGGGCCTGGACGAGCGTCCTGGGGAAGGCTGCGACCCCGACCCCGACCCCGACGCCGAAGCCGAGCGCGACTCCCAAGGCGAGTGCAACGCCGTCGACCCCGGCCGCGAAGGGCGATCCGCTGCAGTACACGCCGGACGCCGCCACGCAGGCCGCGTTCGCGACGTTCAAGTGCGAGGACAAGGCCAAGCAGGTCGACGACCCGGCCAAGCCGCTGTTCTCCTGCGACAAGGCCGGGCAGACGAAGTACCTCCTCGGCCCGGCGATCCTGGCCGGCACCGACCTGTCCGACGCCTCCGCCGGCATCCCGCAGAACGGTCTGCAGTGGCAGGTCAACCTGAAGTTCACCGGTGACGGCGGCAGCAAGTTCCTCAAGGCCACCACGGCGATCTCGCAGCGCGGCCAGGGCAACAACCAGTTCGCGATCGTGCTGGACGGCGTGACCATCTCGGCACCGACCGTGGACAACCCGATCCCGGGCGGTCAGGCGCAGATCACCGGTACCTTCACCGAGGCCGACGCCCGCGACCTGGCGAACGTGCTGAAGTACGGCTCGCTGCCGGTCAAGTTCGACATCTCCTCGGTGGAGACGGTGTCGCCGCAGCTCGGTGGTGACCAGCTCTCGGCCGGCATCTGGGCCGGTGTCATCGGCCTCGCGCTGGTCGTCGTCTTCTGCTTCCTCTACTACCGGGGCCTCGGCATCGTCGTGGTGCTGTCGCTGGTCGCGGCCGGACTGCTGACCGGGGCGCTGGTGATCCTGCTCGGCAAGGCGATCGGGTTCACGCTGACCCTGGCCGGTATCGCCGGTCTGATCGTGGCCGTCGGTATCACGGCGGACTCGTTCATCATCTACTTCGAGCGACTCCGCGACGAAGTGCGTGAGGGCCGCAGTCTGCGGTCGTCGGTGGAGACCGGCTGGGCGCGCGCCAAGCACACGATCATCGCGGCCGACTCGATCTCGCTGCTCGCCGCGATTGTGCTGTACGTGCTGGCGATCGGCAGCGTCCGCGGGTTCGCGTTCACGCTCGGCCTGACCACGCTGATCGACCTGGTCGTGGTGTTCCTGTTCACCAAGCCGGTCGTCACACTGCTGGCCCGCACCGACTTCTTCGGTCACGGCCACAAGCTGTCCGGCCTGGATCCGGAGCATCTCGGCGTCGAACGACTGCCCGGACAGACGAAACCGTCGGCCCGGCCGCGCCGGACGCCGTCGACGCGCAAGCCGGTGGGAGGCGAGGTCTGATGTCGAAGCTCGGACAGATCGGTGCCAAGCTGCACCGCGGTGAGGTCTCCTACGACTTCATCGGCCACCGCAAGTTCTGGTTCAGCCTCTCGGCCGTCGTGGTCATCATCTCGCTGGCGGGCCTGTTCGCCCGCGGCCTCGCGCTCGGTATCGAGTTCAAGGGCGGCGTCGAGTACGAGGCGAAGGTCAAGGTCACCGACAGCACCGTCGAGGACTTCTCCAACGCCGTGAAGGCGACCAACGCCAAGGACCTCGGCGACCCGGTGGTCACCACGATCAACAACGAGAAGGTCCGGGTCCAGACCAAGCCGCTGGAGCAGGCCGACATCGGCCGGGTCCGGGACGCGATCGGCAAGCAGGCCGGCATCCCGGCCGACCAGGTGACGTCGCAGCAGATCGGCGCCTCCTGGGGCAAGCAGATCGCGGACAAGGCGATCCTGGCGCTGATCGTGTTCCTGGTGCTGGTGTTCGCGGTGATCTGGCTGTACTTCCGCGAGGCGAAAGCCTCGGCGGCAGCGATCATCGCGCTGCTCCACGACGTCACGATCACCGTCGGCCTGTACGCGCTGGTCGGCTTCGACGTCACGCCGGCGACGGTGATCGGCGTCCTGACGATCCTCGGTTACTCGCTGTACGACACCGTGGTCGTGTACGACAAGATCCGCGAGAACACCCGCGGGATCACCGGCTCGAACCGGTTCACGTACTCGGACGCGACGAACCTCGCCGTCAACCAGACGGTGGTCCGGTCGATCAACACCACGGTCACCGCACTGCTGCCGGTCGGCGCGATCCTGGTCGTCGGCACCGTGGTGCTCGGCACCGGCCCGCTGAAGGACCTGTCGCTGGCGCTGTTCGTCGGTATCGCCGTCGGTGCGTACTCGTCGATCTTCATCGCTCCGTCGCTGCTCGCGGTCTTCAAGGAACGCGAGCCGGGCATGCAGGCGCTGAGCAAGCGGGTGGCCGCGAAGAAGGCCCAGACCGCTGCTGCCGCGGCCGCCCCGGCCTCGGTGGCGACCGCCGGTGCGCCGGCGGGGGCCGCGGCGCGTTCCGTCGTACAGGACACGCCGCGGAAGGCGGACCGGGCGACCGGTTCCGCGCCGACGCCGTCGTCGCGGCCGATGAAGGCGGCGGCCGCCGGGCGTCCGCAGCCGACGCGCAAGCCGCGCTCGAAGCGCGGTAAGTGATGCGGTCGCTGGAGCAGGTCCTCGCCGACGGCATCCGCGACATCCCGGACTACCCGCAGGCGGGGGTGGTGTTCAAGGACATCACCCCGCTGCTGGCTGACCACACCGGTTTCGGCCAGGTGGTGGAGGCGCTGGCGGCGGCCGGGAAGGACGACGACGGCAACCCGGTGGTCGACAAGGTGGTCGGGATCGAGGCGCGGGGCTTCATCCTGGCCGCCCCGGTCGCGCTCGCGCTGGGCGCCGGGTTCGTCCCGGTGCGCAAGAAGGGCAAGTTGCCGGCCGCGACGTACGAGGAGTCGTACGCCCTGGAATACGGCGAGGCGACGATCGAGGTGCACCAGGACGCGTTCGCGCCCGGTGACCGCGTGCTCGTCATCGACGACGTACTGGCCACAGGCGGCACGGTCGAGGCCTGCCTGCGGCTGATCCGGCGCTGCGGCGCGGAGGTCGCCGGTACGGCGGTGCTCCTGGAGCTGTCGTTCCTGCCGGGCCGGAAACGGCTCGACGGCGAGCAGGTCGCCGCCCTCCTGACGGTCTGAGCTGACGGTCTGAATTCGGGCAAACTCTCCGTCGCCGGAAGGTGACCCGGCGTGTTGTCCACAGGCGGTTCTGCCTCGCTGGGCGTCGACCTCTAGACTGGTGCCCTGTCGGCGGAGGGACACAACGTGGGCGAAGACCCGGCGATGACATCTGCGGTGCCGAACGCCGTACCGCAGGAGCCTCCGCGCGCGCCGTCGCCGGTGCGTCCGGCTCCAGTGTCGCCGGCCCCGCAGCCGCCCGCGCCGCAACCGCCACGTCTCGCGCCGGCCCGGGTCCGTGCCCGGCTCGCCCGCCTCGGCGGCACCCGGCACCCGAACCGCGCGCCGATGCTCGAGCCGTTGTTCCGGGTCGTCCGCGCTACCCACCCGCGCGCCGACCTGGCGATGATCGAGCGCGCCTACCGGACCGCGGAGAGGTACCACACCGGTCAGATGCGCAAGAGCGGCGACGCGTACATCACGCATCCGCTCGCCGTCGCCACCATCCTCGCCGAGCTCGGTATGACGGCGACCACGCTCTGCGCGGCGCTGCTGCACGACACCGTCGAGGACACGCCGTACACGGTGGAGGATCTGACCCGCGACTTCGGCGAAGAGATCGCCATGCTGGTCGACGGCGTCACCAAGCTCGACAAGGTGCGGTACGGCGAGTCCGCGCAGGCCGAGACGATCCGCAAGATGGTCGTCGCGATGTCCAAGGACATCCGGGTTCTGGTGATCAAGCTCGCCGACCGGCTGCACAACATGCGCACACTCGGCTCGCTGCGCCAGGAGAAGCAGGAGCGGATCGCCCGCGAGACGCTGGAGATCTACGCCCCGCTGGCCCACCGGCTCGGTATGAACACGATCAAGTGGGAGCTCGAGGACCTGGCGTTCTCGACCCTGCACCCGAAGGTGTACGACGAGATCGTCCGGCTGGTCGCGGAGCGCGCGCCGTCCCGCGACGAGTACCTGGCGACCGTCATCGACCAGGTGCACGAGGACCTGCGCTCGGCGAAGGTGAAGGCCACCGTCACCGGCCGGCCGAAGCACTACTACTCGATCTACCAGAAGATGATCGTCCGCGGCCGCGAGTTCGGCGACATCTACGACCTGGTCGGCATCCGGGTCCTGGTCGAGTCGGTCCGTGACTGCTACGCGGCCCTCGGCATCATGCACGCGCGCTGGAACCCGGTCCCCGGCCGGTTCAAGGACTACATCGCGATGCCGAAGTTCAACATGTACCAGTCGCTGCACACCACGGTGATCGGCCCGCAGGGCAAGCCGGTCGAGCTGCAGATCCGGTCGTTCTCGATGCACCGCCGCGCGGAGTACGGCATCGCCGCGCACTGGAAGTACAAGGAGGACCCGACGTCGGTCGTGCCGGCCACGCCGAGCACCGACATCGGCGGTCCGAACGACATGCCCTGGGTGCGGCAGCTCGTCGACTGGCAGCGCGAGACCTCCGACCCGTCGGAGTTCCTCGACTCGCTGCGGTTCGAGATCAACAACGCCGAGGTCTACGTGTTCACCCCGCGCGGTGACGTGATGTCGCTGCCGGTCGGGTCGTCGCCGGTCGACTTCGCGTACTCCGTGCACACCGAGGTCGGTCACCGCTGCATCGGTGCCCGCGTCAACGGTCGCCTGGTGCCGCTGGAGAGCACCCTGGAGAACGGCGACGTCGTCGAGGTCTTCACGTCCAAGGCGCAGGGCGCGGGCCCGTCCCGCGACTGGCTGACGTTCGTCAAGAGCCCCCGCGCGCGGAACAAGATCAAGCACTGGTTCTCCAAGGAGCGCCGCGACGAGGCGATCGAGCAGGGCAAGGACGCGATCGCGAAGCAGCTCCGCAAGGAGGGCCTGCCGATGCAGCGCCTGCTGTCGCACGAGACCCTGACCGCGGTCGCCAACTCCCTGCGGTATCCGGACGTCACCGGTCTGTACGCCGCTGTCGGCGAGCAGCACGTCAGCGCGCAGGCCGTCGTACGGCGACTCATCGAGACGTACGGCGGTGAGGAGGGCGCGGCCGAGGATCTCGCCGAGGGGATGCGGCTGCCGGCCAGCAAGGAGCGGCGCAAGCGGACCGCGCGCGGCGACGCCGGCGTCATCGTCAAGGGTGCGAGCGACATCCTGTCCAAGCTCGCGCGGTGCTGTACGCCGGTGCCGGGCGACGAGATCATCGGCTGGGTGACCCGCGGCGCGGGCGTTTCGGTGCACCGCGCCGACTGCGCGAACGTCGAGAACCTGCAGACCCAGCCGGAGCGGATCGTCGAGGTCGAGTGGGCGCCGACCGCGCAGTCCGTCTTCCTGGTCGCGATCCAGGTCGAGGCGCTGGACCGGGCCCGGTTGCTGTCGGACATCACCCGGGTGCTGTCGGACTACCACGTGAACATCCTGTCCGCGGCGCTCACCACCACCCGGGACCGGATCGCCAAGTCCCGCTTCACGTTCGAGATGGGCGACCCGACCCACCTCGGCCACGTCCTGAAGGCAGTCCGCTCCGTCGAGGGCGTCTTCGACGTCTACCGCGTGACCCAGTAGTTCCCGCCCGCGCGGTTTGTGCCGGCGGGGACACTGCGGATATGGGTCGTCCCGGGCGTCGTGCGTTCCTGATCGCGGGTGCCGGACTGCTGGCCGGATGCAGTGATTCGCCGGCTCAGCACCAGCCGACACCGTCTGGTACGTCCAGGACGCCGTCACCTTCGCCAACCCCGTCGCCTTCGCCCGCACCGACTGTTGTGCTTCCGGCTGGGCACAGTTGGGTGCCTGGGCCGGGCGAGCTCGAGCCCGAGGTCAAACGGCTCGCTGTGGCGGCCGTGGTGAAGCTCCTCCAGCCGACGGAAACCCCGGCGGCGATCGACGTGATCGACGCGCAGTACGGCGGCATCCTGACCGACTCCGCCAGCGTGCTCGTGCCGTGCCGCGTGTACTCGATCAGGGCAAACCGGGTGATCATCGGCGGTACGACGGTCGACGTACGGCTGAGCAAGTCCAGCGGGACCTGGCGCGTGACCGCGACCCACCCGGCGCAGCCCGGCGCACCCGTGACGAGCCTGTCGGCCGCCGCGCGGCAGGTGCTGGCGAGCGAGCAGATCTCGTTGCCGCCGGCATCCGCCGCGGACATCCGCTCCGGGCAGGTCCACGACAGTGTGCTGACGACGATGCTCGAGTTGGCGAAGACGTACCGGATCGGCATCAGCGTGATCCGCTCCGGTCACCCGATCGATGTCTTCGGCACCGATCGCCCCAGCGACCACCCACGCGGCCGGGCGTTCGACACCTGGCAGCTCAACGGCCGGCCGGTCGTGTCCCCGTCGACGCCGCGCTCACTCGTCACGTCGTACATGCGGGCGGCCGAATCCCTCGGCTCCTACAACGTCGGCGGCCCCTACCAGCTCTCCGGTACGGCGTACTTCTCCGACCGAACCCACCACGACCACGTCCACGCCGGCTTCCGCACCTGACCCCCCCCAGACCCCCGCCGCCCCGCACCCGCCGAACCCGCCGAATCAGTCCCATTCCCAGGCGATGCCGACGGTGCCGGGGGTTGCGGAGGGTTCGATGACGTGGACGCGCGCGTCCGGGGTGAGCATCAGCTCGCGATGGATCAGGTCGGGACCGGAGGTGTGACGGCGGCGTAGTTCGCGGACGCGGACCGGGAGCGCCGCTCGGTCGAACTGCACCTCCAGCACGTAGTGCATCCCGCCCCACTCGCTGAACCGCTGGTACTCCGTGGTCGGCAGGCCGGTCCGGTCATCGATCTCGTAGTGCACGACGGCCGTCTCGCCCACTGCCAGGACCCGATCGAGCAGCAGCTCGCCGAGCAGTGCGCCGGCCTCGGGGGAGCGGGCGATCCGGCCGGTGCGGCAACCGCTCAGCGCCCGGAGCGCGAGCTGCTCGGCGTCGCAGCCCGGCTCGCCCTGATGCGCGATGATCAGCCGATCCACCGGCTGTACGGCGACCACGCTCTGCGTCACGCGCCGGCGCAGCGCGCTGCGGTCGGCGCCGATCCGGACCTCCTCGAGTACGGTCACGTTCCGCAGCCGCCCGTGGGCATCGCGCCGGAGTCGATCGAGAAGCCGGGTGAGGGCCTCGGCGTAGTCCACGACGCCGTACGGCTGCGGCGAGGGCTCGGTGCGGGCCGGGGGAATGCGTACGGTCAGCCAGCCGGGCGGGACCTGCAGCAGCTCCTCGAGCGCCGTCACGGTCGCCAGTGAGTCCTCGCACGGGACGCGGCGGCCGCTCTGCCAGGTGCTGAGCGTGGCCACGCCGACGTGCAGCCCGCGGTCGGCGAGGTGGGTCCGGATCCGGTTCAGCGCCAGCCCGCGGCGGGCGATCGCGTGCCGCAGCGCGTCGGCGAACGGCGCTTCCGGAGTCACCGCAGGGACTTCGACCGGCTTGATCATGGGACCACGCTCCTTTGGAGCAGCAGTGTAAACATTCACAGCACTCGGCGGCACCGGCTCGTCACCCGCTGTTCACCGAGTTCTGCCGTTCACAGCCCGCCGCGCGCCATGATCCGAGTTCTTGCCGGGTCGCGCCGGCGTCCTGACGATGGACTCCGCCCACCCCGCAGTACCTCTCGAAGGAGGACACATGCGTAGGCTCCGCCCCGGCCGCCGCTGGTCGTTGCTTCTGGCCACGATCCTCGGACTGGCCACGCTGGTGCCGCTCGCGCCGCCGGCGTCGGCCGCCCCGAGCAGCTACTACCTGTACGTCACCGGCCAGTCCCAGCAGAAGACGAACTGGTGCTGGGCCGCGACCGGCAACAGCATCGCCGCGTACTACGGCTACTCGTACAGCCAGAACCAGTTCTGCAACCTTGCCTTCGGCTACTCGATGAACGGCACCTGTCCCAACAACCAGGCCACCCTCGGCAACGACCAGAACGCGTTCCGGGCGATCGGGATCAGCGCCGGCCGGTACGTCTCGGGCACGCTCGCCTTCAGCACCCTCGTCGCCGAGATCGCGGCCGAGCGCCCGGTGATGACGCGGATCGGCTGGACCTCGGGCGGCGGCCACATGATGGACATCATCGGGTACGACGCCTCCGACTCGACGCTCGAGTACTACGACCCGTGGCCGGACGACCAGCGCTACAACTACTCGACGTACAACTGGTACCGCTCCAACTCGCAGTTCACCTGGACGCACTCCCTGTACCAGATCGGAGCCTGACATGCGCCGCCCGAAGAACCTCCTGTTGCGCTGGGCCGCCGTACTCGGCGCGGGTCTCGGTCTCGCCGTCGGCACCGCTGGCTTGGCCGGTGCTGCCGGTCCGCAGCCGGTCGCGCCGGCCGAGTTGTCGAAGGCAACTACCGCGGCGCGCTCGGCGACCGCGCTGAGCCTGCTAGAAAAGGCCGGTGGTACGGCGAAAGCGGCGCCGGCGATCGCATCCGACACGCATCCGATCTATGCCCTCAACCCCGCGTTCGTCCGCGACGCGTCGGCACCCGTTGCCACCTTCTGGTACGCCGCCACCACGGCGACCGCCGGCGGCCGACCGCTGACGGTGTTCACCATTCCTGACGGCCACGGCGCCTGGCAGGCTGTGAACGTTGCATCTGGCAACAGTGAGTCGCGGATGGCGAAGGCGGCCGGTAGTGCCGTGGTGTTCACCGAGCCGCAGGTCCATGCGTGGTACGCGCTGACCGCCACGCAGGTCCGGCCGCTCAATGCATCCGCGATCAAGGCGATCGGCGCGAAGCCGATCTCGGTGGCCGCCTACCAGGACCTCGTCTCGCACCGGTACTCCGACAAGCTGCCCGGCTCGACGTACAACGACCTCGGCATGGCCGGCGGCTACACCGACGCCGTACCAGCGACCACGCCCGATATCCACCACCACAACCCACTGCGTCCGATCGGCGCGGCAACCGGGGCGGTCGCCGCCGGCGCCCTCCTGCTGCTCGTCGTACGACGTGTGAGGACCCCCGCCCCGCGCTGACCGCAAGGCCCGGCGGGTCAACCACCGCCCCTGACCCGCCGGGCCTCCGAACTGGCGCTTACTCCTCGCCGTATTCCGCCGTCGGCAACCCAAGCGCACCACCGTTGCCTAGCATGGCCAAGTGCCCTTCCCAGATGAGACTGGCCGCGCCGTAACCGTCATCGAGTACGACCACCGCTGGCCGTCGGAGTACTCGCACCTGGCCCGCAGGCTCCGTGCGGCGCTGGGCGATCGAGCCCTCGCCATCGACCACATCGGGTCGACCTCCGTACCCGGTCTGCCCGCGAAGGACTGCATCGACGCGCAGGTCCGCGTCGCCGAACTCTCACCGGTCCTGATCGACCTGATGGAGTCAGCCGGGTTCCGCTGCCGCCCCGAGCCGTGGAACCGCACAGAGGTCTCCAACGGCCACCACTGCGACAAACTGGTCTTCGCCCCGCCGATAGGCGAGCGCGCCACCAACATCCACCTACGCCGCGCCGACGGCCCCAACACCCGCGTCGCCCTACTGTTCCGCGACTACCTCCGCGCCAACCCCATCGCCCGCGACGCCTGGGGCGCCTTCAAACAACGCCTGGCCCAATCCGTCCCCGACCTCGCCGACTACGGCCAAATCAAAGCCCCCGCCACCACCCTCCTCATCCAAACCGCCGAACACTGGGCAACCCAAACCAACTGGAGCGTTTCCTGATCACCAGCGTCGGGGTAGACGGGGTTGCTGGCATAGGAAGCTGCCTACTGCTAGTTCGAGGGCTGGGTAGGAGCCCCAGAGGTCTGGGCGGCGTACTGAGATGATGTGCCAGCCGAGGGTGTCGAGTTCGGTGCGGCGGGTTTCGTCTTTCAGTTGTTGCTTGACCGACGAGTGCCACTGGTCGCTGTCGTACTCCAGCCCGAGCCGCCGCCCGTCCACCGGCCGCTCCGGATACCCCAGATCCAGCCGGTACGACCGCCCGTTCCCCTCCACCCGAACCTGCAGATCGGGCCGCGGAAAGCGGGCGTCGAACAGGCGCAACCTCAGCCAGGACTCACCAGGTGATTCGGCTCGGCCGTCGGCGATCCGCAGGAGCTGCGCAGCCTGTGAGGTGCTGTCGTCGGAGAAGTAGGAGACTGAAGCGTCCATGAGCTCGCTCATCGGCATACCGGCGTGGAGCAGGGCATCCACCGCAGACAGCGCGAAGGGCCGTGGAAGGTGTGTGGCCAGCTCGATCGCCGTAGCCGCCGGCGTGGTGACCCTAAGGCCGTCGATCTCCGTGGCCGGCCGTTCGGCGAGCGTCCACTGGGGGCGGAAGGGTTCTGGGGCGAGGGCTGTGGTGTCGATGCCGTGTAGCCAGGCGGCTGCTCGGCCGCAGATGGTGGCGCCTGGAGGTACGACGAGACGCAAGGCGTCGGCCCTCAGCGCGGTGGTGTCCGGCACTCGCACGTCGACGTACACCCCGGCGATCAGCTGCCGGATCTCACCACGCCCGAGCAGCCACCGGAGCTTGCGGCCCACTTGGTAGCCACGAAATGGGATACCGCAGAAGTACAGCGGAAGGTCAGCAGGAAACATCCCGACAGGATCGCTGAAGGAGGTGGATCCTGCTGGAAGTTGTCCACAGGGGTGGGTCAGCTGAAGTCGGAGAGGGCGTTTTGGGCCTGGGTCAGCCATTCGCGGCGGGCGGCGATGGCTTCGCGGGCTTCGGTGGCCTTGCGGGTGTTGCCCTGGGACTCGAACTTGGCGGCCTGCTTCTCCAGGTCGGAGATCAGCGACTGGAGCTGCTTGACGGTGGCTTCGGCCCGCGCCCGCGCCTCCGGGTTCGAGCGGTTCCAGACCTCGTCCTCGGCGGCCTTCACGGCCTGTTCGACGGCGCGCAGGCGGCCGTCGATCGCGCGCATCGAGTCGCGCGGCACCTTGCCGATCTGGTCCCAGCGGTCCAGGTATTCGCGCAGCTGCTCGCGTGCCGCACGGGCGTCCTCGACGGGCAGGATGGTCTCGATCTCGGCCAGCAGTGCTTCCTTGGCCTTGAGGTTCTCCACCTGCTCGGCGTTCTCCTCGGCCTGTACGGCGTCCCGTGCGCCGAAGAACAGGTCCTGCGCGGCCCGGAAGCGCGCCCACAGCTTGTCGTCCACCTCGCGTGGCGCCGGGCCGGCGGCCTTCCACTGCCGCATCAGGTCCCGGAACCGGCCGGACGTCGGACCCCACTCGGTCGACGACGCCAGCGTCTCCGCCTCGGCGGCGAGCCGCTCCTTCACCACAGCGGCCTCCTCGCGCTTGGAGGACAGCTCCGCGAAATGCTGCTTGCGATGCCGGGTGTACGTCGTACGCGCGGAAGAGAACCGGTGCCACAGCTCGTCGTCCGACGACTTGTCCAGCCGGGGGAGGGCCTTCCACTCGTCGAGGAGTTCGCGCAGCCGGGTGACGCCGTGCCGCCAGTCGGTGCCGGCCGCGATGGTCTCGGCCTCGGTGGCGATCTTGGTCTTGGCGGAGCGCGCCTCCTCGACCTTCGCCGCCCGCTCGGCCTTGCGGCGTTCGCGCTGCTGGGCGACGAGCGGGGTGAGGGCCTCGAGCCGGGTCCGCAGGCCGTCCAGGTCGCCGACCGCCTGTGCGTCCTCGAGCGCGCTGCTCACCTTCTTGACCGCGGCGCGGGCGTCGTCCGGGGACACCGTGCCCGCCTGGACGCGCTGTTCCAGCAGCTCCACCTCGAACGCCAGCGCGTCGTACCGGCGGGTGTAGAAGGCGAGCGCCTCCTCGGGGTTCGCGTCCGGCCACTGGCCGACCGCCCGTTCACCGTCCTTCGTCCGTACGAAGACCGTTCCGTCCTCGGCTACCCGGCCCCAGTTCTCTCCGGCCACAACTCGCCCCTTC
>DASXXB010000212.1:0-92419 GCA_036503355.1 Kribbella sp. | reverse complement strand
CCTCGAGCGGGACGTTGAAGTCGATGCCCCACTCCTTGCGGCTGATCGACGCGGAGGCCTCGAAACCGATGATGGTCTGGCCGTACGCGTTCTGGTCGACACCGAGGAACTCGACCGCGAGCTCGATCGGCTTGGTGACGTTCTTGATGGTCAGCTCGCCGGCCAGGACGTAGTCGTCGCCCTCGGGCTTGATGGCGGTGCTGGTGAAGGTCATCTTCGGGCTGTTCTCGGCGTCGAAGAAGTCGCCGGAGCGCAGGTGCCCGTCGCGCTGCTCGGAGCGGGTGTGCACCGAGCCCAGCTCGATCTCGACGCTGGTCGCGGAGTCCTCGATGGTGTCCTTCACGACGATCTCGCCGCTGAACTCCTGGAAGGTGCCGCGGACCTTGGTCATCAGGTGCCGGACGGTGAAGCCGACCTCGCTGTGCGCGGTGTCGAGGGCGTAGGTGCCGGCGACCAGACCGGGGATCGTGCTGGTCAGGGTGCCGGTGGTGGTGTCGCTCATGGGGTCCTCTCGGGAAGGGTCTTCGTACTGGTCGGGGGCGACGCAGCCAAGTCTTGTGGTTTAAACTTCAACCGATGACTACGACAGTAGGCAGTAACGGTTTAAAAGTCAACTACATTCCCGGTACACTGTTCCCGTGACGATCGAGACTGAGATGGACCGGGGGACTCGGTGGCTGAACGCCGAGCAGCAGGTGGCGTGGCGTGCGTACCTGCTGGGCACTGCACGCCTGATGGCCAAGCTGGACGACGACCTGCGCCAGTTCGGCCTGGGGATCAACGACTACGAGATCCTGGTCCGGCTCTCCGAGGCGCCCGAGCGCCGGCTCCGGATGGCCGACCTGGCCGACCGGCTGCACCAGAGCCGGTCGCGCCTGACCCACACCGTCGGCCGCCTCGAGGCCGCCGACCTGGTCCGCCGTACGTCGTGCACCAGTGACAAGCGCGGCGTCTGGGCCGAGCTGACCGACTCCGGCTTCACCCTCCTGGAGCAGGCCGCGCCACACCACGTCGACGGCGTCCGGGAGAACCTGGTCGACCTCGCGAGCCCCGAGGACTTCGCCGCCGTCGGCCGCGTCTTCGACGCCGTCTCCGAGCACATCGGCCAGCGCTGACTGTTACCGGCCGGCCGGCGCCGGGCTGATCTCCAGCGCCGGCTCGTCCCGGTCGGCACCGCGGTAGGACAGCATCGTGTCCCGCATCCGCCGCTTCAACGGCGGTACGTGATTCACCGTGCGCATCGCCGTACGAAGACCGGCCAGGGTCAGGCGCCCGATCACCGGCTTGTGGACCGGATCGTCCGAGGTCATCTGAGCGCGCGACTTGATCACGGCGTCGAAGCCGTACTCGATCATCTTCGCCTCATAGTCGTGAACGGCCGCGACCAGCTCCTTGCGGCCGTCTCGTACGTCGATCAGCTCGCGGCACAGGTTCACCGCATCGCGGAGGGCAGTGTTGGCGCCGACGCCGCGACCGGGCGTCATCGTGTGGATCGCGTCGCCGATCAGCGTGACATTCGTCGAGTTCCACGGATCGAGCGGGACCGAGGTCCAGATGTTCACCGGGAAGCAGGTGCCCGGATCGGTCAGCTCGAACAGCCGGCGCAGGTTCGGATGCCAGTCGGGCGTCGCGTTCAGCGCCACCTCGATCAGCTCCTCGCCGCGCAACTCCATGATGTTCGCGGGCAGCTTGTCCCTGGCCGCCGACAGCCCCCAGTTGATGTAGTCGCGGGTGTTGTCGAACTGCAGGCCCGGCCAGCGCCGGATCAGCTCCTCGGTGTTGCCGCCGATCCCCTGCTTCACCCGTCCGTCGCGATCCCACTGGAACTCCATCACGTGGATGATGCAGAACAGTCCGCGCGGCGCGTTGATCATCGAGATGCCTTCGAAGACCTTCGGCGGCACCAGCTTCGCGCTCTCGTCGGTGATCGGCAGTTTGCCCGCGATCGCCACGATCCCGGTCTCCTCGGTCTTCGCCTGCGGCAGGTACTGACGCCGTACCCGGGATCCGGATCCGTCGGCGGCGACCAGCAGATCCCCGGTCGCCTCGGTCCCGTCGGCGAAGTACGCCGTGACGTGGTCGTCGTACTGCTCGAACCGGGTGAACTCCTTGCCGAACTCGACGACGTCCTCGAGCCCGGTCAGCAGGACTTGGCGCAGCGTCATCCGGCTGATCGACTTCTCGCTCTCGACCGGATCCGCCGACGCCGGGATCTCCATCGACAGGACCTCCTTGAGGTCCTCGGTGAGCATGTTGAAGTACTTCGGGTCGCGGGCCTTCGTGGCGACGAACGTGTCGTAGAGCTCCTTCGGCAGCAGCGAATGCAGCGCGCGACTCCCGTCCGGATCGATGCCGACCCGGTAGCCGTGCAGGCCGTCGGTGCGCAGCGCGTCACGCTCGAAGACCGACACCTCGATCCCGGCTCGCAGCAGACCGTGCGCCAGTGCGAGCCCGCCGGTCCCGCCACCAATTACCAGCACTCTCATGATCTCTCGTCCCTTCAAGTATCTTGGTAATCCGAGTATCTTGGAGATCCGAGAGAAATGCAAGCTCTATGCTGAGGCGGACCATGACCAGTACCCGCGAAGCGCTCACCGGCGAGATCCAGCAGCGTCTGATCCGATTCATCGCCGAGGTGGTGCTGTACAACCACGCCGTCTCGGCGAAGGTCGGGCTCGGCGCGAGCGACTCCCAGTTCATGACGCTGCTGCAGACGTACGGCCCACTGACGCCGCGCCAGCTCGCCGAGCACACCGGCCTCACCTCCGGGACCGTCACCGGTGTCATCGACCGCCTCGAGTCACACGGTTTCGTGACCCGTGAGCCCGATCCCGGCGACCGTCGCAAGGTAGTGGTCACGCCGTCCATGGAGGCGATCCAGGACAAGCTCGTCCCGCTGTACGCCGACCAGGGCGAGCGGATGCACGGCGTACTGGCGAAGCGCAGTATCGAGGAGCTCAAGACGATCGCCGCATTCCTCGGAGACTCGGTCGCTGAAGCCAGGGACTAAACCGTTTGAGGCGCAGCGTGGGCTCCGGGAGCCTTCTGGGCGTGACGGAATTCCACGAGGACGGCCGGGCCGGAATCGACGCGGCGCTGGTCCGGCGATTGATCGCGCAGCAGTTCCCGCAGTGGGCCGACCTGCCGGTGACGCCGGTCAAGGTCGACGGCTGGGACAACCGGACGTACCGCTTGGGCTCCGAGCTGACCGCGCGCCTGCCGACGCACGCGAGCTACGTCGCAGCCGTGGACAAGGAACACAAGTGGCTGCCGGTGCTCGCACCGCAGCTTCCGGTCGAGATCCCCGAGGCCGTCGCGAAGGGGGCGCCGGGTGAGGGTTATCCACACCCGTGGGCGATCCGGCGCTGGATCCCGGGCCGGACGGCCTCCGTCGACTCCGTCGAAGACCTGGACGAGTTCGCCCGGTCGATTGCGGAGTTCATCCTTGCCCTGCAGCAGGTGGACGCTTCCGGCGGACCGGTCGCCGGTGAGCACAGCTTCTTCCGGGGCGCGTCGCTGTCCAACTACCACGACGAGACGGTCGACGCCCTCGCCGTACTGAAGAACCGGATCGACGCGGACCTCGCACGGGACGTCTGGGATGCGGCGCTCGCGGCCACCTGGGACCGGCCGCCGGTGTGGTTCCACGGCGACATCGCCGCCGGAAACCTCCTGGTCCGGGACGGCCGGCTGTCCGCGGTCATCGACTTCGGTACGTCGGGAGTCGGCGACCCCGCCTGCGACCTCGTGATCGCCTACACCTTCTTCTCGGGCTCATCCCGATCCGCGTTCCACGACGCCGTACAGCAGGACGACGCCATGTGGGCCCGCGCCCGCGGCTGGGCGCTCTGGAAGGCACTGATAACCGAGGACCTCCCCGTCATCGAGACCGTTCTAGCCGACCGCTAACACCTTCGTATTCGCCGATCCGCGAGCAGCCCGTCCGCGCGCTCCAGGGTCTCCGTCAGCACCACCTTCATCGCGCGGCGTCGCTCTCGGCGACTGTGGCGAGTTGCTTGGTGACCGTGCCCCAGCCATCGGCGAAGCCGAGCTCCTCATGGCGCGCCCGGGCGGCGGGCGTCCCGTGGCGCACGACGATCCGGTAGTCCGTACCCTCCGGATGCTCCGCGAGCAGCACCTCGGCCGTCATCAGGAACGGTTCCGGTGCGACCGGCCGCCAGTGGCTGTCGATCGCATTCGTGAACACCAGGCGCTCGAGTGCCTCCACGAGCAGGAAGCTCGCGTCGAGATGCGGCACGTACGCCGTACCGTCGTCGCTCAGCTCCGTGACCAGCGCGCCGCCCGGACTCAGGTCGAAGTGCACGACCCGGCAGACCGCCGGCGCCGGCACCCACCACTGGGCGAACCGGTCCGGGTCGCTCCACGCACGCCAGACGTCCGCCCGCGGGGCCCTGATGACGCGCTCCACGACCAGATCAAGCTCCGGGTCGAGCTCTCCACGACTCACGACTGCTCCTCCTGCGTCACGAAGCGCTCCAACCGATCGGTGCGCTCCTCCCAGATCCGCCGCTGCTCGGCCAGCCAGTCGTCCACGACCGCGAGTCGTTCGCGGTTCAGCACGCAGGTCCGCACCCGGCCGGTCTTGACCGTGCGGATCAGCCCGTTCGACTCCAGGGTCCGGACGTGCTTCATGAACGACGGCAGGGTGATCGGGAACTCGGCCGCGAGCTCCCCCACGCTCGTCGGCCCACGCCCGAGCCGGCGGATGACACTGCGCCTGGTCGGATCCGCGAGCGCGACGAACACGCCGTCAGCCTCATGCTTTGCCATGAGGCTAAGTATTGCCATGATCTGATACTTAGCGCAAGGGCTAAGTGTTTGGGCGTAAAAGACCCCGCCTCTCCGGGCGGGGTCTTTGGGGGCTCAGTCGCGGGTGAGCTTGCGGTGCGTCACGCGGTGCGGCCGCGCCGCCTCCGGGCCGAGGCGCTCGATCTTGTTCGCCTCGTACGACGCGAAGTTGCCCTCGAACCAGAACCAATCAGCCGGCTGCTCGTCGGTGCCCTCCCAGGCGAGGATGTGGGTCGCCACGCGGTCCAGGAACCACCGGTCGTGGGAGACCACCACCGCACAGCCCGGGAACTCCAGCAGCGCATCCTCCAGCGACTGCAGGGTCTCGACGTCCAGGTCGTTGGTCGGCTCGTCGAGCAGCAGCAGGTTGCCGCCCATCTTCAGCGTCAGCGCCAGGTTCAGCCGGTTCCGCTCACCGCCGGACAGGACGCCGGTCGGCTTCTGCTGGTCCGGGCCCTTGAACCCGAACGAGGCGACGTACGCCCGGCTCGGCATCTCGAAGTTCGCGACCTTGATGTAGTCGAGCTCGTCGGACACCTGCTGCCAGACCGTCTTCTTCGGGTCCAGACCGCCGCGCGACTGGTCGACGTACGAGATCTTGACCGTCTCGCCGAGCTTCAGGGTGCCCGCGTCCGGCTGCTCCTCGCCGACGATCATCCGGAACAGCGTCGACTTGCCGACGCCGTTCGGGCCGACCACGCCGACGATGCCGGCCCGCGGCAGGCTGAAGCTCAGGCCGTCGATCAGCTTGCGGTCGCCGAAGCCCTTCACCAGCTTGGAGACCTCGAGCACGGTGCTGCCGAGCCGCGGACCCGCCGGGATGTTGATCTCGTCGATGTCCAGCTTGCGGTTGCGCTCGGCCTCGGCCGCGAGCTCCTCGTAGCGCTGCAGCCGGGCCTTGCTCTTGGTCTGCCGGGCCTTCGCGTTCGACCGGACCCACTCGAGCTCACGCTCCAGGATCTTCTGCCGCTTGGCGTCCTTCTGCCCCTCGACCACCAGCCGCTGCTGCTTGGTCTCCAGGTACTTCGAGTAGTTGCCCTCGTAGCCGTACGTCCGGCCGCGGTCGAGCTCGAGGATCCACTCCGCGACGTTGTCCAGGAAGTACCGGTCGTGGGTGATCGCCATGACGGCGCCCGGGTACTTCTGCAGGTGCTGCTCGAGCCACAGCACGGACTCGGCGTCGAGGTGGTTGGTGGGCTCGTCGAGCAGCAGCAGGTCGGGCTGCTGCAGCAGCAGCTTGCACAGCGCGACCCGGCGGCGCTCACCACCGGACAGCTTGTCGACCAGCGCGTCGGCCGGCGGGCAGCGCAGCGCGTCCATCGCCTGCTCGAGCTGGGCGTCGACATCCCACGCATTGCGGTGGTCGAGCTCGGTCTGCAGGTCGCCCATCTCGGCAAGCAGTGTGTCGTAGTCGGCGTCCGGATCGGCGAGCTCCGCGGAGATCTCGTTGAACCGGTCCAGCTTCTGCTTGGTGTCGCCGACACCCTCCTGGACGTTCTCCAGGACGGTCTTGCCCTCGGTCAGCGGCGGCTCCTGCAGCAGGATCCCGACCGTCGAGTCGTCGGCCAGCCGGGCCTCGCCGTTGTTCGGCTGCTCCAGCCCCGCCATGATCTTGAACAGCGAGGACTTGCCGGTGCCGTTCGGGCCGACGACGCCGATCTTCGCGCCGGTCAGAAAGTTCAGCGTGACGTTGTCGAGAACGACCTTGTCGCCGTACGCCTTCCGGACGTTGCGAAGCGTGTAGATGAATTCCGCCATGCCCTAGAGCCTATGTGCTCGGGTGGCCCGTTTCCCAACCAGCCCTTGCTCGTTGTCCACAGCCGGCAGATTCATCGGCAGTTCGACCGTCCGCCGGTGCATCTTCTCTGGTGACAGCACGCCGGACCGCCGGCGCTCCCTCCCAACGGAAGGCCTCGTCATGAGCCTCGGTGACACCTATCTCACGGTCCTGGGCTGGATCGGCAGCGACCCCGACTTCAAGGAGATCCGCCAGACGCCGCAAACAACCTTCCGCGTCGGCTCAACCCCACGCCAGTTCGAGAAGGCGCTGAACGGCTACGTCGACAAACCCACCACGTGGTACACGGTGCAGTGCTGGCGAGGCCTCGCCCGCAACACCTTCGAGTCCGTCAAAGTCGGCCAGCCCGTCATCGTCACCGGCCGCCTCCGCACCCACGAGTGGACCGACGACAGCGGCGAGCAGCACAGCCGCGTGATCCTGGAAGCCTTCTCCGTGGGTCACGACCTCAACCGCGGTACGACGAAATTCGCGAAGAACGCACCTCGCGCCGATTCGAACCCTTTCGCCCAGACCGAAGCGACACGGGAGACGGCCGAGACGACCGCAACGCCGTACCCGCCCGACGAGTACTCGGTCGCCTCCCTTCCACTGTCCGCGGAAGCGCCGGCGGCGGAGGCCGCATGATTATCTCAGCCTTGACTTATATAAGCTCTCACCGGCATTCTGAGGTCGATCCCAGCAGCCGAGCAGGAGAGGGAACCACCCGTGATCGACATCCTCGAGCACATCAACGCCGTCCAGCGCGAGGTCAGCCGGACCGGCGAGACTGTGACGGTCCTGATGCGCCGCTCGTACCAGGCAGCGCCGGCGGAAGTGTGGGACGCGCTCACGGACCCGGACCGGATGCGGCGCTGGCTCATGCCCGTCAGCGGCGACCTGAAGGTCGGCGGCTCGTTCCAGCTGGAGGGCAACGCCGGCGGCGAGATCCTGGAGTGCGATCCGCCGAAGCGGTTCAAGGTGACCTTCGGCGGTCCGAACAGCCTGCTCGAGGTCCGTCTGTCAGCCGGCGAGGGCTCAGCGACCGATCTCGAGCTGGAGCACGCGATGGGCGAGGCCCCCGCGCCCGGCGGAGCCGGCGCGCTCTGGGTCGGCCCCGGCTGGGACGGCGCCCTGCTCGGCCTCGACCTGTATGTCACCGGCGAGCTGCCGGCGGACGCCGACCCGGTCGAGATGGCCAACTCCCCCGAGGTCGTCGACTACAACGAGCAGTCGGTCCGCGCCTGGATCGAGGCGATCCGCGCCTCCGGCACCACCAGCGAGGAGGATCTCCTCAGCGCGGCCAAGGTGTCCATGGCGCAGTTCGCGCCCGACGCCGAGCTTTGACGTTCGCCGCTCGTGCGGGTCTTCCCGCACGAGCCGGACAATCGATCAGCAGCCGCTCGCCGGCAGCACTAGTGGCGGGCGATCGCGAGGCTGTCGCGGCACGTGCTGTACGCCGCCAACTCGTCGCGGGCAGGCGCGACAACGTGGCTGTCGGCAACCTTCTCGAGCTCTTCCCGCAGCACCTTCGCCACGTGCCGGGACCGTCGCTGCGCGCCACTGGTGGCGAAGACCCGGCAGACGAAGGACAGCGCCAGCCCGAGCACGGCACCACCGACCAGCATGATCCAGGCGTACGGGATGCCGTTCCACTCGGGCAGCGGCGGGTCGTTCAGGTTCGCGATTCGCGTTACCAGCAAGGCGATCAGCCACGCGGCGCCGCCGAGCGTCACCAGGAACAGCAGCCACTGCACGATGCGCGCGAGGTTCCACCAGCCGGGATTGCCGGACACGCCCAGGTCCGTCCGCGCGACTGCCTGGTCGAGCTCGTCGCCGAGCGACTCCTCGCGCCGCCGGATCGCCGTCCGCACCGAGTCCGCCCACGGCCGCGACAGTCCCTCCGCGGCCTTGGTGGTGATGGTCCGCACCGCGGCATCCATCCGGGCCCGCTGCACCGGAGTTGCCGCAGGCAACGAAGAGCGGGCGATCGCGACCTCATTGGATGCGGACTTACGCAGCGCCTTGCCCTGCTCGCGAGACACCTGGTCACCGTGCAGCCGCCGCAGCGGATCCGGGCGGAACCGCCCGAGCCACTTCGTCAGCGGCCAGCCCGTCGCAGCACGGGCCCGCTGCAGATAGGAGCGCCGTACGGCGTCCGACACCACCGAGAGCCCACTCGCGTCGGACAGCGCGTCGACGAGCTCGGTCACGTCGGCCTCGGCGATCTCCGGAGTCTTGGCGTTGCCGCACTGGCTGGCCATCCGGTCCGACACCCGGTCGACATCGGCTGCCAGCCGCTCCCGCGCCGAGCGCTTGTTGCTGACCCGCTTGACCAGCAGCGAACGGACCTCTTCGAGACCGTCACCACTGACAGCCGAGGTCGCGACAACGGTCGGGGCCTTGAGCCCGTCGGACTTGAGCAGCCGGTCCAGGTCCTCGAGGCAGCTCGTGCGCTGCTCCGGGGTCAGCTTGTCGATGTGGTTCAGCGCGAAGACCATCACCCCGGAATGCGAGGCGAACGGCTTGATGTACCGGTTGTGCAGCGCCGCATCGGCGTACTTCTGCGGATCGACCACCCAGACCAGCAGGTCGACCAGCTCGACCAGCCGGTCGACGATCAGACGGTGCTCGACCTCGGTCGAGTCGTGGTCGGGCAGATCCAGCAGGACCAGGCCGTCCAGGTCCTCGGAGTGCGCTTCCTCGAGCGAGCTCCGGTGCTGCACCTGGTGGCGTCGCGGGATGCCCAGCCAGCTCAGCACCTCACCGGCCGGCTCGTCGCCCCACACGCAGGCGAGCGGCATCGAGCTCGTCGGCCGGCGGGTCCCGATCGCGGCCAGGTCGAGCCCGGTCAGCGCGTTGAACAGCGACGACTTCCCCGACCCCGTCGCTCCCGCGAGCGCGACCACGGTCAGGTCACCCGACATCCGCAGCCGCTGCCCGGCGCGGTCGACGATCTGCGCGGCCTCGGTGAGCACCACCGGGTCCAGCCGGCCGTCACCGGCCTTGGCGGCCGCCTCGAGCGCATCGATCTTCTTCAGGACATCGGTCGCCGCCCGGGTGGGGGTCTCGACCGTATCCACTGTTTCCGTCACGTGCAGTCCTCCACCGCGCGCGCGGCCTCGGTCAGTTGCCTGGCCGTCTCGGCGTCGACCGGATGCTGGTCAAGGACGGCCAGATAGCGGGCGAATTCGGCATCCATCAGGGCATGAACCTTACCGTCAAGATCCTCGCGCGCCTTGCCGACCATGCCCTCGACTGCCTTGTCCCCGAAAACGGCTTCCAGCAATCGTTGCCCGACGACCGCACTTCCCGCGCCCGCGCTGGCCTCGGCGCCCTTCGGGATGCCGGCCGCACTGGCGAACATCACCACCATCAGCGAAAGGCCGAGCCCGTTGACGCCGTACTCCAGGATCTTCGCCGTCGACTTCTTGTCCGCACCCTCGGTGCGGATCAGGTCGAGCACGAACGCCTGCCATTCCCGCACCACCCGGCTCGCCGCCTCCGGGAACTGCTCCGACACAGCCCCGAGCGACGCGCCACGATCGTTGCCCGCGGCACCGTTACCCGATTTACCCGCGGCGCCGGTGCCCGACTTACCCGTCGCACCGTTGCCGGACTTGCCCGCCGTACCGCTGCCGGACTTGCCCGCCGTACCGCTGGAGGTCTCGGCACCCGAGGCGGACGCATCGGCAGCGGCCAGGAGCTGGCGACCGGCTGCGGTTGCCTGCCAGGCCTTCTCGGCCCGTTCCGCCGCGGCAGTCGCCTGCTCGGTCAGCAGCGACTCCAGTCCGGAGCGGATCGCGTCACTGACGTCGCGCGTCTCGGCCGGCTTGTTCCCGAGGGAGTTCTTCAGCCGATCGCGCAGCCGCCCGCTGCTCGACTGCAGGCCCTTCAGCAGCTCGCCCGTCCCGACGAACTCCTGCCACCGGGCCAGCACCTCACCACGCAGCAGCGTTCCGTCCTGGCTCGCCTTCGCGATGTCCTTGACACCCTGGTCGTACGCCGACTCCACCGACGACCGCAGTTCGACTGCCGCGTCGGCCTGCGCCTTCACGGCAGCCGCGAACGGTGGCGTCTTCTTCACCATCGCGGACACCGCGCCCTGCAGCGTCCGGCGTACAACTGCCGCCCGCGCTTCCGCATCGGCAGCCAGGTCGATCAGCCAGTCCTTGATCGAGGCAACCGACGGCTGCGGCAGCATCCCGTTGCTGTCGACAACCGTCTCCTGGATGGAGAACAGCGGCGAGTCACCCAGACCGCGTTCGAGCAGCATCTGCGCAAGGTGGCCGGTGATGTCGTCGATGGTCTCGCTCGGAGCCCGGTCGAGGACCACCGCGACCGCCGTACTGCGATCGGACGCGCTCTGTAGGAACTCCCACGGCACCGCGTCGGAGTACCGCGCGGCCGTCGTGACGAACAGCCAGAGATCCGCCGCCGCAAGCAACTGCGTCGCGAGATCACGGTTCGCCTCGACGACGGAGTCGATGTCCGGCGCATCCAGTATCGCCAGCCCACGCGGCACGCTGTCGGCCTCCACCAGACGCAACTGCCCCGCGTCCTCCATGCCACCCGGCTCTTCGGATGTCGTCCGCGTCATGCCCGGCAGCACCCGATCACCGACGAACCAGTCCGCATCCGCCGGGTGATGAATCAGCACCGGCGACCTGGTCGTCGGCCGCAACACACCCGGCTCACTCACGACCTTCCCGATCACCGTGTTCACCAGCGTCGACTTACCGGCTCCAGTGGACCCGCCGACCACCGCGAGAATCGGAGCCTCCAACTGCACAAGCCGAGGCAACAAGTAGTCGTCCAGCTGATCCAGCATCGCCTTCTGCTGCTGCCGCGCCTCGTCAGCACCCACAACCTCCAGCGGCAACTGACTCCCCGCCAACACGCCCCGCAACTTCATCAGCGCCGTAATCAACGCCATAGCAGCCTGCTCAGCCGCCAACCGCTCAGCCAACTCCTCCCCAGTCAGCTCCCCCTCAGCAACAGCACCTTCCTCCCCCGCCTCGCCCGACTCTGCCCCGCCACCATCCCCAGAAGCGACCGCCCCCGCACCCTCCGCACCGCCTGCACCCTCCGCCGCCACGACACCGTCTGCACCCTCGGCAGCGTCCGCACCGTCCGCACCGTCCGCCGGGCCAGCTGACCCACGTTCCGGTGAATCACCCGCAGCCCCATCCACCGAGCCCCGACCAGCACCACCCGCAGAGTCGCCGTCACCAACCACAGACTCCTCACCGGCGCCAGCGTCCACGCCCTCCGCTTCACCTACGCCATCCGACGCACCGCCGCCATCCGAAGCACCGCCAACAGCAGAGCCCTCAACCACACTCGCCGCATCGCCTGCATCGCCCGCACCTGCCGACTGAGCCGAAGCCACCAGCCCGGCGTCCCCTACAGACTCATCCGAGGTGCCCTCGGTATTCTCCGCAGGGCCATCTGCCGACGTGCCGCCAACAACCTTGTCAGCTCCGGCCGCAGAGAGTTGCGCTCCAGCATCATCCGACGCCCCACCCGCAACTCCGTCGGCTGCGTCAACTGCGGGCCCATCAGCCGCGTCAACCGCCGCACCGTCACGACCGTCGCCAGCGTCGTCGGCTACGCGATCGAGAGCCTCGTCGCTGGCTGCATCCGCGTCATCGGCCGAGGTAGATCCGTCCACACCACCCGCGGATTCGCCGATGGGCGCACCGGACGCCTCCTCGGCGACATCGCTCGTACCGGAGTCCCCACCAGTCCCCTCAGGCACCTCAGTCCCCTCAGGCACCTCGTCGCTTGAAGCAGCGGTCCGCTCGTGCCGTGAACTCTCAGAAGCCCCGTCCGACGCCACGCGCTCGTCCCCGTCGGACCCCTGTCCGTCCCCGGACACCGCCCGATCGCCCGCGCCAGGTACGTCGTCGCCCGCAGAGACCTCTCGCTCATCCCCAGCAGACGCCTGCCCGACCTCAGAGGCTCCGTCCTCGTCCCGGGCGGGCGCCTGTCCGTCCTCGGAGACCTCCCGCTCATCTCCGGCAGAAGAGTGCTCGACCTCGGAGGCGCCTCGCTCATCCCCGGAGAATGCCTGCTCGCCGGAGTTCGCTCGCTCAGGTGCGGAGGACGCTTCCGACTCGCCGGAGGACGCGTGGTCCTCGCCGGACGAAGCCTTGTTGTCGCCGGACGAAGCCTGGTTGTCGCCGGACGAAGCCTGGTCGTCGCGGGGCGACGTGGTGCTTTCGTGAGTCTGGGTTGCGGGCTCGTCGGTGGTGTTCGAGGCGGATGCCGGCTTTTCCGGTTGTTTGGGGAGCCCGATGATGATGTTGCCGTATTCCAGGGGGAAGCCGTCCGGCGAGTCGTCGGGCTCGTACACGACGCCGACGGCAGGACGGGGGCGCGCGTCCGAGGTATCAGACGGTACGCCGGTGTGCTCCGCCCCAGACGCATCTGTCGTCTCCTGGGCCTCCGTGCTGGTGGCATCAACTGCACCAGCAAGGCCCTCCACGCTCGCAGGGTCGGCTGCGGCGGCTGACGACTCGGATGCGGCCGACGCGGTTGTATCTGAGGGGGCGGTCTCGTGGGTGGAATCGGTCTGATCCAACGCGTCCGAACTGGCGGACGCGCTCGAGCCGCCTTCTCCGTTGCGGGCCGGTGAGTCCGTCGCACCAGTGGGCGCGCTCACGTCGGTTCCGTCAGCACTCGAATCGGCTCCGTCAGCGCCTGCCCCCGTCGCAGCAGGCGTGCTCGGATCGGCCGCACCAGACGCAGTCGCATCGGTCATGCCGGTTGCGGTCGGGTCGGCCGCACCGGATGCGCTCGGATCCGTCGTGTCGGTTGCGGGCGAGTTGGCTGTGCCGGCGGCGCTCGGGTCAGCTGCCTCGGTGGACGTGTTCGGCTCGGACGCCCCAGCGGGAGCGGTCGGCTCGGCGGCACCGTCTGTCGCGCTGGACTGCCCCGGATCGTCCGACGCGCTCGGCCCCGTCGTAGCGTCCGATGCACTCGGCTCCGTCGTACCGTCGGGCGCGCTGGGCTCCGTTGTAGCGGTGGACACGTTTGCGCCGGACGTGCCGGCGGATCCGGCAGGGCTGGCTGTGCCGGACGTGCGTGGGTCGGCTGAGTCAGTGTCCTCAGCCGCAGTCCGTTCCGCGGCGGAACCAGCTGACGTGCTCGAGTCGGCCGTGCTGCCCGATGCGCTTGAGTCCGCCTTGCCGTCCGACGTGCTCGACTCTGCTGTAGCGGCCGACGCGCCCGGGGCGGTCGTATCGGCGGATGCGGCTGGGGTGGGCGTGACGGACGCGCTTGGGTCGGCTGCGCCGGTGTCCGCGGCCGCCGTCGGGTTGGTGGCATCGTCGGGTGGTCCCGGCTCCGCCGCGCCGTCGGGCGTGCTCGACTCCGGTGCATCCGCCGACGTGCTCGACCCTGCCGTGCCGGCCGATGTACTCGAGTCCGCCGTACCTGCCGACGTGCTCGAGTCCGCCTTGCCGGCCGACGTGCTCGACTCTGCCGTACCGGCCGAGGTGCTTGCCTTCGCCGTTCCGGCGGACACGTCTGCGTCGGGCGTGCCGGAGGAGTCGGTGGGGGCGTCGGTTGGGGTGGTTGAGTCGGGTGAGTTGGCGGGTTTGGGTGAGTTTGAGGAGGGGGATTCAGTGGGCTTCGAGGGTGTGGCGTCCGCGGGTGGGGTGGGGTCGGGGGTGCGTTTGCGGCGGCGGCGCCAGAAGCCTCGGGGTTTGGGGGTGGATTGGGCGATGAGGTTCGCCAGCTCGTGGGCAGGCTGATCCTGGCCCGGAACCTGCGGCTCCGGACCCTCGCCAGCTGCTGATCTGGTGTCAGCCACGACGTCCGCCCACGAGCACAGAGTGCCCGGTCGGACAGCGCGGAAGCAAAGTCATCGTCATCCCCGTTTGGCGGCGTGGACGGGTGGCAGTCACTGCGGTGGTGGGTACGGACCGTATCCTCCCGGCGGTCCTTGCGAGCCGGGGGGTCCCGGCGGGTAACCCGGCTGAGCGGCTTGCCCCGGTCCACCAGGACCCATCTGCGTACCCGGTCCGCCTGGTCCCATTGGACCGCTCGGTCCGCCCGGTCCCATCGGGCCAACGGGCCCCGTGGGGCCGCCGGGGCCGATCGGTGCACCCGGTCCCATCGGGCCAGGGGGTCCCATGGGGGCGCCCGGGCCGATCGGGCCGCCCGGGCCCATTGGGCCGGCGGGTCCCATGGCGCCGCCCGGGCCGATGGGGGCGCCTGCGTACGGTGGGGCGGCTTGGGCGAAGGCGGGCATCGGGGGGAACGGGACGCTCGGGCGGCGTTCGCGGAGTTCGTCGAGGAGGGCCTTCTCGGTGCCGAGGGCTTCGGGGCCGATCACCTGGCGGACGATCTTGTCCCGCAGGTAGGCCAGCTCGGTCGCGTTCTGCTGGAACGCCTTCGCGGCAGCCTCCGCCTGCGGGCCGTATCGCCGCGCGTTCTGCCGCAGGGCCTTGCGCCCGCGCAGTGTCGCGATCAGCGGTACGTCCTGCGGCACCAGCCACCCGAACCGCACGTAGTCGTACAGCCGGGATGCGATCATCTGCCCCTCCCGTGATCGCATCACCAGCGCGAAGACCACCAGGCAGATGAACAGCGGGACCATCAGGCACAGGTACGCGAGGATGAAGCCCCCGCCGCCGGCCCAGCTCGCGGACGCGTTCCAGGAGGCGTGTGCGAGGACGGCGGCCAGGTAGCCGACGATCGGCGCGAGGAAGCGGACGACGGTACTTCGGTGCCTGATCGCGACCCCGATGCCGATCGCGGTGAACGACGTGAAGAGCGGATGCGCGAACGGCGAGATCACGCCCCGGATGATGAACAGCGCGAACGCGCCCCGCAGGCCGGCGTCGCTGCCCGCCTCTTCGGAGAGCGTGTTGAAGACGCGGCCGTAGTACAGGATGTTCTCGGTGAAGGCGAAGCCGACGCCGACCATCCCGGCGTACACCAGGCCGTCGATGATGCCGTCGAACTCCTTGCGCCGCAGCAGCGCCAGCAGCAGGATCACGGAGCCCTTGGCGAACTCCTCCACCGGCGGTGCGACGAAGACCGCGGACCGGTCTCCGCCGACGCCGGTCTCGGCCAGCCGGTGCGAGACCTCGGTGTTGATGAAGATCGCGACCAGGGTCGCGATGAACGCGCCCCAGCAGAGCGCGAAGACGATGTACCTGGTGGGCTCGGGCTCGTAGCGGTCCAGCCAGAGGTACAGCGCGATCACCGGGATGACCGGGACGAACGCGAACACCAGACCCCAGGTGAAGCCGCCGGCGCCGGTCGACTTGGCGACGACCCCGAAGATCACCAGACCCGCGATCGCGAACACGACCGCGATGACGATGCCGATCAGCACCCCCCGGTTCCGCCGCTGGCCGGGCACCGGATGATCGCCGCGCAGGTTGGGCTGCGGGTACGGGCCGCCGGGCGAGTACGCCGACCCCGCCGCGGGTTGCGGCGTGCCGGACGGGCCTGGTGAGGGGTAACTCATGCACCGCAGCCTAGTTGGGGTGAAGATCGAGCGGCAGAAGCACCCACTCAGCGTTACCGGGATGGAACGACATCCCTGTACTTCGATCCCGCCCGGCGCACCGCGTTCGGGAACCCAGAGGCGGGATCGGCCGGGTATCTGAGAGACTCTTCCCTGCCGCACGCCCCCGTAGCTCAGCTGGATAGAGCGACAGACTTCTAATCTGTGGGTCGCAGGTTCGAATCCTGCCGGGGGCGCTCGCCGCCTCCCCCGCGCTGTGACGGCCGTCACACGAGCTGGAACGGGCCGCTTTCTCAGGGAGTTTCCAGCGACTTCTCAGCACGTTCTCGGGGCTCTGCGGGGTATGTCGTTCGTCCAACCAGTACCTGTGGGAAGGACGGACGTGCATTCAGGAGTTGCCGAAGCAGTACTGCGGGGACGAGAGCTGCGCTACGCGGTGGACGCTGTCGTCGTACTCGCCGGGATCCCGGGCGCCGGTAAGAGCACGTTCTTGCGCCGGGTGTTCGCCGGCAGCCCGGTGCGGGTGTACGACTCCGCCCAGGTCCGCGAGCGCTGGATGCCTGTCCTCGGAGTACTCCCCTACGCGCTCTGGCGACCCCTGGTGCACCTCATGTACTACGTGACACTGGTGAGGTCCCTGCGACGCGGCCAGGGCCCCATGGTGATTCACGACTGCGCTACCCGCCCGTGGGTACGTCGGCTGATCGGCCGGCGTGCTCAGCGAGCAGGGCTGCCACTGCACCTGATCCTGCTCGACGTACCGAGTGATCTGGCCCGTTCGGGGCAGTACGCCCGCGGTCGCGTCGTACGGCGCGGAAGTATGGAGACGCACTGCCGGCGCTGGCCGGAGCTGGTGGCGAAGGCGGAGAGTGAGCCGGGGAGTGTCGTGCCAGGTGCCCTGTCGGCCGTGGTGCTGACACGGAGCGAGGCCGATCGGGTGGAGCGGGTCGCGTTCGGTGACCATCGCGTGAGGTCTGGTTGCGGCTGACGCCGTGCGGGAACCTTTAGTGGTGTCCCAGGGACCCCGCCCACTCGGTCCCGTGACCTCCGGAGGAACCAGTGAGGATCGAACGTACGTCTCGCGTGCGCCGTACCGCCCAGCTCGTGGCCGTGGTCGGTGCGCTCGCCGCATCCCTGTACGCCGTACCGGCACAGGCCAAGGCCCCGTCACCTGCCGCAACCCTCGCAGCGGCACAGAGCGCCGTTGAGCAGTCCGCAGTGCGAGGCGTCGCCTGGTACACCGACGCATCCGCAGGCAAGGTCGTGGTGACGGCCGACCGCACCGTCTCCGCCAAGGACCTGGCTTCGCTGCAGCGCGACGGTGTGCAGGTCAACCGCACCAATGGCGTGTTCCGACCGCTCCTGGCGGCTGGGGAGGCGATCTACGGCGGGCAGTACCGCTGTTCGCTCGGGTTCAACGTCCAGAAGGGCGGCAGCTACTACTTCCTGACCGCCGGCCACTGCGGCAAGGTCGCCAAAACCTGGTACACCAACTCCAGCCACAGCACGCTGATCGGCCCGACGATCGGCTACAGCTTCCCCGGCAACGACTACGCGCTGGTGCAGTACACCAACACGTCGCTCAGCCACCCGGGCGGTTTCACCGCGGCCAACGCCGTCGTCGGTGAGACCGTGACCCGCAAGGGCTCGACGACCGGTATCCACAGCGGCAAGGTCACGGCGCTCAACGTCACCGTGCGGTACTCCGGTGGCGGCAAGGTCGGCGGCCTGATCCAGACCACTGTGTGCGCCGAGCCCGGCGACTCCGGCGGCCCGCTGTACGACGGCACCAAGGCGCTCGGCCTGACCTCGGGCGGCAGCGGCGACTGCAGCAGCGGAGGTACGACGTTCTTCCAGCCGGTTACCGAAGCCGCATCGGCGTACGGCGTAACCGTCTACTGACGTCGATCGCCGAAGGACGGTCCGGCGCGCGGCCGGACCGTCCGGAAACTGTCGGTGGCGCCTGATTGGGTAGTTCCTCTCGATGGGGAGGAGCTGGGAATGAAGATTCGGGTCGGGCGTGAAGCACTGGCCGAGGCCGTCGGCTGGGTGGCTCGTGGGCTGCCGAGCCGGCCGAGTGTGCCGATTCTGGCCGGCATGGTGGTCGACGCGGCCGACGGGCAGGTGACGTTGTCCGGGTTCGACTACGAGAGTTCGGCGCAGGTGAGCGTGCCGGCCGAGGTGGCCGACGAGGGCCGGGTGCTGGTGTCCGGGCGGCTGCTGTCGGACATCTGCCGGAGCATGCCGCGGGACTCGGTGGATCTGAGCGGTGAGGCGGCCCGGGTCCAGGTGAGCAGCGGCGCTGCGCGGTTCGTCCTGCACACCTTGCCGCTCGACGAGTATCCGTCGCTGCCCGAGATCCCGGCGCCGACCGGGGTGGTCGACGGTGACGTCTTCGCGCGTGCAGTCGCGCAGGTGGTGAGCGCGGCCGGGAGGGACGACACGCTCCCGGTCTTCACCGGTATCCGGCTGGAGATCCGCGGATCGACCATCTCCCTGCTCGCCACCGACCGGTACCGGCTGGCCGTCCGCACGTTCCCGTGGCAGCCGATCGACGCCGGCGTCGAGACGAACGCGCTCGTCCCGGCGAAGCTGCTGCTGGACGTGGCCAAGGCGATGTCCGGACACGAGGTCACACTCTCGCTCGGTTCGACCCGCACCGGCGACGGCTTGATCGGGTTCGAGGGTGGCGGGCGGCATGCGACGAGCCGGCTGATCGACGGCGAGTTCCCGAGGGTGCGGGGCCTGATCCCGGCCGACAGTGCGATCACGTCGACGGTCACCGCCGACACCGCCGCGCTCGTCGAGGCGGTCAAGCGGGTCGCCCTGGTCGCGGAGCGGTCCGCGCCGGTCCGGCTCACGTTCGCGGACGGTGTCGCCACGCTCGACGCAGGCAACGGTGAGGAGGCACAGGCCTCGGAGGCGGTCGAGATCACGCTCACCGGCGATCCGGTGGTGACCGGCTTCAACGCCGGGTATCTGCTCGACGGCCTGGCCTCACTCGGTACGCCGATCGCGCACTTCGCCTTCACGCAGCCGACCAAGCCCGCCAACCTGACCGGTCTGCGTTCACCCGAGGACTCGCCGACGGCGGACGCTGCCTACATCCTGATGCCGATGCGTCTGCCGACCTGATGTCAAGCTGCTCCCTCCGGCTCCGACCAGACGTCAAAGCCCCAAGGATCTGAGCACGGAGGAGCAGATGGAGTTCGAGCGGCACTGCGAGCTGATCGTCGAGCAGACCGGTTTGCTGGCCGGTCACCTGACCGCGGGCAAGGACCTCAGCCAGGAGGTCCCGTCGTGTCCCGGGTGGAACGTCGGGCAGCTGGTCCGCCACGTCGGCGGCGCGCATCGCGAGGCAACCGTCGTCGCACGCACCGGTGAGGCACCGCCCGACGACGAGTTTCGCGATCCGACGCATTGGTACGCCGACCCGGCCGACTGCACCGACGACGCCGTCCGCGAGCTGGCCGGCTGGATCGTCGACGGTGCAAGTGAGCTGGCCGAAGCACTCCGCGCGGCCGGCCCCGACGTACCGATCAAGATGCCGATCGACGACCCGACCACCCGGTTCACCGCGCGGCGGATGGCGCACGAGACCGTGATGCACCGGGCCGACGCCGCCCTTGCGCTCGGGGTCACGTACAACCTCGAGGCCGACGTCGCGGCCGACGGGATCGACGAGTGGATGGAGCTCGGCGCGCTCCCGTTCCACATCGAGGTGCACCCCTGGATGCGCGAGCTGCTCGGCCCGGGCCGGACGCTGAAGTACGCCGCACCGGAGCAGTCGTGGGTGGTCGACCTGACCGGCGACGTGATCCGCTGGCGTGACAGCGACGAGCCGACCGCGGTCACGGTCCGCGGGCCGGTCACCAACCTCCTGCTCCACCTGTACAAGCGCAGCGACGACAACACCACGGTCGAGGGCGACAAGGCCCTGCTCGAGTACTACCGGGACCGCGTCAGCTTCGGCTGAGAAACGTGATCACGCTTGCCCCGCACAACCATCATCCGTAAGTCGCAGGCCGGAATCGTGCTCAGGGCTGACGACCGCCGCGGCTCACCCGGGCAGACTGATGCGCGCTCCCGACGAGAGGACGGCTGTGGAACCCACCAGGGGCAGGCTCCATGAGATCGACCTGTTGCGGATCCTGGCGGCGGTCTCGGTGATGGCGTACCACTACCTGTTCTCGGCGTACGCCGGTGGGCTGAGCGGGCTCCGGTTCCCGCACGTGGACGTCGTCGCGCGGTACGGGTACCTCGGCGTCGACCTGTTCTTCACGATCAGCGGATTCGTCGTCCTGCTCAGCGCCTGGAACCGCAGCCCGCGGTCGTTCCTGATCTCGCGGGCGGTCCGCCTCTACCCGGCGTACTGGATCGCGGTCACGCTCACCACGCTCGTCTCAGTCGGCCTGAGCCAGGGACGATTCGGAGTCACGTTGCCGCAGTACCTGGCGAATCTCACCATGTTCAACTCGCTGCCGAACATCGAGAACGTCGACGTCGTCTACTGGACGCTGTGGGCCGAGCTCCGCTTCTACGCGATGATCCTGGTCCTGACCTGGATCGGCATCACCGTGCGCCGGGTGACGATCCTGTGCTGGGTATGGCTCGCGGCGACCGTCGTCTTCCAGGCCGGACTGTTGCCGCACGCAACCGATCTGGTCCTCAACACCCAGTTCTCGCACTACTTCGTGGCCGGCATGGCTCTCTGCCTGATCCATCGGTACGGCGTGACGCCTGGGCGGCTGGCGATCGTCGCGGTCGCTCTCGGCAACGCGGTCTACCGCGGCATCGGATTCGCCGACCGCGTCGGCCTCCGGTACCACACCGACATCCACCGGGCCGTCGTGATCGCGGTCATCGTAGCGTTCTTCGCGATCATGCTGGCGGTCGCGTTGAAGCTCACGCACCGCCTCGGCCGGCCGTGGTTCGCCGTCCTGGGCGCGCTCACCTACCCGCTCTACCTGATCCACGCGCACATCGGCTTCATCATCTTCGAGCGCCTGGGCGACAACGTGAATCACGTCCTCCTGGTCGCCGCGACCATGCTGCTGATGGTCGGCGTCGCGGCCGCGCTGCACTACGGCGTGGAGCAGCCACTCGCGCCACGCCTCAAGCGCCTGCTCGACCGGTTCCCCCGGGCTGCACGGGTTCCTCAGGAAACAAGCCCGCGGCGGTAGGCGTAGACGACAGCCTGCACGCGGTCGCGCAGGTCGAGTTTGGTGAGGATCCGCGACACGTAGGTCTTGACCGTCTCGTGGCTGATCACGAGCGTGGCGGCGATCTCGCTGTTCGACTGCCCTTCGGCGATGAGACGCAGTACGGCGAGTTCGCGCGCGGTCAGCGGGATGTCGTCGGGAGTGCCCTGGTTGGGCCGGATCCGGGCGGCGTACCTGCCGACGAGTTGCCGTGTCACCTCAGGCGCCAGCAGGGCCGCGCCGGTCGCGACGGTCCGGATGCCGTGCAGCAGTTGGGCCGGCGGCGCGTCCTTGAGCAGGAACCCGCTGGCGCCGGCGCGCAGCGCCTCGTACACGTACTCGTCGAGGTTGAACGTCGTCACCACGAGCACCTTCACCGGATGCGTCACCCCGGTCCCGGCCAGCTGCCGGGTCGCCTCGATGCCGTCCATCACCGGCATCCGGACGTCCATCACGACGACGTCGGGCCGCAACCGGCCGGCCAGCTCGACGGCGGCGCGTCCGTCCGCACACTCACCGACGATCTCGAGGTCGGGCTGCGCGTCGATGATCGTCGCGAACCCGGTCCGGATCAGCGCCTGGTCGTCGCAGACGAGTACGCGGACCGGTGCAGGTCCCGCGTCAACCGCCGTCACGACCGGTTCCCCGCAGGAATGCACGCCCGTACGACGAAGCCGCCGTCAGGCTGTGGATCCGCACTGAACTCACCGCCCAGGACGTCAACGCGTTCGCGCAGCCCGGCAAGCCCTCGACCGCTCCCGCCCGGAGAGCCGCTCGCGGACCCGGTTCCGTCGGTACTGACCTCCACGCTGATGTCCCTTTCGCCATGCCGCACGTGGACCACGGTGCGGCCGCCGTGCGCGTACTTGAGGGCGTTCGTCAACGCCTCCTGGACGACCCGGTACGCCGCGACCTCGGCGCCACCACCGATCAGTGCAGGTTGCCCGTCCTCGATGAACTCCACCAGCTGGCCCGCCTGACGTGTCTGTTCGACCAGCGTCTGCAGATCGCCGGTCGACGGCGTCCTGATCTCGCCCTCGTGATCCGGGTTGAGCAGGTCGAGCAGATGCCGGAGGTCGGTGATGGCGCGTCGCCCGGTGTCGGTGACCGCGGTCAAGGTCTCGTCGAGACGCTCGGGGACGGCCGTCAGGTACCGCGCTGCCTCGGCCTGCACCACCATCGCGGTCACGTGGTGGGTCACGACGTCGTGCAGTTCGCGGGCGATCCGGGTGCGCTCGGCGGTCCGAGTGGCCTCGGCGACGCGGAGACGGCGTTCGGCCTCGGCCCGACGTCCGGACCGCACCCACGCTCCGACACCCCACACGATGACCAGCGCCACGTAGAACATCACGAACCCAGCAGGGCTCTCGGCCGAGCCCGGCCGGTACAGCGCGATCGCCAACGGTACATACGCCGCGGACAACAGGATCGCCGTGAGCCGCCGGTGACGCTCGACGTGGACCCCGGCACTCAGTACCGCGATGGACAGCCCCGCGCCGGCGAAGGTGTGGTAGCCGCGCAACTGATCGATCGCGAAACCGATCGACGCCACGGCGACGCACACGGCCGGCCATCGGCGGCGGACGGCGAGCGGAAGACATTCGAGGCCGACGGCAACGACCGCCAGGACGTCGAACGGCCTGGTCGGCACGTCACCGACCTGCGTCCCGAGCCCGTGCAGCGTGGGGATGAGCGAGCCGACGACGAGCACCAGCGCCAACGGGAGGTCCCGGACCGTGACGTCGTACCGCCGCCACAGATCCGGGAGCCGCCGGAGGTCGATCACCGGGAGAGCGTAGCGGCCTGGGTGGTCTGGGCCGCGCGGCGCCGCCAGCGGGGCGCAACCAGGTTGCCGCGACGGTGCGCCAGCCAGACGAAGACGACGGTCATGACGACGCCGCCGGCCACCGTGAACCCGCTGGCCTCCGGCCCGAACTCGCCGCCACTCAGCAGCGTCGGACCGGACAGTACGCCGTTCAGCAGGCCCTGCGACTTGTTCGTTCCGGAGACGACCGCACCGAAGATGCCGGCCAGCGCGAAGTTCCAGCCGAAGTGCAGACCGATCGGCAGCCACAGCTTGCGGGTGGCGAGGTACGCCGCACCCAGCGTGCCACCGGCCTCGATGGCGATCGCGAACGCGCCCCAAAGGGTTGCCTGGGGGTTGAGCAGGTGGGACAGACCGAACACCAGGCTGGTCAGGGTGAGCGCGATCCAGCTGCCGAGGCGCTCCTCGAGGACCCGCAGCAGCACCCCGCGGAACATCAACTCCTCGGTCACCGCGGCCGCGGCCATGAAGCCGAGCACCAGCACCACACCGGACGCCGATCCGAAACCGTCGACGCGATAGTGACCGAGCAACGCGATGGCGGCGATCACGAACCCGCACCACACCAGGCCGATCAGCAGGCCCCGCCCGACGGCGCCGGCAGCGCCCGGACGAGCGGCCTCGGTCACCGGACGCCGCTCGGTCAGCCGGACGATCCCGACGTACGCAAGCAGCGAGAGTACGACGGTCGCCGCGCCGACCACCACGGTGAGGAGCGCATTGCCCCGAACGGCGGTGACGGCCTGCCCTCCGGCCGCGGCGACCGCCGCGACGACCACGAGCTGCCCGAACTGCTTCAAAACACGCATGGTGAATCCTTCGCTGGGTTCCACGGCCCGGTGCCGCGGCATGCCCAGAACGCTATGGATTCAGTGCTGCGTAATCGTCACCGTGCGGTGGACACCTGCTTGTAGCTCGCACGGGGGACAAACCAACTCAGGCACCGAGAAAATAGTCCTCGAGGACTCGCGCCAGCGTCTCCGGTGGCAGCGTGTGGAACGTCCCGTCATGACCCGCTGCCGTGCCCTGAGGCAGCGCCGCAGCAGTCTCCCGCACGGACCGCTGCATCCACTCCGGGCTGGCGTTGCTGTAAAGACCCAGCGTCGGTACTTCGGTAGACGACAGCAACTCGAGCGGTACGGCGCTGTCGCGCATCTGCAGCGCGTCGTACACCAGCGTCGGCGCCATGGCCTCGAGGTCCGACCACATGGGTGTCTGCCGGATCTGCTCGACCATCTCGCGCGGCTGACCAACCGCTTCGACCATGAACAGCTCAGCCGCACCACCTGGGTCCCCCGCAGCCATGTAGTCCTGCAGCCGCTCCAGGTACCGCTCCGGCGCGGGCGGTGCGCCCTCCACGCGGAACGGCGGCTCCACCACCGCCTGCTTCTCGAACGGGAGCCCGGCCTGCAGCAGCACCATCACACCCGACGAGAACGCACAGGCATACCGGGCATCCGCAGCGGACCGCACCGCGTCCAGGTCCTCCCATTCGCGTTCCACGGCGTACGGCACGGTGTCACCGGAGTCGCCGCGGCCACGCCGGTCGTAGGTGACGACCGTGAACGCCGACTTCAGCGCCTCGGCGTACTCGGCGAAGTAGGCCCGGCCGGTGAACGCACCGGCGACCAGCACCAGGCCGGGCCCGCTGCCGGTCACGTCGTACGCGAGTTCGGTGCCGTCCTTCGAGACAACCTTCTCCATCACAGCTCCTTTGCCGAAGAGTCTCTTCGCTGATCCGTCGAACGACCCCGCGCCAGGCAGACACGGTGTGATCCACTTCACAGTACGGCGAAACCTTCCGGCACCCGGCCTGGTTCACTACAGTTGCATTATGTATACAGGCGACTGCACACCAGAGCGGAGTCATTAATGCTGCTCCGTCAGCTGGAGTACCTCGTCGCCCTCGCCCGCGAGAAGCACTTCGCCCGGGCGGCGGACACCTGTTACGTCTCTCAGCCCTCCCTGTCGGCGGCGATCCGCAAGCTCGAGCAGGAGCTCGACGTACCGATCGTGCGCCGCGGCCACCGCTTCGAGGGGCTGACACCGGAGGGCGAGCGGGTTCTGGTCTGGGCACAACGGATCCTCGCCGAGCAGGAAGAGCTCCGGCACGAGCTGTCGATGATGCGTGGCGGACTGACCGGCACGCTCCGGCTCGGCGCGATCCCGACCGCGATGCCTGTCGTCTCGCTGCTCACCACGCCGTTCTGCGAGCGGCACCCGAACGCGCGGGTGACTCTCGAGTCGCTGTCGTCGCGCGACATCACCCAGAAGCTGGCCGAGTTCGACCTGGATGTCGCGATGACGTACCTCGACGACGACACCCTCGGGCAGGTCCGCAAGACGCCGCTGTACGAGGAGCGGTACCTGCTGCTCACCCCGAAGCACACCGAACTCGCCGACCTGGCGGTCGCGACGTGGGCGCAGGTCGCGGAACTGCCGCTCTGCCTGCTCTCCCCCGACATGCGCAATCGCCGGATCATGAACGGGTACTTCACCGACGACGGCGTCACCGCGACCCCGTCGATCGAGAGCGACACCGTCTCGGGACTCTACAGCCACCTGCACGGCAACCATTGGTCGACGGTGATCTCGCACGCCTGGCTGCACATGTTCGGCGTACCGGAGGGGATGCGCGTCGTGCCGCTCAAGCGGCCGGCGAACGGGCCGCGGGTCGGCCTGGTGATCGCCGCACGCAGCCCCGAGCCGGTGCAGGCACGCGCACTGCTGGACGTCGCGCGGCAGGCCGGCGTACAGACGGCGCTCGACGACCTGCTCGACGTTCATCTGATGGGTTCTGGCTCCTTCGGCATCGGGTCCGCGGCCGCGATGTAAGCGGGATCACGCCGGTACGTAACCGGGATCACGTGAGACGTGGGCATAACCGGTCAGTACTGCTGGTTGAATGTATACAGAAGCCAGAATTCAAGGAGAGGACGACATGATTCTCACGCGTAGGTTCGGTGCTCTGGCGGCGCGGCCGCAGTTCCCGGATGCCCCGGAGCTGCAGGAGCTGACCAAGCCGGTCGATCTCGATGCCGAGCTCGCCGAGCTGACCGCCGCCCAGGGTCGCGGCGCGCACGACGACGACCGCCGGACCGCCGGCGAGTCGGCGGCCTGACACGACGAAGCGTTACCCAGCAGGAACCGTATATGTCAGGTCATGGCACTTGGTAGACTGTCTACCAAGTGCCATGACTGTAGGACCGGAAGGGACCTCATGACGACGATCAGCGCGGGGCCAGGTGCGGGTGCGGAACCGGCGGGGGCGCGGCACGTCAAGCGCCCGCAGCCGCTGCGCGAATCGGTGTACGAGGCTCTCACCGAGATGATCATCGACGGCACCCTCGAGCGCGGCCGGCACCTGGTCGAGGTCGAGCTCGCCGGGCTGCTCGGCGTCTCCCGGCAGCCGGTGCGCGAGGCTCTGCAGCGGCTGAACAACGAGGGCTGGGTCGACCTGCGGCCCGGGTTCGGCGCGATGGTGCACGTACCGGCGGACGACGAGGTCGACCAGTTGCTGGCGGCCCGCGCCGCGCTGGAGTCGGAGTCCGCGCGACTCGCGGCCCGGCACGCGTCGAAGGACGACGTCGCGAAACTGCGCGACCTCTGCAAGGTCGGTACGACGTACCAGGAGGCCGGCGACATCGACGGCACCGTCCGGACCAACGGCGAGCTGCACAGCCTGATCACCCAGATGTCCGGCAACCGTTTCCTGGTCGACTTCGCGGCCCAGGTCGACCGTCGCGTCCGCTGGTACTACACGCCGGTGGCCCCGGTCCGCGGCGCGGCGTCCTGGCGCGAGCACAACCGCCTGGTGAAGGCGATCAGCGAAGGCGACGAGGACAAGGCCGCGCAGATCATGCGCGAGCACACCGAACACACCCGCAAGGCCTACCACGACCTCCAGGCAGCAACCGAGCCCGGGACCGCTGCCCCGGACGCCGACGCAACGCCGCGCCGGCGCCGCCGTACGACGACCTGAGCAAGCGCCCCGCCCCACGTCCGTTTGAGGGGTGAACGCCTCAAAGTGCCCCTTCACCCTCCCGCATGCGGAAGGTGAAGGGGCAACGGCAAGAGGTTAACCACGGAAACGGACGGGGTACGGCGGGTGGGGTCAGGCGGGGCGGCGGTTGGTTCGGGCGCGGCCTCGGGTGTGGCCGCGGCCGCTGGCGGCTTTGCGGGCTTCCAGGGCGACGGCCAGTCGGGTGTACTGGCCGGTGGTGCGCCGGGCGTACTCGTTGTGGTCGAGGATGCGGGGCCACCACAGGCGCGCGATCTGCTCGTGCATCCACAGGAAGCCGATCGCGAACCCCATACTCAGCAAGGCCCGGAACGCCAGGAACTTCCACGGTTCGGGCGGGAGCCCCGGCGTACCCGCGACGACCCATTCCGTGACGATCGCGTGCACCATCAGCGACAACGGGAACGCGACCACCCAGTACACCGCCGCCGGCGCGAACACCCCGGCGGGAACCTTGCCCAGTGCCACGAGTACGGCGTACCCGGATCCGAACACCATCAGCGGTACGCCGAGGCCGAGCCCGGTGAGCACCGCCCAGCCGATGGGCTGACCCACGAACGCGGCCAGTCCACCGGCGACCAGTCCTGCGGCCGCGCCCACCGACGCGGCCGGAAGACAGTACTCCGCCAACTGCTTGAGATCGGCCATGGTCAGCCCACAGCCACGCCGAAGCGGAACAGGCAGTAGAACAGCATCCCGAGGTAGAACACCGCTCCGAACCCGATGATCACGTTCCGCACCGGGCCGGGACGGATCTTCTTCGGCAGCAGCCTGTTGTTGGTGAGCAGCAACACGATGCAGTAGGCACCCATCGCGAACGTCGACAGGAACGCCAGCGTGTCCAGGATCCCCGCCGGGCCGTCGGCCGGCCCGAAGAGCAGGATCAGGATCCCGAACAGGATCACGCCCCACAGGAACCCGGCGTACAGCCTCGACATCGAGAACCGCTTGGCGCCCGGCACGAAGTAGTACGTCATGTCTGCCTGGCCGCGGGAGAACGAGTCGAACAGACCCAGGGTCGCGTTCAGCCCGATCAGCGCGATGAAGGCGAAGAACAACGTGCCGAGGATCGGCGAGCCGGCCGACGCGAACGCGTCCGACATCGCCTTCAGCGCCGCCTCCCGGTCACCGCCCTCGATCAGCGAGGCCACGTTCGGGTTCTCCCGGGCCGCCGACATGGCCAGCACGGTGAACGAGATCGTGACCAGCATCGTGATGCCCCAGAAGAGCAGCAGCGCGTCGAACGTCACCCACTTGCGCCAGCCCTTCCACTTCGCCATCTCGGCCGGGTCCTCGGTGTCGAACATGAACCCGCGCGACGGCATCGACTCGGCTTCACTCGCCGCCCGCAGCCCGCGGATCTTCGGGATGTGCGCGCCCATGCCCGCACCGCTGTCCCGCAGTTGCAGCGTGTACCACATCTGCTGCATCCCGGACGGCCCCGCGAACGCGATCGAACCGACCACGACCGGGAACCACGCCGACGTCATCGCCTGGTCCGGGAAGTAGCCGAACGCGAACATCCCGGACAGCGTCCGGCCGAGGTCGTCCCAGTTGCCGACGATCGCCGCGATCACCGACGTACCGACGACCAGGAGCCCGATCAGCAACCCGAGCAGCTTCTCGAGGAAGTTGTAGATCACCGACAGCAGACTGAACAGCACACCGACGAACACCAGAGCCACGCACGCGGTGACCTGCCAGGGTATGCCGGTGATCTCCTCGAACGCCGCCGCGCCGGCCGACAGGTGACCGGGCCACATGTAGATCAGGATCGCCGCCGCGTAGAAGAACCACATCAGCGGTTTGAAGATCCGGGCCGCGCCGAAGAAGATGCTTTCCCCGGTGGCCATCGCGTACCGCGCCATCTCCAGCAGCACGAACGCCTGCAGCGTGACACCGACCATGAACAACCAGCGGATGTCCGGCCCGAACACCAGGACGAGCCGGGGCCACATGTACGACTCCCCCATGCCCACCCCGAGCGCGACCAGGAAGACGGTCGGGCCGAGGATGTGCATCGAGGGCGGTGCGTCCGGAAGCTTCCGGATCGGCATCGGTTCGAGCCTGCCCGCTTTCCAGACCTTCTCGGTCGCAGAGGTCGCGGAGGTCGCGGCGGCGGTCGCGCCGGCCGCGGCAGGCTCTTCAGGTACTTCTGAGGTCTTGCTCGTGACGTCCAAGGCGGACTCCTTAGATCGACGCCAACTAGCGGATCAACTTCCCCCGCGTGCTCCTTCCTCCAATCAACTGAGGCCGAGTGGGCCGGCGTTGCGGGCCCAGCGGTACTTCGCCCCGAGAACCTGGACCGGAGTCTCGGTGGTGTACGGGTAGGCGACCACACCGTGGTCGAACAGGTACTGACTGGCTTGTTCCACCTCGACGTCACCCGACAGCGAGGCGACCACGGGCTTGTCGATGCCCTTGGCGCGGAACTCCTCGACCACCTCGGCGACCAGTTTCGCGAACACCATCGGCGGCGTCACGATCGTGTGCCAGTAGCCCAGGATCAGCGCGTGGATCCGCTCGTCGGACAGGCCGAGCGCGATCGTGTTCCGGTACGTCGAGGGCGGCTCGCCCCCGGTGATGTCGACCGGGTTCCCGGCCGCGCCGAACGGTGGGATGAACTTCCGGAACGCCGCGTCCAGGTCGGACGGGATGTCCATCAGCGTCAGCCCGGCGTCCACGCAGGCGTCCGACAGCAGTACGCCGGAACCGCCCGCGCCGGTGATGATGACGACGTTCTCGCCCTTCGGCGTCGGCAGCAGCGGGATCCCGCGGGCGTACTGGAGCATCTCGTTCAGCCCCGGCGCCCGGACCACCCCGCTCTGCCGCAGGATGTCGTCGTACACCTTGTCGTTGCCGGCCAGCGCACCCGTGTGCGAGCTGGCCGCCCGCGCACCCAGGGAGGTGCGGCCGGCCTTCAGTACGACGACCGGCTTCTTCTTCGACACCCGGGCCGCCGTCTCGGCGAACGCCCGGCCGTCCTTCAGGTCCTCCAGGTGCATGGCGATCAGGTTGGTGTTGTCGTCGGTCTCGAAGAACGTCAGGAGGTCATCCTCGTCGATGTCGGCCTTGTTGCCTACCCCAACGATCGCGGAGACGCCCATCCGGCTGGACCGGCTGAAGCCCAGGATCGCCATCCCGATACCACCTGACTGCGAGGACAGGGCCACGGAACCGCGGACGTCGTACGGCGTACAGAACGTCGCGCAGAGGCTCTCCGGCAGGTAGTAGTAGCCGTAGATGTTCGGTCCCAGGGTGCGGACATCGTGTTTGCGGGCGATCGCGACGACTTCGTCCTGGAGCGCCTGCTCGCCGGTCTCGGCGAAACCGGACGGGATCAGGATCGCGCCCGCGACCCCCTTCTGGCCGCACTGCTCGAGCGCGCCGGCGACGAACTTGGCCGGTACGGCGAACACCGCGACGTCGACATCCCCGGGCACGTCCACAATGCTGGGGAACGCCTTCAGCCCGAGGACCTCGCCGCCCTTCGGGTTGATCGGGTAGATGTCCCCGGCGTACCCGCCGTTCACCAGGTTCTTCATCACCGAGTTGCCGATCTTGCCGTCCTCGTTGGACGCCCCGATCACGGCGATCGCCCGCGGCTTCATGATCCGGGTCATCGCGGCCAGGATCTGCTCCTGGCTGTACCGCTCGACCGGCTTGCCGGCCTCGGCGTCCACGATGATCCGGAAGTCGACGGCGGTGGCGCCGTCGGGGCCGGCCAGGACCGGGTTCAGGTCCACCTCGGCGAACTGCGGGAAGTCGGTCACCAGATCGGACAGCCGCCGGACCAGGTCGGCCAGCGCGTCCTTGTCGACCGGCTGCGCGCCGCGGACGCCGTTCAGCATCTCGTGCGCGCCGATCCCGTCGATCATCGCCCGCGCCTCGCCGTCACCGAGCGGAGCGAGCCGGAACGTGACGTCCTTCAGGACCTCGACGAGTACGCCGCCGAGCCCGAACGCGACCACCTTCCCGAACGTCGGATCGGTGACCGCGCCGACGATCACCTCCTGCACGTCACCGCTGGTGACCAGCATCTTCTGGACCTGGACGCCGGTGATCTCCGCATCGGCCTTGTACGCCCGCGCGTTCGCCAGGATCTTGTCGAACGCTTCGCGAGCAGCGTCCTCGCTGTCCACGCCGACCACGACACCGCCGGCGTCGGTCTTGTGCAGGATGTCCGGCGAGACGATCTTCAGCACGACCGGGAAGCCGATCCCGGCCGCGAGACCGGCGGCGCCCTCGGCAGTCGTGGCCAGCCCCTCGCCCGGCGTCGGGATGCCGTAGGCGTCGGCGACCAGTTTGGCCTCCGGCGCACTCAGCGAGGTACGGCCGTCCGCCAGAGCCTGGTCGAGGATGGTCCGGACTGCTGCCTTGTCGTAGCTCATCTGCTCTCCCACGTCAGATCACGCCGGCTGTCTTCAGGTCGTCGAGCTCGTCCTCGGAGATCCCGAGGGAGCCGTAGATGACGGAGTTGTGTTCGCCGAGGCCGGGCGAGGTCTGCACCTCGACCGGGGAGTCGGACAGCTTGATCGGGCAGCCGACGGTCTTGAACGAGCCGCGCTGCGGGTGCTCGACCTCGACCACCGCGCCGAGGTCGGCGAGCGTCTCGTCGGCGATCAACTCGGCGGTGGACATGATCGGCCCGCACGGCACGTTCAGTGCGTTGAGCTTGTCCATCACCTCGAACTTGGTGTGCTGCTCGGTCCACTGCTCGATCAGCGCGAACATCTTGTCGAGCTTGTCCAGCCGTGCGGCCGGGGTCGCCCAGTCCGGGTCCTCGGCCAGCTCCGGCTTGCCGATCAGGTTCGCGATCGGCGCCCAGCCCGGCGGCTGCACGATCACGTAGATGTAGTCGTTCGGTCCGCCCGGTGCGCAGCGCAGCGCCCAGCCCGGCTGGCCACCGCCGGAGGCGTTCCCGGACCGCGGCACCGCTCCGTTGAAGCTTTCGTTCGGGTACTCACGCAGCGGGCCGTGCGCCAGCCGCTGCTGGTCACGCAGCTTCACCCGGGTCAGGTTCAGCACTGCTTCCTGCATGGCGACGGTTACCCGTTGACCCTTGCCGGTCTGTGTGCGCTGGAACAGTGCGGCGAGGATGCCGGCCACCAGGTGGATCCCGGTACCGGAGTCACCGATCTGCGCACCGGTCGCGGTCGGCGGCCCGTCCTCGAACCCCGTCGTACTCATCGCGCCGCCCATCGCCTGGGCGACCACCTCGTACGCCTTGAAGTTCTCGTAGCGTCCCGGGCCGAAGCCCTTGATCGACGCGAAGATCAGGCCCGGGTTGAGCTCCTGCAGCCGCTCCCAGGTGAAGCCCATCCGGTCGATCGCGCCGGGTGCGAAGTTCTCCACCAGGACGTCGGAGTTCTTCACCAGGTCGACGAAGATCTCCTTGCCGCGGTCGGACTTCATGTTCAGCGTGATGCTGCGCTTGTTGCAGTTCAGCATCGTGAAGTAGAGGCTGTCGACGTCCGGTACGTCGCGCAGCTGCTGGCGGGTGATGTCGCCGGTCGGTGCCTCGAGCTTGATCACGTCGGCGCCGAGCCAGGCAAGGATCTGGGTGCAGGACGGTCCGGACTGCACGTGGGTCATGTCGAGGACGCGGACACCGTCGAGGGCTTTGCTCATGGCGGGTCTCCCCTACTTGTACATGGTCTGGTTCATGGTTCCGGGGGCGTAGGCGTCCGGGTCGACCCAGACGTTGATCAGCGACGGCAGTCCGGACTCACGGGCGCGGAGCAGCGCCGGCCCGATGTCGGCGGGGTCGCGGACCTCCTCGCCGTACCCGCCGAGCATCCGGGCGAACTCGTCGTACCTGACGTCGCCGAGGGTGTTGCCGATCCGGCCGCGGTCGTGGCCGTACTTGGCCTCCTGGCCATAGCGGATCTGGTTCATCGAGGAGTTGTTGCCGACGACACCGACGAACGGGAGGTTGAAGCGCACCAGCGTCTCGAAGTCCCAGCCGGTCAGCGAGAACGCGCCGTCGCCGAACAGCGCGACCACTTCCTTGTCCGGCCGGGCGTACTTCGCCGCCAGCACGAACGGGATACCGACGCCGAGCGTGCCGAGCGGTCCCGGGTCCATCCAGTGCCCGGGCGACTTGGGCTGTACGACGCCACCGGAGAACGTCACGATGTCGCCGCCGTCGCCGATGTAGATCGAGTCCTCGGTGAGGAACTCGTTGATCTCGTGTGCGAGCCGCAGCGGGTGGATCGGGTTCGCGTCGGACAGCTGCCGGGGCAGCCGCTTCTGGTACGCCGCATCCTCCTCGGCGCGGAGCTCCGCGAACCAGGCTTTGCGATCGGTCTTGTGCAGCCGGCCGGACGCGGCCTGCGTGACCGCCGCGAGGATCGCGCCCGGGTCGCCGACCAGGCCGAGGTCGATGTCGCGGTTCTTGCCGACGGTGCGGTAGTCCATGTCGATCTGTACGACGGTGGCGCTCTTCGGGAGCCGGCGCCCGTACCCCATCCGGAAGTCGAACGGCGTACCGACGATCAGGATCAGGTCGGCGTTGTTGAAGCCGTAGCGCCGGGACAGGTGGAAGTGGTGCGGGTCACCGGGTGGCAGCGTGCCGCGGGCGGAGCCGTTCATGAACACCGGGATGTCGAGCGTGCGGGCGAAGTCGACGGCTGCCTGGCTGCCGCGCGACGTCCACACCTGCGTGCCCAGCAGTACGACGGGCTTCTCCGCCCGTACCAGCAGGTCGGCCAGCGCCTCGACGTTCGCCGGGTCGCCGATGCTCTTCGTCGACGCCCGGTAGTGACCGGCCTCCGGGACGGTCGCGGACTCGACCGGCACCGAGTTGTCCAGGATGTCCCGCGGGATCTCCAGGAACGACGGGCCAGGCGCACCGTTGTAGCACTCGCGGAACGCCATCGACACCATGTCGGCGGCGCGGGCGGTGTGCGGCACGGTCGCGGCGAACTTGGTGATCGGCGTCATCATGTCGACGTGCGGAAGGTCCTGCAGGGACCCCATCTTGTGCTGGTTCAGCGCGCCCTGGCCGCCGATCAGCAGCATCGGGCTCTCCGCGCGGAACGCGTTGGCGACGCCGGTGACCGCGTCCGTCGTACCGGGGCCGGCGGTGACGACCGCGCAGCCGGGCTTTCCGGTGACCCGTGCGTACCCGTCGGCCGCGTGCGCCGCGACCTGCTCGTGCCGGACGTCCACGACGGCGATGCCCTCGTCCACGCAACCGTCGTAGATGTCGATGATGTGACCGCCACAGAGCGTGAAGATCACGTCGATCCCCTCGGCCTTCAGGGCCTTCGCGACGAGGTGACCACCGGAGATGGTCTCCGGCTCCTTGACTTCCGCGACGGTTTGGGTCTCCGACACTGTCTGCGCCATCTGCAGTCAACTCCTCGGAAGGGCCGTGATTCGGCTTGATGTAGATTGCATACCGTATGGTGTAGTCGTAGTCTTATCCCAGCGCGCATCGGTTGTCCAGAGTTCGCGACCAGGAGGCTGAGATGACGATTTCCGACGAACTCGACCGCACCAGGTCCGCACTGCTCGCGCTGGAGAAATCCCTTGTGACATTGAGGAATCACGTCGGCCCGCATCTCGACGTACTGCGGTTGCTCGACGACCTCGCGCGCTGCACGGCGGATCTCGAGCGCCTCGAGCAACAGGTCCGTGCGCCGCGGCGGCACGAACTCGTCGTGATCCCGGACGACGATTACGGCCACGATTTCTGGGCCGACGCCGAGCAGGAAGGGCTGGGTCGTACGGCGCTCTGAGTCGCCAGGCACAGCTTCAGCAGACTGCGCAGGCGGATGTCGCGATCACCGCTCGAGGTACGGGCGGTGACCGCGACTGCTTCTGCTGCGTGTTCTGCGGCGACGAAGGTGCGGTAGAACGGTTCGCTCCAGTTGAGCTGCGAGAGAACCGGCAACCACCACCGCGCCGCCCTCCCAGGACTGTTGTGAGAGCCGAGCAGATGCAAAGCGGTCTGGTGGGCCGAAGCCAGCCTCCGGCGCTCGTCAGCAGTCAGCCCGTCGCCCACGGGTTCTTCGGCGGCCAGCGCCGTGGACACGCAGAGTGCGACCAGACGGGCGGTGGGTTCGAAGCCGGGATGGTTCGTGTTAAGGAAGCGTGGGGCCAGCGGGAGGAGGTCCTGGCGGCCGGCGGACGTGCTGTGGTCGTGGACGGCGCGGGCGATCGCGCCGAGGACCGGGTGTACGCACGCGGGACGGTCGGTCCACGGTTCGCGGGCGAGTCGGGACACCAGCTCCATCACGCACGGATCCGGGCGTCGAACCGTCGCGTAGCCGTTCACTCGCCCGCCACCGGCGTACCGAGCTGCGGCCGCACGGGAAGTGCCGGCCTACCGGGTTGTTTCAGCAGACGCACACTCAGCGCTGTCAGTACGCCGAGCAGGCCGGCGCCGAGGAACAACGGCCGATAACCGGCCACGGCGATGATCGATGCGGCGACACCGATGCCGATCAGACCGCCGGCCGCCTTCGCGGAGTACAGGATCGCCTGGTTCTGCAGCAGGCTGTTCTCACCGAAGAACTCCAGCACAAGGTTGGCCATGATCGCGTAGAACGCACCGCCGCCGAGCCCCGCGAACATCGCGCACACCACGAACGCCCAGCTTGCGCCCGCGAGCACCAGACCGATGTGCGCGAAACCCTCGATCATCAGTACGGCGGCCAGCACGCGCCGCCGGCCGAACCGGTCGGACAGATGCCCTGCCGACGACCGTCCGAGGCCGTTGACGGCGGCAAGCATTCCGGCAGCGGCAGCGGCTGTCGCCGTACCGTGCCCGGTCGCAGTCGCATAGCTGACCACGAACCCGATGCCGAACAGCGACAGCGCCGTACTGATTGCCAGCAGCAACCACATCAGCGGCAGCGCACCGGTTCGCATCGCCTCACCGGGACGGTACTGCCGAACCGCGGGCGCGTTGTGCGGGATGCTGCGGTTCAGCTTCCGGTCGACTGCCCATGCCTGAGCGTCGATGTCCGCGGGCCACCAGTGCCGTGGCGGGTCCTTCAGCAGACCGCCGGCGACCAGCACGACCACCACGGCGACCGCGGCCGTCAGGTCGAAGACGATCGAGGTGTCCAGCAAGCTCAGCAGAACGATGCTCGGTACGGCGCCGACCGCGAACCCACCGGTGACGAATCCGATCGTCGCGGTCCGCCGGTCCGGGAACCAGCGCGCCGACGTCGTGATGCAGGCGGCGTACACGAGCCCGGCACCGATGCCGCCGAGCAGCGCGTAGCCGACGACGACAGCGGCGTAGCTGGGCACGTGGGCAAGCGTGACGAGACCGATCGCGGCGAGTACGCCGCCGGCGACGACGAGGCGCGTCGGCGTGGTACGACGTACGCGCTGGGTCCAGGCGGCCGGAATCGCGACCAGCGCCTGGCAGGCGACGAAAACGGCGAGCAGCCACAGCGTCTGTGCGGCACCCCAGCCACGGTCGGACTCGAGGCCGAGGACGGCGCTGCCGAAGGAGTACTGCAAGGGGCTGATCGCGACCATGCAGGCCCAGGCGGCCCAGAGCTGCCACCGGCGCGAGTGGCCCGTCAGCTCCCGGTCGTCCTCGCCGATCCGGTACCGCCGGCCGTAGACATCACGCACGTCCCGGGGCGTGGTCATCACGTGATTCATAACGCCTCCCGATGACTACTGCATACCGTATGAGATCTGTGGTACCTCTCCCGCCGCGGCATGTCCAGACCTGGTGACCACTTGTTCGTAGATTGCATACCGAATACAGTCGTCACTACACACTCAGGGAGGTTCCTGTGGACCTGATGGAGTACCAAGCGAAGGAACTGTTCGCGCGCCACGGCGTACCGGTGACGCTCGGCCGCGTGATCGAGGACCCGGCCGACGCCGCGGACGCTGCCCGCGAGCTCGGCGGCCGCGTAGTGGTGAAGGCGCAGGTCAAGACCGGTGGCCGCGGCAAGGCTGGCGGAGTGAAGCTGGCCGCGACACCGGACGAAGCCGTCGCGAGAGCCGACGAGATCCTCGGGATGGACATCAAGGGGCACACGGTGCGGCGGGTGCTGCTCGCTCCGGCCGCGGACATCGCCGAGGAGTACTACTTCTCGTTCCTGGTCGACCGGGCCAACCGCGAGTACCTGTGCATCGCGAGCACCGAGGGCGGCGTGGAGATCGAGGAGGTCGCACACACCAACCCTGATGCGATCGCGAAGGTGCCGATCGATCCGGCGGTCGGCGTCGACGAGGCGAAGGCTGCGGAGATCGTGACGGCGGCCGGGTTCCCGGCGGGCTCGGCCGAGGTGGTGCGACAGTTGTGGGACGTGTTCGTCGCGGAGGACGCATCACTCGTCGAGGTGAATCCGCTGGTGAAGCTCGCCGACGGCTCGCTGGAGGCGCTCGACGGCAAGGTCACGCTCGACGAGAACGCGTCGTACCGGCACCCTGACCACGCGTCGTACGTCGACAGCGCCACCGCGGACCCGCTGGAGGCGGCGGCGCACGCCAAGGGCCTGAACTACGTCAAGCTCGACGGCTCGGTCGGCATCATCGGCAACGGCGCGGGCCTGGTGATGTCCACGCTGGACGTGGTCGCTTACGCGGGCTCGCCGTACGGCGTGAAACCGGCCAACTTCCTCGACATCGGTGGCGGCGCGTCGGCCGAGGTGATGGCGAACGGGCTCGGGATCATCCTGTCCGATCCGCAGGTGAAGAGCGTGTTCGTGAACGTGTTCGGCGGGATCACCGCCTGCGACGCGGTCTCGAACGGCATCGTGCAGGCGCTCGCGCTGCTCGGCTCCCAGGCCGACAAGCCGCTGGTCGTCCGGCTCGACGGCAACAACGTCGAGGAGGGCCGCAAGATCCTTGCCCAGGCCAACCATCCGCTGGTGACCGTGGTCGACACGATGGACGGCGCCGCGGCCCGCGCCGCCGAGCTGGCCGCCTAGAAGGGACTGTTCGAGATGGCGATATTCCTGACCGAGAAGAGCCGGGTCGTCGTGCAGGGCATGACCGGGTCCGAGGGGAAGAAGCACACCAGCCGGATGCTTGCCGCCGGCACCACCGTGGTCGGCGGTGTGACACCGGGCAAGGGCGGGCAGTCGGTGGACTTCGCGAAGTGCTCGATCCCGGTGTACGGGTCGTGCGCGGACGCCGTGAAGGCAGCAGATGCGGACGTGTCGGTCGTTTTCGTTCCGCCACGCTTCACGCGCGGCGCCGTGGAAGAGGCGGTCGACGCAGGGATCCCACTGGTCGTGGTGATCACCGAGGGCGTGCCGGTGCACGACACCGCCGCGTTCTTCGCGCACGCCCAGGCTCACGGGACCCGGATCATCGGCCCGAACTGTCCCGGCATCATCAGCCCAGGACAGGCCAACGCGGGCATCATCCCGGCCGACATCGCGGGGCCCGGTCGGCTCGGGCTGGTCAGCAAGTCGGGCACGCTGACGTACCAGATGATGTACGAACTGCGTGACTTCGGGTCCTCGACCGCGATCGGTATCGGTGGCGACCCGATCATCGGGACGACGCACATCGATGCGCTGCGGGCGTTCCAGGACGACCCGGACACCGACGCGATCGTGATGATCGGTGAGATCGGTGGTGACGCCGAGGAGCGGGCGGCCGCGTTCATCAAGGAGAATGTGACCAAGCCGGTCGTCGGGTACGTCGCGGGCTTCACCGCGCCGGAGGGCAAGACGATGGGTCACGCCGGCGCGATCGTGTCCGGCTCGTCCGGTACGGCGGCCGCAAAGCAGGAGGCTCTGGAAGCCGCGGGCGTACGCGTCGGCAAAACCCCGACAGAGACCGCCGACCTACTGCGCGCCGTGCTCTCCCCCGTGTAGCCCTGGAGTTCGGGGCGGTGGGGCGGTGCTGTTGCGGATTATGAGCGTGGTCGGGACGGCGACGGGGGTGTGCCGTTGGTCGGTGGTGTGGATCTGCGCGAGCAGGGTGTCGACGCTGCGTTGGCCGACGTCGGTGAACGTCTGACGGACCGTGGTGAGCGGCGGCCAGAACTGGGCCGCCTCTTCCATGTCGTCGAAACCGACCACACTCACGTCGCCCGGCACCGTCCGCCCGTGCTCGTGGAGAGCGCGGAGCACACCGAGCGCCATCTGGTCGTTGGCTGCGAAGATCGCGGTGACGTCCGGGTTCGCGGCGAGCCGTCGGCCCGCGTCGTACCCGCACGCCGACGACCAGTCCCCGATCAGCAACGGCGGTACGTCGCGCCCATGGTCGCCGAGCGTCCGCTCCCAGGACCGGCGGCGCTGATCCGCTGCGAACGACGACGGCGGGCCGCCCACATGCCAAACGGTCTGGTGCCCCAGCTCGAGCAGATGCTCGGTCGCCAGGCGGGCGCCCTGCGTCTGGTCGGTGTCGATGACCGGATGGTCGTAGTGCGCACCCGCATGGACGATCACCACCGGGAGCCCGGTCGGCAACGGCACCTCGTCCAGCACCTGTGCCTCGATCATCATGATGACGCCGTCCACGGCCTGCTCTCCCAGGCGGTTGAAGGCGTCCACCACGGCTTGGCGGTTGACTGCGAGCACCGGCATCAGGTTGACCGAGTACCCACGCGCCGTGGCGGCGGTGGCGATCGCGTCCAGGGTTCGCGTCGTACCGAAGGTGGACAGTTCGAAGACGATGACGCCGATACTGCGGAACTCGCCGCTGCGGAGTGCGCGAGCGGCGCCGTTGGGGCGGTAGCCGAGTTCGCGCATCGCGTCCTTGACCCGGGCCCGGGTGGCGGCGTCCACGTTCAGCCGGCCGTTCGCGACCCGGGAAACGGTCTGCCCGGACACCCCGGCCAGCCGCGCGACGTCCGCCATCGACGGCCCTCGCCGCCGCCTGCCCACGGTTCCTTCCACCCAGGCACCTCCCGTGGATCAGGAGTTTAGACATGTTTGCGTCAACAGACCGCGAGCCCCGGCGAGCCGTGCACGGTGGTGGAACAGGTGGGCCCGACGTCGCTGTTGGCCGGGCCCACCCGGCTTAGGCTCCGACCTTCGACGCCAAGAGATCCGTGACGGCGTGGACGGCGCGGAGGGTGGGGGCTGGTACGCCGGTGAGGTCGGCGAGTTCTACGACGGCCGCGAGGATGACGTCGAGCTCGAGCGGCTTGTCCTTCTCGAGGTCCTGCAGCATCGACGTCTTGTGTTCGCCGACCCGTTCGGCGCCGTCGAGGCGTTTGTCCACGGAGATGTCCGGACGGCAGCCCAGCGCGGCGGCGATCGCCAGCGACTCCTCCATCATCAGCCGGACCATCTGCCGGGTGCCCTGGTGCGTGGCGATCTCCACCATCGTGGCGCGGGCCAGCGCGCTGATCGGGTTGAACGCCGCGTTCCCGAGCAGCTTGATCCAGATGTCGTTGCGGATGTCAGCCTCGACCGGGCATTTCAGTCCGCCGGCGATCATCGCCGTACTGAACCGTTCACAGCGCTCCGACGGACCGCCGGCCGGTTCGCCGATCGAGAACCGGGTGCCTTCGAGGTGCCGGACGACGCCCGGTCCTTCGAGCTCGGTCGAGCAGTAGACGACGCAGCCGATCGCGCGGTCGAGGTCGAGCACCTGGGTGACCGCGCCGCCCGGATCGACCGACTCGATCCGGCGGCCTTCGTACGGGCCTTCGAGGCCGTGGAAGTACCACCAGGGAATGCCGTTCTGGGCCGCCACCACGACCGTGCGGTCGTGCAGCAGCGGCTCGAGCAGTGGGCCGGCGCTCGCGTACGAGTTCGCCTTGAGGCCGAGAAAGACGTAGTCGACCGGGCCGATCCGGGCCGGGTCGTCGGTGGCCGGCGTCCGGGCCACGAAGTCGCCGCGTGGACTGAGCACCGTGACGCCGTTCGACCGGATCGCTTCCAGGTGCGCGCCACGGGCCACCAGGTGCACCTCTGTGCCACCACGGTGCAGAGCCGCGCCGACGTACGCGCCGATCGCACCGGCGCCGAGAACCGCAACTCTCATCAGATCCCTGCCTTCCGGGAGGCTTGTATACCGCATACAGTAGGCCAGAGCCTGAATGCGGTCAAGATCACATCCGGCGGTAAGCGCTCGCCCGAAAAAGATTCCGATCGCAGCGATGAATCCCGGCCCGGGCGGCGGTATGTACTGGCAACAACCGCAGCGAACAGGGAGCAGGAACCATGGGCCACGTCATCGTCACCTCGTTCATCAGCCTCGACGGCGTCGTCACCGATCCGGACGGATCGGGCGGTACGCCGGCCGGCGGCTGGGCGTTCCGGCACGGCCCCGAGACGGTCGGCGGGGACAAGTTCCGGCTCGGCGAACTGATGGACACCGGCGTACTGCTGCTCGGCCGGACCACCTGGGAACTGTTCAGCCGGATCTGGCCGAACCGCACCGACGAGTTCTCGACCCGGATGAACAAGATGGCGAAGGTCGTCGCGTCGCACTCGCTGACCGACGTCTCCGCCTTCCCCAACTCGACGCTGATGGAGGGTTCACTGGCCGAGTACGTGCAGTCGGAGCCGCGGACCATCGCTGTCACCGGCAGCGTCAGCGTGATCCGTGCGCTGCAGGCCGCGGACCTGGTCGACGAGTACCGGCTGATGACGTTCCCGTCGATCGTCGGCAGCGGCGAGAAGATCTTCGGCCCGTCGGACCGGCCGGTCCACCTGAAGCTCGCCTCCGTCGCCCAGACCGGCGCGGCCTCGCTGGCGACTTACGTGCGGCCCTAGCAAGATGGGCCGGTGACCTGGCCCGCAATGGTGTGGATCGGTGGGGCTCCGGGCGCGGGGAAGTCGACGATCGCCCGGGACCTCGCCCGGCGTACCGACCTGCCGCTGCACCCGATCGACCTGTGGACGTACGCCCATCTGGATCGGCTGCCACCTCTCCGGCCGCTGGCCGAGCAGCTGGCCGCGGGACCGCAGTACGCGGCGGACGCGTTCGTCGACGTCGCTCGGCTGCGTCTCGACCTGGTTGTGGAGGACGTGCGAGAGCGGGGCCTCGGCGACGTACCTGCGCTTGTGGAGGGTCCACAGCTCTTCCCGTCGATGGCGGACTCAGTTCCGGCGGCGGTGTGGTTGCTGCCGGACGCTGAGCAGACCCGTAGGGCCAGGGAGGAGCGGCTGGCGCGGGTGGACGACCCGGACGGCCGTGCTCGGCTCGAGGGCCTGCTGGCGCGGGACGCGGTACTGGCGGAGCGGGTACGGCGGGAGGCATCGTCGTACGGACGTGTCGTTGTAGAGGTTCCCCCGGCTCCGGACTGGGCGGCTGTGGCGCGGAGTGTTGCTGAGGCGATCGGACCGCTCCCCCGGTTGCGCGCGGGCGACGAGCTGAGCCGCCAGCGCCAGTACGAGAACCTGGCCGCTTGCCGTCAAGGGCGGTTGTGGCAGGCGGATCGAGGGCTGGCCGAGCTGCCGCCGTACCCGTTCGCGTGTGAGTGCGGCACGTCCGGGTGCACGGTTACGTGGGCGGGAACGCCGGACGAATACGACGTACGGCGTGGCGGAGGGTGGCTGACGACTCATCCAGCGTGCTAGTCTCTCTGATCGTTGCAGTTTTGCAGTTCCACGTTCGTGTCGAAGCGCCCGCGGATTGTGATCCGCCGGGCGTTTTGTCGTATCAGGAGAAAATCATGGCTTTGGGAACAGTGAAGTGGTTCAACGGCGAGAAGGGCTTCGGCTTCATCTCGCAGGAAGACGGCGGCGCCGACGTGTTCGTGCACTACTCGGCGATCCAGACGCAGGGCTTCCGCTCCCTGGACGAGAACCAGCGGGTCGAGTTCGAGATCGCCCAGGGCCCGAAGGGCCTGCAGGCGGAGAACGTTCGCCCGGTCTGATCTCTGCCGTCCTTCCGGACGGTTTTGCGGCAGGCCCGGCTCAGGCCGGGCCTGCCGTGCTCCACAGGTACTCGCCGTCCTCCAGTACGTCGGTGCGCGCGAGGCCGATCGCGGCTGCGACAGCGGCCGAAGCAGTGTGATCCGGATGTACGTGCGCGATGATCCGGCCGATGTTCTGAGCCCGCAGCCAGGTGACCAATCCCTGTGCGGCCTCCTTCGCGAACCCCCGGCCCTGCCAGGCAGTGCCGATGACCCAGGCGATCTCCGCCGTACCAGCGTTCACCGTCGCCTGGACGTAGCCGATCAGTTCGTCGTCGTACCGGACGACCCAGTTCAGCCACCGCTCGTCCGCATGGTCGGGGCCGGCGAGTTGGCGGCGGTAGCGCGCCTCGAGCGCCTCCACGGTCGGCGGCTCCCCACCGGTGAACGTGTAGAGACTCGGATCCGACAGGACATCTGCCATCGGTACGGCGTACTCGACCCGCAGAGGCAGCAGGGTCAGGCGGTCTGTGGTGATCACCTGCGCAAGTTTGCCGGACCGGCAATTCGCGTGGGCTGAACCTGCCGGCGGTACGAGACTGGTTGGCATGATCGAGATCGATTGGGCAGGAGAGGCCGGGCGGCTGCGCGCGTCGGCCGAGGGCGAGGCGGACTGGAACGCGGCCGTGGCCGCGACGCTGGTACGGGACACCGACAAGGTCGTCGCGGACGTCGGCTGCGGCGGAGGCGGGATGGCCAAGGCACTCGCCGAGGCGTTGCCCGGCGCGACGGTCGTGGCGATCGACGCGGATCCCGACGTACTGGAGCAGGCCCGCGAGCACACGGCCGGGCTGGTCCGCTGCGAACTCGCGTCGATGGACGACGGTGCGGAACCGTTGCGCCGGGCAATCGATGCTCCGGCCGATCTCATCTGGGCCTCTGCTTCGGTCCATCACGCGGCCGATCAGCAGGCGGCCGTCGATGCGCTGGCCTCGTTGCTCGCGCCCGGCGGCCGGCTGGCGCTCGCCGAGGGTGGGTTGCCGGCCCGGTACCTGCCGTGGGAACTCGGGATCGGCGAACCGGGGCTCGAGTTGCGGCTGGACGTGGCACAGGACCGGTGGTTCAAGGTGATGCGAGACTCCCTGCCGGGGTCGGTATCCCTGCCGTACGGCTGGACCGACGCGCTGACGCGGGCAGGACTCGTCGACGTGACGACACGGAGCGTGCTCAACGAGACGCCGGCACCGTTGACGCCGGAGCGGCAGGAGCGCGTCGTACAACAGTTCCGGACGCGGATCGACCGACTCAGCGGGGCCGAGCACGGGCATGGGCATGGGCACGGTCATGGGCAGGTGGCGACCGACGAAGAGTGGCTGACTCCGGAGGATCTCGACGTCTGGAACCAGTTACTGGACCCGGAGGGGCCGTATTTCCTCGGACGGCGCACCGACCTCGCCGTGCTGTCCGTCCGCAGCGTCCACATCGGTCACGCGCCGCGCTGACACGGCAGGCCGTCGCCGTACTGTCGGCAGGTCGCCGTAGGGTGGGTGCCCATGAACGACCGGCTGGTGTGGATCGACTGCGAGATGACCGGCCTCGATCTGGAGAACGACGCCCTGATCGAGGTCGCGGTGCTGGTCACCGACTACGAACTGAACGTGCTCGGTGACGGGATCGACCTGGTGATCGCGCCACCGGAGGGTGCGCTCGAGCAGATGGGTGACTTCGTGCGCGACATGCACACCGCCTCCGGGCTGCTCGACGAGCTCGCCGGTGGCATCCCGCTCGCCGACGCCGAGCAGCAGGTGCTCGACTTCATCACGTCGTACGTCAAAGAGCCCCGCAAGGCCGCCCTCGCCGGGAACTCGGTCGGCACCGACCGCACCTTCCTGGTGCGCGACATGCCGCGCGTCGAATCGCACCTGCACTACCGCAACGTCGACGTCAGCTCGATCAAGGAGCTGGTACGGCGCTGGTATCCGCGGGTCTACTACGCGACCCCGGCGAAGAACGGCAACCACCGCGCGCTCGCCGACATCACCGAGAGCATCGCCGAGCTGCGGTACTACCGCGAGACCGTGTTCGTGCCGCAGCCCGGGCCCGATTCGAACACCGCCCGCGCCGCCGCAAACCTGATCGCGGCACCCTCCCAGGACAGCCCCACCGCCTCCTGACCTGCGGCTGACCTGCGCCTGACCTGCGGATCCGCCCTCGATTTCTGGTCCTGACACTTCATCGCTATGATTGCTCAGCCGTCGCAGTTCGGGCGGCAATGGTGGGTGTAGCTCAGCTGGTAGAGCACCTGGTTGTGGTCCAGGTGGTCGCGGGTTCAAGTCCCGTCACTCACCCGATGGCCGGCCATGCCTGCGGAGAGCGCAGGCTTGGTCGGCTTCGTCATTTTGTGCGGCTGCGCTTCGCTTGCCGCAAGCGGGGGCTCCGCCACCCGCACCCCCTTGCGCCTTCGCTTCGCTCGGCTCCTGGGTTGGGTTGGGCAGGTCGGTCACCTGCTTGGGTTGGGTTGGGCAGTTCGGTCACCTGCGTGGGTTGGGTCGGGCAGGTCGGTCACCTGCGTGGGATGGGTCGGGCAGGTCGGTCACCTGCGTGGGTTGGGTTGGCTCTTCGCTCACCTGCTTGGGTTGGGTTGGGCGGTTCGCTCACCTGCTTGGGTTCGGTTCGGCGGTTCGCTCGCCTCTGTGGTTGAGTTCGGCTCTTTGTCACCTGCTTGGGTTGGGGTCGGCCTTGGTCTGCTCGGTTTGTTGCGTGGGAGGATGCTCGGGTGAAGTTGAGTGGGAGTGCTTGGTTCGGGTATGGGCTCGTGGTGGTGGTGACGTTTGTGGTCGGGTTCCTGGCGTTTGCGGTGTGGGTGCTTTCCAAGGTGTTCTGAGGTGGGTGTGATCTGAGCGGGGGGTGGATGCGTCTCTTGGGGTAGAGGCATCTACGAGAGGCTGGGGATGAGTTCTACCGAGGAATTCGAGGAGTTCGCGCGGGCGCGAATATCTCAGCTGTACCGGACTGCTTGGTTGCTGTGCGGGGATCGGCATCACGCCGAGGATCTCGTGCAGGACACGCTGGCGAAGCTGATGACGGCGTGGCAGCGGATCGACAACCCGGGGGCGTACGCACGGACCGCGCTGGTGCGGACCTTCATCTCCCAGCGGCGGCGGAAGAGCTGGTCGGAGCGACCCACCGGGGAGCTGCCCGAGGTGGCGGAGCGGGCCGGCGATCCCGAGTTGCGTCTGGCGTTGCAGAGTGCGCTCGCCGAACTGGCGCCACTCGATCGGGCTGTGCTGGTGCTGCGGTTCTTCGAAGATCGCAGCGTCGAGCAGGTGGCGCTCGATCTCGGCAAGAAGACCAGTGCGATCACGACCCGCACCGCCCGTGCCCTGGAACGCCTGCGAGCGGTCCTCGGCGAGGACGCCGACCAACTGATCGCGCTCTGAAACCAGGAGAACCCCATGAACACCAAGCTCACCGACCTGATGGCCCGGGCCACCGAGAACCTCGAACCCGTCACCCCCGACCTGCTGGAGCGCTCCGTCGCGCAGGGCCACCGGCAGCGACGCCGCCGTACGACGTTGCTCGCCGCCACCGGCACCGGCGCCGTACTCGCCACCGCTGGTCTGATCGCCGGCGGCATCCACGTTCTCGGCTCCCCCGCCGACACCGCGGCCGCCGGTACGCCGATCGCGATCGCCAAGCCATCCACCAAACCCTCCACCACGCCGTCGAAACCGTCGAGCAAGCCGACACCGGCCGGCACCAGCAAAGCTCTGAACGCGCACACGCTCGCCACGCTGAAGTCACTCGTCTCGGCCCCGGGCCGGACACTCTCCTCCCCCACGACCTGGGGCGAAAGCGACTTCACCGGCGCGTCGTACGTCGTCGACGACGGGCATGGTGCGTCGTTCCTCGGGGTGATGCTGTCCGGGGGCGGCGAGCAGAACCCGTGCGTTCCGGCCCGCAGCGGCTGCAAGACCCTGCCCGACGGCTCGTACCTGTACTCGTCGAAGGAAGAGCCCGAGTACACCGACGGCCGGCAGGCGCAGTACGGCGTCGTCGGCAACTACGTCACGCTGTTCCGCCGCGACGGCCGCAACATCAATCTGTTCAGCTACAACGCCCCGGCGGAGAAGGGCAAGCAGCACACCCGCGCCACACCGCTGTTCTCCGTCAAGGACCTCACGGCCCTCGCCAAGAGCAAGGCGTGGAAGCTCCCGCCGGTCTCGACCGTGAAGGGCGGCAAGTAACCGGTCGAGCCCATCGCGACTGCTCAGGGGCAGCCGCGATGGGCTCGCTCGTTCCTGGCTACTTCGCCGCGAGTACGCCGTGGGTTACGAGCTCCACGCCGATGGCCAAGGTGAGGAAGCCGATGATCCGGCTCAGTGCGCCGAGGCCCGTCGGGCCGAGCTTGTCGACGAGCGGCGTACCGAAGCGCAGCAGTACGGCGACCAGTGCGGCGACGACGACCACCGCCACGATCACGCCGAGCCGGTTGACGACGCCGGGGTGCCGCGCGGTCAGTGCAATGACGACGCCGATCGCGCCCGGCCCGGCGATCAGCGGCAGCGCCATCGGCGAGAACGAGACGTCCGGCTTCGCCACCCCGTGGGTCTTCTCGTCATCGGTCAGCGTCTGCCGGGACACGATCATCCCGAAGCCCGAGTGACCGACGACCAGACCGCCGGCGATCTGCAACGCGGGCAGCCCGATCCCCAGGCCCTCCAGCACGAGTGTGCCGAGCAGCGCGAACACAGTCAGGATCGCGAGCACGTAGACGCCCGTCATCACCGCTTGGCGTTTCATCGCGGTGCGCTCGACACCGTCCGTCAGACCGGCGAAGGTGGCCAGCGCGCCGACCGGGTTCATGATCGGCAACAGCGCGGCCAGGGCCGAAACCGCGACGTGTACGGGCTCCACGGTCGGGAGCGTACACCTGCTCGACGGAGGCCTCGTGGAACCTAGACGGGTCGCTCGACGTACCAGCGCGGCAGCTCGCCCGGCTGGAGATCCGTCGGATCGCCAGGGCGGGACAGTGTGAGAATCGCCTGCTGGATCTCCCGCCGGGCGTTCAGCGCATCCTCGATCGCGTACAGCCGGGTCGCGACTTCCGACTCCACATCGTTGCCGGTGACATCGACCGCGGCGACCAGGAAGATGCGGTCCGCGCCGACCCATTCCATGTGCAGGAAGGTGACCCGCTCGATGTCGCGGTGCTCGAGCAGCGCGCGCAGCACCCGGTTGCGGGCCAGCGGCGTGACCGCCTCACCGGTCAGGAAGTCCATGTTCCGGCTGATCAGGAACAGCGCGACCGCGCCGAGCAGTACGCCGACCACGATCGACCCGACCGCGTCCCACGCCGCGTTGCCGGTGAGCTGATGCATCATGATCGCCAGCCCGGCGATCAGGATGCCGATCAGCGCCGACAGGTCCTCGACGAACACGGCCCGCAGTACCGGGTTCGACGTGAGTCGCACGTACCGCCACGGCCGCAGCATCCGCTCGAGGGCACCGGCCTTGGTCTGCCGCAGCGCCTGCAGGAACGAGATCCCCTCGAGCACGAACGAGATGCCGAGCACGGCGTACGCCCAGCCGTACGACGTACCCTCCACCTCGCCGTGCTGCAACGACTGGACGCCGTGCCACACCGACACCGCGGCACCGACCGTGAACAGGCCGAACGCCGCGAACATCGACCAGATGTACCCGACCCGTCCGTACCCGAGGGGATGCGTCTGGTCGGCGGGCTTGCGCGCCCTTCGCTCCCCGACCAGCAGGAAGATCTCGTTGCCGGTGTCGGCCCAGGAATGCGCCGCCTCCGCCGCCATCGAGGCGGACCCGGTGATCACCGACACCACGGTCTTGGCGGCCGCGATCAACAGGTTCGCGGTCAGCGCGACCAGCACTGTCAGGAGGCTCTCGCCACCCGTCTCGTCCTGATCCTCGTCCTGGTCCTCGTCCGAGCTGCTCACAGTCAGACCTTACTCAGCTGACCGCCCGGATGATGCGTTGCTCGATCGCGCGTGCCACGGCGGCTGCGCGGGTGTCCACCTCCAGCTTGGTGTAGATGTGCTGCAGGTGCGACTTGATCGTCGCCTCGCTGACATACAGCGACTTGGCCAGCTCCCGGTTCGACTTGCCGGTGGCGAGCAGGCCGAGGATCTCCACCTCGCGCTCGGTCAGCGTCGGACCGGACCGCCGTACCAGCCGGGCCGCGACCGCCGGCGCGAGCACGGTCTCGCCGCGCGCGGTGCCCCGGATCGCCCGGAACAGGTCCTCCGGCGGCGCGTCCTTCAGCAGGTACCCCGAGGCGCCCGCGTCGATCGCACTCAGGATGTCGGCCTCGGTGTCGTACGTCGTCAGCACCAGCACGTACGGCGGCTCGGGCAGCGCGCGCAGCCGCGCGGTCACCTCGGCCCCACCTTCGCCGGGGCCGAGGTTGAGGTCCATCAGCACGACGTCGGGGTGCAGCGCGGCGACGAGTTGCTCCGCGCTGTGCGCGTCCGAGGCCTCGCCGACGACTGCCAGGTCGTCCTGGGCCTCGACCAGTGCGCGGACGCCGGCGCGCACGACGGGATGGTCGTCGACCAGCGCCACGCTGATCATCCGCGCTCCGGTGTCGGTAGCGGGATCGACGCGGCCAAAGCCGTCCCGTCCCCCGGTTCACTCTCCAGCACCAGCGTTCCTCCCAGTTGTCTCAGTCGTTCCCGGATTCCGGCCAGGCCATGGCCGCGGTCGGAATCGATCTTGACACGAGATCGCGAAAGTCCCCGTCCGTTATCCACAACGTCGAGAACCACCGCATCCGGGTGGTACGTGAGCGTCACGACCGCCGAGTCGGCGTGCGCGTGTTCGAGCACATTGGCCAGTGCGCCGCGAGCCGTGCGGAGCAGTGCCGTCTCGACTTCGGAGTCCAGCGTCACCGGCGTGCCATGCACCTGCACGCGGACGTCGAGGTCGCTGTGAGCTGCCAGGCGTTCGCAGGTCTTGCGCAGTGCTTCCGGTAGACCAGCTGCGAGCTCTGCCGGGGCCAGGTCGCGCACGACTCGCCGGGCCTCGTCCAGCCCGTCACGTGCCGCGGCTGCTGCCTGAGCCGCGTGCCTGCGTGCCACAGCCGGTTTGTCGTCCCACTCACGTTCGGCGGCTTGCAGCAGCAGGTTGATGCTGGACAGGCCTTGAGCGACGCTGTCGTGGATCTCTCGCGACAGCCGAGCCCGCTCGGCGAGCACACCGGACTGGTGCTGGGCATCGGCCAGATCGCCCTGCGCTGCATGCAACTCGTCCAGCAACGCCTGCCTGGCCAGCGCGTCCCGCTCAAGCGCCCGATAGGCGCCCACGGCAAGCACTGCGATGCAGACCGGGCCCAGCACGATCGTCGGGTCCAGCCGGTCGCTCATCCGGGTCCACTGCACCACGGTGACTACCACCATGCCGGCAACGACCAGACAGGCCGGCCGGAACGACAGGATGCGCAGCGCAACGAAACACAGTGGCACGGCACACCACGCGAAGGACGGCGCCAGCAGCACCAGCACGCACCACTCCAGCACCAGGAGCGCCAGCCAGACCCGGCTGGGCAGCACCCGGTAGGCGGCGTACGTCGCCAGCAGCACGACCGCCCCGACGAGCACCCACGGCGCCCGGTCACCGAAGCCGTGACCGGTCAGGTACCGGACCACAGAGGCGACCACGAGCACCACCAACGCCGCATGCAGCGCGGCCACCAGCCGGGTCGCGTGACTCAGGATCGACGGGGTGTGCTCAGTAGACATGTTCAACCGATCGTAGGCGGGCCGGGCCCGATTCCGAATCATCCGTTCGGCTATCCATTGGTGGCCGAACACCCGTCGTGCGGAAGGGCGGCGCCGACGGAGGCTGGAGGCAGTTCGAAATCGACCAATTCGCTGTGAGGTTCAGATGTCCGTCCGTTTGCTGCCCGCCACGCTCGCCCTGTCCGCAACCCTTGCCCTGTCCGCGACGTTGCTCGGTGCCGGGGCGTCCTCGGCGTTCGCCACCCGGCCGATCACCTACGAGCTCCCCGGTGACCCCGGTGGCTCGAAGTTCGAGGGCATCGGGTTCGACGCGCGCACCAAGAACTACTACGTCTCCGAGACCACCGGCGGCGAGATCCACCGCGGCCGGCTCAGCTCCGGCGACGCGGCCGAGTGGCTCGAGGGCGACGGCACCGACGGTCGCTGGACCGCACGCGGCGTAAACGTCGACTCCCAGGGCCGGGTGTACGTCGCCGGTGGGCCGAACGGCATCGACCACCCAGGCGCGCCCGACCTGTGGGTCTACAGCCGCGACGGCAAGCTCCTCGCCGCGCTCCGCACCGGCGTTCCGGCTTCGTTCCTGAACGACATCGTCATCGGCCCGGACGGCGCCGCCTACTTCACGAACTCGAACGCTCCGCAGATCTTCCGCGTCGCCGAGCAGCACGGCCGATGGACGGTCAGCACCTGGGCCGACGCGACCGGGACGATCGAAACGGCCACGGGCTTCAATCTCGGCGGCATCGTGCTGTCGCCGGACCGCAGGGCGCTGGTCGTGGCCCAGGGCAACGTCGGCAAGCTGTGGCGTTTCGACCTGCGGACCGCGAAAGCGACCGCGATCGACACCGCCGGCGCCGACCTCGTGAACGCCGACGGTCTGGTGCAGCAGGGCGACAGCCTCTGGGTCGTGCGCAACTTCTCCAAGGTGCTGAGCACGCTGCGACTCTCGGCCGACGGCCGGACGGCCCGGCTGGTCGCCGCGACACCGACCGACCCCGACCGAGTGCTGACGACGGCAAAGCTGGCTCAGGGACGGTTGCTGGTCGTCGACAGCAAGTTCGACGAGGCCACCGCTGCCCCGCCGTACCAGGTCATCACCCTCGACCCCCGCCGATGAAGCGCCGTCCGATCGCTGTGGCTGCTGTCCTGGTGATGTCTGCGACCGCCGCGTGCTCCACTGGGATCAGCAGCAGCCCACAACCCAGTCCGTCACCCTCGAGGAGCGCTACCGTGCCGTCCGGTCCCGACAGTCAACTGATCGCCGCTGCCTGGAAGAACGACGTGCCCGCAGCCAAGCGGCTGATCGATGCCGGCGCGAACGTCAACGCTCTCGACGACACCGTGCAGAGTGCGTTCCTGATCGCCGCGAGCGAGGGATACCTCGAGCTGCTCGACCTGACGCTCGCCCACGGCGCCGACGTCCGGAGCCTCGACAGGTACCGCGGTACGGCGCTCATCCGGGCCGCCGAGCGGGGCCACGCCGCCGTGGTCGGCCGACTGATCCGGGCCGGCGTGGCCGTCGACCACGTCAACAACCTTGGCTGGACCGCGCTCCACGAAGCGGTCATCCTCGGTAAGGGCACACCGGAGTACGTCGACACCGTCCGGCTGCTGATCGCCGCCGGCGCCGACCGAGACAAGCCCGCCGTGAACGACGGGGCGACACCGGTGCAGGCCGCGAACGACCGAGGGCACACCGCGGTCAGTGCGGCGCTGGATGCCAAGGCGGAGGCCGACGCTCTCCTCACGGCGGCAACCGATGGTGACGCCAACAAAGTCGCCGCGGCGCTGGCAGCCGGGGCCTCGATCGAGTCGCGCGACGACCACCGCCGTACGGCGCTGCTACTCGCCTCGCTGAGCGACCGGGTCGACGTCGCCCGGCTGCTCGTCCAGCTCGGCGCGGACCCGGACGCGCAGGACGACCGGAAGGACTCCGCATGGCTCGTCACCGGTGTCACCGGCAGTGTCGCGATGCTGGAGACCCTGCTGCCGGCGAGCCCCGACCTCACGCTGCGGAACCGGTTCGGCGGCATCTCCGTGATCCCGGCCAGCGAGCGCGGCCATGTCGACTACGTCCGGCGGGTCGTCAAGACCAAGATCAACGTCAACCATGTCAACGACCTCGGTTGGACCGCGCTGCTCGAGGCGATCATTCTCGGCAAGGGCACCGAGCCGTGGCAGGACATCGTCCAGGTGCTCGTCGACGCGGGCGCCGACCCGGACCTCGCCGACAGAGACGGCGTCACCCCGCTCCAGCACGCCGAGTCCAGCGGGTACGACGAGATCGCCAAGATCCTGCGGACGGCCGGAGCGCGCTGATGCGTCGCCCGGATCAGTTCGCCTCAGGGCTTGTCGCGGATCAGGCAGCGGGAAGGGAGTTCGAACCAACGGAGGTGATCGAAGCCGGTGTTGACATGGCCCTCAGGGTCGATGCGGTCCTGCTGACAGGTGGCCAACAGCTCGCGGGCCTCGGCCAGGTAATCGTCCAGGGCGGACTCGGGAGCCGTGTGGTCGTGCCGCGGATACCTCAGCCTGCCGTCGGCGTCGTATCCGACCTGAGAGAGCCGCATCGGCGGCTCCACCGGGCCGCGGTGGTGCCGCCAGAGGCCGTTCGCCGGGTCGAAGCGGTAGTCCCCGAGCAGCCGCCAGCCGTCCCGGGCGACCAGCTTGACGGCCTCGACGACGTACGCGAACACCGCCTCCGAGATGAAGTAGTTGAAGTTGACCCGCACCCAGCCCGGCTTGATGCCCTCGCAACCGTGCACGATCTCCTGCTCGAACTCGTGCGACCGGTCGAGGTCGATCCCCAGCAGCGTGTGACCGTACGGCCCCGCGCAGGAACAGCCGCCCCGGGACTGGATGCCGAACAGGTCGTTCAGCAGCGCGACGACGAAGTTGTGGTGCAGGTACCGGCCCGACGGCGCCTTCACCACGAACGACACGATCGACAGCCGTTCGGCGTCCAGGTTGCCGAGGATCTGCAGGTTCGGCTCGCTCTTCCACGACTCGACCGCGCGCCGCAGGTAGGCGTCCTCGTGCGCGCGGATGACGTCGATCCCGACCGCCTGCTTCAGCTGGAACGCCAGTCCGGCCCGGATCGAGCCGATGATCGCCGGTGTCCCGCCTTCCTCGCGGTGCACCGGGTCGTCCAGGTACCGGTGCTCGAGCGGGTTGACGTAGGCGACCGTCCCGCCACCCGGCACGTCGGGCACCCGGTTGTGCAACAGTTCGCGCCGCGCCACCAGCACGCCGGGTGTGCCCGGGCCACCGATCAGCTTGTGCGGGCTCAGGAAGATCGCGTCCTTGTACGACAACGGGTCCTGGTCGCGGCCGCCGTACATGTCGATCTCGACGTACGGCGCGGCGGCGGCACAGTCCCAGAACGAGAGCGCGCCGTACCGGTGCAAGAGCGCCGACACGCGCTGCGTGTTGCTGACGATGCCCGTGACGTTGCTCGCCGCCGAGAACGAGCCGATCTTCAGCGGACGGCCGCCGTACTGCTGCAGCCGCGACTCCAGCTGGTCGATGTCGATGTGGCCGTCCGAGTCCTGGCTGATCACCACGACGTCCGCGATCGACTCGCGCCAGGGCAGCTCGTTCGAGTGATGCTCGTACGGGCCGATGAATACCACCGGCCGCTGCTCCGGCGGGATCTGGTCGGTCAGGTGGTACCTGTCGTCGAGCTCGGCCGGGATCCGCAACCCCATGATCCCGATCAGCTTGTCGATCGCCCCGGTCGCACCCGAGCCGCAGAAGATCAGCGCGGTCTCGTCGTCGCCGCCGACGCTGTTGTGGATGATGCGCCGCGCGTCCTCGCGCAGCCGGGTCGTCTGCAGGCCGGTGCCGCTCGACTCGGTGTGCGTGTTCGCGTACCGCGGCAGGACCTCCTCGCGGATGAAGTCCTCGAGGAACGTCAGTGCGCGGCCGGAGGCGGTGTAGTCGGCGTACGTCACCCGCCTCGGACCGTACGGCCCCGGCATCACCTGGTCGTCCCCGATCACCGACGCGCGGATCCGGCGCAGCAACGGCGTCTCCGGCGGCATACCTTCCATGCTTCAGGGTAGGGCGCGAACGTGACCTGCGTCTCGTGATCCGTGCGTGCCCTCTGGATAGGGTCGGTGCCAGTCGACGTGGAGGAGTGGGGATGACGTTTTCCAGCGAGTTGTGGGACCGCGGTGCGGCACCGGTGTACGACGCGATCATCCGGCACCCGTTCATCACCGGGCTGACCGACGGGACGCTCGACCACGACGCCTTCCGGTACTTCATCATCCAGGACAGCCACTACCTGCGCGCGTACTCCCGCGCCCTCAGCCTGGTCGCAGGACGGGCGCCGGACGAGGACGCGGTCAGCATGTTCGCGCTGCACGCCGCCAACGCGATCGCGGTCGAGCGCGAGCTGCACACGTCCTTGCTGGAGTCGCTCGGGCTCACGGCGACGGACGTCGACGCGGCCGGATCCGGTCCGACCACGACGGCGTACATGTCCTATCTGACGGCTGTGTGCGCCACAGGCACGTACGCCGAGGCCGTCGCCGCCGTGCTGCCCTGCTACTGGATCTACCGCGACGTCGGACGTGAGCTGCTCAAGCGGTCGTCGCCGGACCCGCTGTACGCCAAGTGGATCGCGACGTACGGCTCCGAGGAGTTCGATGCCGTCGTCGAGCAGGTGCTTGCTGTGACCGACACACTGGACGTCGGCACCGCGGAGCGGGAACGCTGTCACCAACACTTCGCTGCCACGTGCCGCTACGAATGGATGTTCTGGGACGCCGCGTATCACAAGCTCGATTGGCCGGTGGGATGAAGGACTTCTACGACGTCGTCATCGTCGGCGGTGGGCACAACGGCCTGGTCGCCGCCACGTATCTGGCTCAGTCCGGCCTCTCGACACTGATTCTGGAGCAGCAGGCCCACACCGGCGGCGCAGCGGTCAGCGAGCGGGTCTTCCCCGGCGTGGACGCGCGGCTGTCGCGCTACTCGTACCTGGTCAGCCTGCTGCCCGACAAGATCGTGGCCGACCTCGGCCTGGCGCTGGACCTCCGCTCCCGCGCAGTCGCGTCGTACACGCCGGTACGTCGTTCCGGCCGCGACGTCGGCCTGCTGGTCGAGCGACCGGAAGGCGCCCGCACCAGGGATTCGTTCCGGGCGCTCACCGGCAGCGACACGGAGTACGAGGCTTGGACCGCCTTCTACGGAGCGGTCGGATCACTCGCTGCGACTGTCGCGCCCACCCTGCTCGAACCACTGCGGCCGGCCGCCGATCTCCGCTCCCGCGTCGACAGCACCCTGTGGGACGAGCTGGTCGAGCGGCCGCTCGGCGAGACCATCGAACGACGCTTCGCCGACGACACCGTCCGGGGTGTGGTCGCGACGGATTCGGTCATCGGAACGTTCGCGGGGCTGCACGACGAGTCACTGATCCAGAACAGGTGCTTCCTCTACCACCTGATCGGTAACGGCACCGGCGAGTGGCGCGTGCCGGTCGGCGGAATGGGCGCGGTCACCGACGCGCTCGCGGCGGCAGCCCGCCGTGCCGGCGCAGCGGTGGTCACCAACGCAGCAGTCACCTCCGTGGAGGCCGACGGCACCCGCGGATCCGTCACCTGGCTCGGCGGCGACGGCGAGCGGTCCGTCGACTGCTCCTGGGTGCTGTCCAACGTCGCACCGTCGACGCTGGCTGCGCTGCGTGGTCAAAGCGACGTCGAGAAGCCGGAGGGCTCGCAGCTGAAGATCAACCTGCTGCTCCGCCGTCTGCCCATGCTCAAATCCGGCGACGACCCGGCGAGGGCGTTCGCCGGCACGTTCCACATCGACGAGGACTACAGCCAGCTCGAGTCGGCGTACCGCTCCGCGGCGGCTGGCGAGCTGCCCGCCGTACCACCCTCCGAGGTGTACTGCCACTCCCTCACCGACCCGTCGATCCTCTCCCCCGACCTGGTTGCCGCCGGCTACCACACGCTCACCGTCTTCGGCGTCCACTTCCCTTCCCGATTGTTTGCCTCCGACAACGACTCGGTCCGCACCGAGGCCGCCCGCCGGGTGCTGGCCGGCCTCGACTCGTACCTCGCCGAACCGCTCGAGGACTGCATCGCCCGGGACGCCGACGGCAACCTGTGCATCGAGGCCAAGACGCCGTACGACATCGAGCAATCCGTCGGCATGCCAGGCGGTCACATCTTCCACGGCGACCTCCAGTGGCCGTGGGCCACCGACCCCGCCGACACCGGCCGCTGGGGCACCGAGACCGACGTCCCGAACCTCCTGATCTGCGGCTCCGGCGCCCGCCGCGGCGGCGCCGTCTCCGGCCTCGGCGGCCACAACGCCGCCATGACCATCCTCACCCGCTAACCGATTTCGCAACTCCGGGATCCCCCTGCTACGATCCTCTTCGTTCGAAAGCAACACCAGCGCCGCTAGCTCAATTGGCAGAGCAGCTGACTCTTAATCAGCGGGTTCGGGGTTCGAGTCCCTGGCGGCGCACAAAAGCCCAGGTCACGCAAGTGTCCTGGGCTTCAGTGTGTTCGGCGCGGGCCCTTTACGGGCCTCTTTGACCGAAGCGGTCTTCGCAGCAACCTCCCACGTTCGGCTTCAGGTCGCCCTTGGCCCCTTCATGTGATCGTGACTGTGCGTCACATCACATCGCTTCGCAACGTTACCGACTTCTCCGATTCGCCACCTCGACCAGCGTTGAGCTTCCAACCATCACACCGGTTGGAGGCATGACATGGCGAGGCCACCACTGCCCATCGGAACCTGGGGAAGCATCTCTACCTGCGTCGAAAGAACCGACGACAAGGGCAAGCCTGCTGCGTACCGCGCTAAGGCGAAGTTCCGCGACCACGACGGCCACGTCCGACCGGTATCGGCCTTCGGCAAGACCAAGACTGCTGCCGAGCGCGCCCTGCTGAAGAAGCTCCAGGACCGAGCCAGGACCGGCAATCACGCCGGCGAGCTGACCGCGATGCACAAGATCAACGACCTCATCGACCTGTACGAACGCAAGTTCAAGGAAGCGGTCGCGGACAGGAAGCGATCACCCACCACGCTCGACAACTACCAAGGCGCCCTCAAGAACCACATCCGCCCAGCCCTCGGCGAACTCCGCATCGGCGAAGCCAACACCCCACGCATCGACGAAGTACTCTCCCAGATCAAGACCCGCTCCGGCGCCCCACGAGCCAAGACCTGCCGCGCGGTCCTGTCCGGCATGATGAAACTCGCCGTCCGCTACGGCGCCCTCACCGTCAACCCGGTTCGCGAAGTCGACACCATCGAGTCACAACCGAAGAACCCGCCCCGCTCCCTGACCACCGAAGAAGTCGTACTCCTCCGCAAGAGCCTCGCCGCGGACGAACGAGCCGTCGAAGCCGACCTCCCCGACCTCGTCACCTTCATGCTCGGCACCGGCGTCCGCATCGGCGAATCCCTCGCCGTCCTCTGGTCCCAAGTCGACCTCGAAGCCGGCATCGTCGCCATCACCCACACCATCGCCCGAGTCAGAGGCGAAGGCCTGACCCGTAAGAACACCAAGTCCCGCGCAGGCAACCGCGTGCTCCACCTCCCCCTGTGGGCGGTGTCCATGCTCCGCGCCCGCCACGCCGCCGGCATCCACCTCGACGGTCCCGTCTTCGCCGACACCCTCGGCAGCTTCCGCGACCCGTCCAACACTCGCCGCGCCCTCCGCACCGCCCTCTCCCGCGTCGGCAGCGCCGCACGCCAGGAACTGGGTCAAAGCCTCATGGCCCTGCGCCGTCACACCCACATGACCCGCAAGCAGGTCGCTGAACACCTCAGCTGGCCCCAAACCAGGATCGAACTCATCGAAACCGGCCGCATCAAAGTCGACCGCCAACTGATCGAAACCCTCGTAGCGACCTACAACATCAAACTCGACCACCACCACGCCCTGCTCGCCCAACTCCACGACGCCGTCCAACCAGCCGAAGCCGACAAACTCGCCTGGATCCGCTCCCACGCCCTCCGCAAAACCACTGCCACCGCCCTCGACCAGGCCGGCCACACCGCCCGCCAGATCGCCGACCAGCTAGGCCAAGCCAAAGTCTCCATCACCCAAGACGTCTACCTCGGCCGCCGAGCCGCCAACCCAGCCGCCGCCCAAGCCCTAGAACACGCCTTCGACGACCCCGACCTCCTCTGACACCAACCGCCAGCGCTCACCTGGTCATCCCTGGGAACCTCCAGCCACGCCAGATACCGCCCGCCAGAGACGACTCGACACGCTAACCCCCGCTTCATAGTGACAGCCTTCTCGCCGGTTCGCGACAGTAGTCGAGAGTTGCCGTTGACCTGGTCACTCTCCATTGGAGAGCACCCACAGTTGACTGGAGTGGCTCAGGCTTGCGCATTCATTCCGGTGAGTAAAACGGTGAGCTCTCAGAGCAGGGAGCGCCCAAGTGACCATCGACAGCCACCGCCACGACCGTGGCTACTCCGGGCCTTCAGCCGGTGCGGACCGCCCACTGCTGCGTCGCCGGCCAGGAACCTGTAACTGAACGACAAGCGGTCGAGTCGGTGAGCTCCTGGTGATCAGTTGCAGGACTTTCAGGCGATGCTGCCGCTCGGCTTCGTCCGCGGCGTCCATCGCCCTGCTGACGGCTTGACCAATCGTCCGCTCGCGCCACGCACCGACTAGCACGGTGCTGACCACCAGCGCGTCCGCCAGCAGCACCAAGATCACCACCGCAGCCACCATTCCCACTCACCATGCCCGGCCGTCGCTGCGGTCCTCGGCGATCTCGTGTTCGACCGCTAGCGCGCCGGACCGGCTCAGGTCCAGGTAGAACTGCGCAGCGTACGAGCCTTTGGGAAGCTCGGCCGCGATTGCAGCGCATTCATCTCGCAGTCGGACATCTTCGGGAAAGGGCTCACCCGGTGTTCCCCATCGCGAGCCGGTGACCGCCGACCTGAACAGGCTGCTCCGGATCGCCTCGAGGCAGGCCGTGCTGTTCCCGGCGGCGGCGTCGAGTATTTCAGAGACGAAAGACACGTGGCCGTAGATCAGGTCGTTGGGTGCTGCCGACAACGCGTGGATGACTCCACTCACCGATGCTTCGGCGCCGGAGCGGACTGTCTCGAGGAGCAGCGACAAGACCGAGTCGTCAAACGAGCCGGCAGCCGCCGCGAACACCTCGGGTCCATAGTGTCGACGCTGCCACGAGATGCCATGGCCCAGCCACTCAAGGAGTTCGCGCAGCAACGCGAGGAAGCCGGAGTGCTGACGCAGTTCGAGCGGCCGATGCCAGGCGTAGGGCATCGGGTGGAACCGCTTCGGGATTCCATCACGCTCAGCGTCCTCGACTCGTTGACGGAGCAAGGAGACAACAAGGTCAGGCGCTTCTGCGGATCGATTCCGCAGGAACTCCCCGATCGAAGGGCTTCCGATGTCCGCTACCCGTCGAAGCTCGGCGAAGATCTTGTCCTGCTCCTGCTGACTCAGGGCCGCCCAGGTCAGGTCAGCGCCGCTCCACTCCAGGTACATGCACAAGTCATCCGCGAGCTTCTGCGAGTCACCGATACGAATACGCGCCAGCAGCTCGGCACCGCTGCGGACGTCGGAGGCGGCGAGCGCGAATGCCGCCTGGAGTACTGCTGATCTGACTATCTCCGACCGACTGGCCGCGAAGCCCTGCAGCAGCGACAGTTCGCCTTCGAACATGCCTGTGTCCTGGCGGTCTCTTCGGGCTAGGCCAATGGCTGCCTGGATCCTATGTTCGCCCGAAGGGTGCTCGAGGAGGGTTCGTGCCACGTCGACCAGGTCGTTCGGCGACCAACGGCTGACGAGGCGCACAAGGTCAGCAGTCCACGCTGCCAGAGCAGACTCGGGCACCTCGGTCACGCGAGCGAGGGCGGTCACAGCCACAGAAGGTCGCTTCTGTACCAGGACATTCAGAAGGTTCATCCCGCCGGAGATACCTTGCCCGGCGTTCGCAGCATTGCCGATCCGTTCTTCGAGGAGACGTACCACCGCGCTGTCGTCCAACTCGGCCAGCAGACGCGATGCAACTGCGTCGAGTCGTTCGGCGATCGCCTGCTCGTGCTCCTCGAACCAGGTTCCCGGACGACGGATCAGATGCATCCACCCGTCCCGCAGGACCAATGCGGCGTCGAACTCTGGACTGTCGGGGAGGGAGTCGATGACGGCCAGCGCGACCGCCTTGGTTGTCACGGTGCCGTTGACGGAGAGCCAATGCACTGCCTCGAGAGCCGCGACACACACGACAGGATCGAGGCCGCCGGTGCTCAGGATGCTTCGCAGGTCGTCCATTGTCTGTACGAAGTCAGCGTCCCATGACTCTTCCTCAGCCCGTTCGACTCGGCGCCCGTATGCCCCCGGCGGCGTGCGCAACGCGGAATGGACAAGACGTGCTCCGGCGACACCACGGCGCGGATCGCCGGACCGGATTTCGTTCAGCGCCAAGCCGATCGCACGCCGCCGGATCGGGCTGACGACACCCTGGGGCAGCGGGTACGAGCCGAAGTACATCGTGTGGTCTTTGAACGTGTGCGACTCGCCTTCGGTCGCGACTAGCACGTCGATCACCTGCAGCGGCGAGATCCGAGAGCGTTCCAGCACCCAGCCTTCGGCCAAGTCCAGAATTGTCGTGTGGTAGATGATCGGCTTGTACGGCGAGTACTCGGCGAGCTCTCGAAGAACGCGCAGCGGGTGGTTCGGATACTGGTTCAACTGTCGGTGATCCGTCTGAGCGAGCTCCCACAACAGGGAGCACACGGCCGGCAAGCTCTCAGCCGAGTACGCTGCACTGCGGAGGACCGGAGGAATCTCGTCCAGGACGTGGGACCACTTCCACTGGAAGTATGGGGTCTCCGCCGAGACGGCCTCATCCTCGATCGGGTGGTCGACGATCCATTGGAGAACCTCGGTCGTTCGGGCCGGTTGGAACGGCGCGATGCGGCCGAGGAGCTTGATGATCTGGACATGGGTCGCGATCTCGCGTTTGTCTAGATCCTGCTGAACCGCCTGCCAGAACGGTCCAGTCGATTCGGCGAGGACGTGGCCGGCCTGCCAGTCGACCCGGGACACGTTCACGAAGGCGTTGGCCAGGGCTTCGCCGGACGCAGTAGCCAGGACGTGCGTCAGGTACCCAGTGTCGATTCCCGACCGCCGATCGATGCATGCGTCGGAGAGCACAACATCCCCCAGTAGATCGGGCACGATCCGCAGGGAATCGCCCCGCCGAATGAGAAGTCCAGCGTCCTCGAGGCTGCGCAGATGATGGCTGACCCGATGGTAGGGAGCCCCGGTCAGTGCGGAAATGACCTCCTGAAACTCGGCGTTTCCGCTTCGGAACGGCTGGAGAACCGATACCGCATCGACCACTGCACGTCGCAGTTCGGGGTCCGCACTTAGAGACTCCGCAGCTACGGCCTCCCTGAAGCCTCGCAGGACCTTGTCCCTGAATCGATCGTCCTGCTCGAGCTCGCGTGGTCCGAGCTCTCCGGTGCGCAGGAGATGGCCTCCGACCGTCGTCGCCAATGGACAGTCGCGAGTCAGCGCCGCCAGACGTTCGACGAACAAGGTATGCGCGGGTCCGAGTGCCTCGCGCGCCAGTTGCTCGGCTTCGCTCTGGCTCAGGTCGCCGATCTCCACGACCGGGACATCCGAGAGCGAGTAGCCAGCTCGACCCAGTTCGTTGTCGAGAATTGCACGGCCGTACGGCCGGCTCGCCAACACGATGCGAGCAGCTGGGTTACGAGCCTGTGCACGGGCCACGATCAGCCCGACGTCAAGACGCTCGTGCGCGTCATCGACCATGATCACAACGTCACCGCTCGACGGGATCAGCTCGAACGCCTTGGCATCAGGCACAACCTGCGGCGGAAGGAGTCGAACCCAGGTGTCTTCCAGCGTCTCAGCAAGGGCACGTAGCAGCCGCGTCTTCCCGATCCCTCCGCGGCCCAGCAGGACAGCAACCGCCGCGCCAGGTCCATGAACAGCTGATCGAAGCGCTGCCAGCTGCGAAGCCCGACCCGCCAACTGCCAGCGATGGGTGAAGAGTTGGTCGCCGGACATCGACGCATAGAACTGGTCGAGCGTCATCCATGGACCGGGTTGGGGGACGCCTAGGAAAGGCTCACGGTGATTCGGGAAGTGGCTGTCGACGAACCGGAGACTCTCGTCCAGCGTCATCCGGCTCCGTACGTAGCGGGACAGGTCCTCCCCGTCCCACAGCTCCCATCCTTCGTGCCTGCGCATTGCCGCGCGGGCGGCAGCTGTCGCCGTCTTGCGAGACAGGAACAGATAGTTCTTCGGGGCCGGCGACTTGACTGCGGCGACGGCCAACTCGACGTCTTTCGGCCCAAAGACCTTGTGCCGCTTGCACTGCCCGGTAGCCACCTCGGCCTCATCGACCAGGATGTCGATACCGTCCTGCCGCTCGCCAGAGCCGCCGTACCGGGAGGCGTGCCCGTTCGGGTGAAGGTGTTGCATCAGCTCGGCGCAGGCCTCCTCGAACCGCTCCGGGCTGAGCTCATGGAACGGCAGCACTGCGGCCTGAGGCCGAACCGCGGGCCGAACCTGCGACCGTTGGTCTTCATCGACAGATCCGTAGCCGGCAGCGGCGAGCAGACCGTCCGCCTGCACCTCCAGGCACGCGGCGAGGGCTCTGATGACGGCCGGTTTCGGCCGGGTCTTTCCCCGCTCCCACCGACTCACGGTCTGCTGCCCCACGCCGACGCGCTGCGCGAGCTCTGCCTGATCCAATCCCAAGCGTTCCCGACCATCCCGCACCTGGGCCCCGAAGTCATCCACCCGAGGATCATACGCCACTCTAGATCTACGTCTATACGCATTAAATGCGTACAGGCTGATTCAGATGTGGAGATAGGCGCCTTCAGTCTTCTCGATGAAGTCGGCGGCGCTGATGTTGCTCGTCGCCCGGTGGGTTGCCGGTACTCCTTTGGATGCGCCGATCTTTTCCGGACTCCAAGGGTGGCTTCCGTGACCCGCACAACGTCCAGAAGGACCTGCGCAACGCGCGCCGGCCGGTCGGTGGCCAGCGACGCCAGCAACTGGGAAAGCTGCTCCGTGATCACCGACCCAACGCCGGTTTCACACAGAGCCAGATCGTCGCGAAGCTAGGTTGGCGCAAGACGCGGATCAGCCTGGTCGAGACGGGACGCGTTCGACTCAAAGCCGACGAGGCAGTCGTTCTCGCCGACGCCTACCGGATCAACCGCACAGACCGTGCTGTCTTGCTCGAACTCACCGAACTAGCGAGCATGCAGTCCCTCGCAGACGGACTCGAATGGGTCACCGCACACGCATTCAGGAAAACCACCGCCACGATCCTCGAGAACGCTGGCCAGACGCCCCGTCAGGTCGTCGACCAACTCGGACACGCTCACACCTCAACGACGGTTGACGACTACTTCGGCCACCGCCGCCGAAACCCCGAAGCAGCCCAGCACCTCGAGGATGCTCTCCTCTACATCCACGAGCAGGATCACCGGTCCCCGCCCGAGTTGGACGTGTAGGGCCCATAGCCAACCCGATCAGAGCTGCGGACAAGACCGGCGCCGCGTGGGTCGATCAGTGACCGAGCGCTGCGTTGACGGCTGCGAGGATGTTCTCCTCCTGCTCGACTCGGTACCCCTTCGAAGACAAGCGCTGGCGAGCTCGGCAGCGGGTCCATCGAGAGCTCTGGTAAGACCGTCTACGCTCGCGCCGTCGTCCGGCCAGGGGATTTGTGCGTGACGGGTCGCCGGTACTCGGGTCTGCTCCTACTCTGACATACCTAGTCGGCCGGCAACGCGCCGTCGGCTCCGAGGTTGGCGGGCCGGTGATTCGCCGGGCTTGAGGTCGACACCCGACGATCCCTCAGATCTGCGGGATCCGCCGGATCATGCCCTTCGGGCGTGGGGCCGCAGCCAGATCTCCTGCGGCGTCCCTGTCACTAGCGGCGATCTTGGCGGCGTTGTCCAAGGCGGCGCCAAGCTGGGTCGCCAGGCTCTGGCCACGGACCGTCAGGTCGTAGCTGGGCGGATCGGCAGGATTGATCCCGAGGAGGCTCCCGCCGGCCGCGTACGAGGCGAGCCAGTCGGGTAGGCACGACATCAGGGCGCGGTAACGGACCCAGCGGTGGTTGTCCCAGCCGGTGGCGGTCGGGTTCTTCGGCGGGTAGCGCGGTTCATCGAACTGCTGGATGATCTCCGTGACGGCGGCCCCGCCTCGGTCCGCCAGGTCCTCGATGGTGGTCGACTCCATGTACAGGTTCATCCCACCCTCCTGCTTGGTCTGCAGGACCCGGACGATCCGGTCGCGGTACCCCGGCGCATCCAGCTGAGAGCTGTCATGCCAGTTCCGCGCAGTGTTGAAGGCCGCACTCCCGAAGCCCATGACGGCGCCGAGGCCCTTCTCCGGGATCGGGACGTACGGCGGCAATAGGCCGGACGAGTTGTCCTTGGCGTACTCGATCTTCTCCCCCTCGCCGGAGTACGGACCGAGGTTGATCGCGAAGGTCGGACGGGTGGGCAGAGCCGCGTCGAAAAGGTGCACCGGGAAGTTGCTGCAGAACCCTCCGTCGGTGAACCACAGCTTGGCGAACTCTGGGCTCGATCCTGATGTCCCGGCCCGGAAAGCGCCCACCGCGTTCTGCGTCTGGAGACTGCGGTGGTTGATCGTCCAGAGTGGCACCGCGGAGATCAGCAGTGGGTAGCTTAGCGACAGCCGGGTGGCTACTACGACCGGCAGGTATTGCGGGTCCGGGAGCCGACGCAGCGGCGGCGTGTGCGCGGCAGCCTGCGCCTCCTCCCATCGCCATTCCTCCTCATCGCCCGCACGCGGTGGTACGGCCGGAGGTGCCTCGTCCAAGGCTTGCACCACATGAGCCGGGAAGAGTGTCAGCCACGTCTGGGGTTCGTAGAAGAAGTTGTGCGCTTCCAACGGAAGCTCGTACGGTCGGCCCTGGCTGAGGCATGTACTGATCATTCGGAGATCGACAGAGCGGGACACGGGCGCGCCGATGCTCTTGGTGCCGGTCCAGAGCTGCCCGAACCGCAGCGGGCGCTGTGCCGCGGGCAGTCCAGCGACGTCGTCGATCTGCTTCGCCAGCCACTCGGTGAAGCCAGGCAGGTCGGGTTGTGTCCCCAGGCCCCGACAGATGCCGAACAGGTTCGCCGGTACATCGACCGTCAGCTTCCTCTTCAACCGGAGCAGCATCATAGTCAGCCAGCCGACAGCGATTAGCGGAATGCTTGCTGCTAGCAACAAAATCCCAGCGGCGCCCCAGAAAACCACTCCACAGACGGCCAGCACGAGCCCCGGTATGGTGCTGGTCACGCTGGCCACGGGGAACCCGGCGAAGAGCGCTACGACCAGCGCCGAGACTTTGGCCAATCCTTCCGGCGGCGTACCAGGTTTGGCCGTGCCGGCCAGTGTCAGCACGATGCGCAACAGCGGCTTGGTCTTCGGCTGCGCTTGGAAGAGTGCAGCCAGCCTGCCCCCGCCGAGATCCTGCGGAAGCAGATTCAGCCGGTCGAACCCGGCGAGCTCGTGGCCCGGGTCGGCGTTCGCCCGGGCAAACTCAGCCGCCGCGCCGAGCGCGGCGCCGATTGCCCCAGCCGAGGCTCCACCCACACCCCTGAGCCGATAGCGGGCCCCAAGCGCTGCAAGCGCCCGGGGATAGATCACCCCGGAAGTGATGCCGCCCTTCATTACCACGTCACATTCGGTCGGCTGGATCGGCGCCATGGGCTCGTCGGTCATCGTCGTTCCTTGCTCACGTCGGTTCGAAGGTGATGGTCAGGCCATCCCGCGGGTCGCCGTACTGAACGTCGTACTGGAACAAGCCCTGCCAGGTCGGGTTCTGCCAGAACTCGTTGAACCGACTGGAAACGTTGAAAGCAAGCGTGTGCGGTGGCTTCCCATACCTGAGCAACCGCGCGACGGCGGGCGCATCGGGGTGGTGGAAGATGCTGCCGTCGGAGGAGAATAGCCACGTTGGGCAGTCGACAACGGCGGCGAGATCCGCACTGAGGTTCTGGCGGCTGCCGTGATGCGGAACCTTGACGAGATCAAAGGCCGCAGGCGCGCCGCGCCCAAGGGTCTCGACCGCATCAACGAGATCGGCCGCCAAAGCGTCACCGGTCAGCAGAATCCGTCTGCCGGCCCACTCCAGGAGCAGCACGATACTGGTGGCGTTCGTGAGGCTCGGGTCCTTCGAGTTGCCCCCGGCAAGCAGTTCCAGGTCGATCTGGCTGGCCAGCGTCGGCGGCGTGGTCGACCCGAACGCCTCCAACCCGGCCAGTGGTTCGGTCAGCGTGCCTTTGGCGAAGGCGATCTCTACCTCGGCCTTCCAGGTGTCGCGTAGCGCGTAGAGCCGAGTCTGCGTCGGCCCCAGGACAGCCAAGCGGAGGCCGTCGAGCTCGTGACTCAGGCCTCGTACAACGGGACCGCGGTCGAAGGCCGCGTTCCACGGCTGGTCACGCAGCCAGCCGGCGAGTCGTTCACCCTGAGCCGGGCCCATCTCCTCAAGGGTCGTGCTGCAAGCCGGCGTCTTCCGGCCGTGGAGGTGGTCCCAGCCGTTGAACCAGACGTCGCCGAAGCCGAGCCCGGGAATCGGGTCGGTGCGGTCCGCGACGCAAGTGAGTACTCCACCGATGTGATCGGCGTCGACGTGCGTGACCACCAGCAGGTCGAACCTCCGCTTGTTCTCGGGCAGCGCCGCGAGCCGCGAGGCGATCGCGTTCCCGGTCTGTTCGGTCCCCATATCGACGAAGAGTTGGCGACCGTCTCCCCAGCGGATCCAGATCGCGTCGCCCTGCCTCGCCGGCAGAAACTGCAATTCCAGGTTCATGACAAGACCACGCTGAGATTGATCGAGTCCCAGTCTGCGTACGCGGCCCAGTCAGTCATTTGATCGAGTAACTGGTACCGATGAGACTTGGACAACTCGTCCGGCCACCTCCGGAGCAGCTCGATCGCCAATGACAGCCCGTCGGTGTATATCGGTCGCCGGCGAGCGGCGGACAGCAGCAACTCCAGCCCGCGATGCCGCTCGCCCTCGTTCTCGTCATTCTCCAGGATCGCGGCCAAGAGAATGCTGCCGTCGGGCAGCCAGGGAAAGTCGCGGGCGAGATTCTCCATCCAGCTTTGACGATAGGTGAGCAGACCGAACCGGTGGAGGGTCAGGCCTCCAAGGGCAGCACCCGACGGATCTTCGTACTTCTCCGCCAGGATGTACGTCGCGTCTTCGAGCAGAGCGTGTCCGGCGAGAGCTTCGTTGTGACGCAGCAGCCCGTCGACCAGTCCGGCGACAGGGCGCTGCGGGTCGAACGACATCCGCAGCTTCGGCTTCTCCCTGTCCCAGACGACATCGATCCGGCAGCCCCGGTGCTCCGAGTACGGAATCAGTGGCAGTGACATCTCGTGGTAACTCCCGGCAATCCGGAACACGGCTGTCGGCACGTCCTCGAGATTCCCGACCGCGGCGAATCTCCAGCCACGTGCGTCCTCGACCACCATCTGGCAGTTGGCCGTCGAGATCAGCACCGCAGGCGTCGCCCACCCAGATATCGCCGACCCGGGTAACGGCGGTTCGGCGTCAACCGGCTCCACGTTGTTCGGCGTTGTCGGATGAGGCCTCGGTGACCCCTGCCATTCGCCTGGCGGCGACTCGACCGACATCTGTCCGGGAGGCGACGGCGTCACCTCGTCTGTTCCGAAGACCAGCTCGGTCGTCTCTGCGGGGCGGATCTGCACGAGCTGGAGCGATCGTTCCCCGCGTGGTGTAACCACGGCGACGGAGTACAAACCTTCCAAGAGGTCGGCAGGCGCATCGCCGGTCGTGCCTTGATGAACGACCGTGTGGCGGGCGTCGCGAACGACGTATGGAAGGCTTCCGCTCAGCAGGAATTGCGACGGGCTGCTGACAGTAACGTTGAGCTGGCCAATTCGCGGCTCGATCTGCCCACTCATCAGCTGATCCTCAATACATCGGTACACCCGGGCGGTACCACATCCAGGATCTTCCGTCGTTGACCGCCTGTGAGCGGCGGCTGGACCGCAGCTAGCAGCAGGTACAGCCCTGCCGGACCGCGAAGCCTCAACGGCCAAGCCTGCTGCACCGGGACCGGCTCGGTTGCGTTGAAGAGCAACTCGGCCGTCGGCGCCGGCCGAATGTCGTTCGGCTCGAGTTCAACCTCGATGTCCAGCTCGGGCGGCTTGGCCAACTGCTGCGCGACCACCTCCAAAGGCTTGCCTTGCACGTCGACCTGCTGCTCCGCACCGTGCTCTCCCAAGATCGCGTTGACCCGGCGAGGTAGCGCACGGATCAGTTGCGTCGTGCCGACGTGCCATACCGGACTGAACTCGTCCGGACCGACCGCCGCATTGCCGCGCAGCGCCCACAGAAGTGCTTGACTGAACACGCTGGTCCCGCCGACGTGCGCGAACGCGTTCTCCCGGGTCGACGACGCGAGGAAGAGTGGCGACGCCTGAACGGTCCCGACCCCTTCGCTTAGTGTTAGTGCCCCCTCCAGGCGCTCGAAGAGCTTGGCTACCTCGGGCTCCTGCCGACATGCGTCGGAGAACCAGATCTGGTTCCGCGCCGCGCGGGCCTCGTCCATCCCGCCATGACAACCGACCACGTCGATCGCACCGCTGAGCTCGTTCTCACCTGCCGGATCACCGAAGTCGTGCAGCAGGACAACTGCGCCACGCTTGGTCAGCTGGATTCCGTGGCCCGCGATGTACACGAAGCCGACGTTGTCTGGGTTCTCGCCACATGAGTCGCGGAACGCCTTCAACTCGGACGCCACGGCCTTACGCGTCGCAGCCGCCGGCGCGAAGGGGGCAATCTCGGGATTGATCACTTCACCTGCGGACGGTGACAACAGCACCCGAAGGCTGGCCAGTTCGGCGTCCGGGTTCGAGTACTCCTTCAAAAGCCAGGCAGCGACGTCCGAAGCCGACCGCGCCGCGCTGCTGAGATTCTCGAGACCGAATCGCTGCCCCCAAGCCGACGCATTCGGACCGTCGGCGAACGGGTATTCACTGACCCCGATGACCAACCCATGTGTCCCCGGCTCAACTCCGGCATGCGGCACTGGTATTGACGTCATGTCGCCCCCATCCCCCTCTCAGGAAGCGCCGGACACGTCCCAAATGTCAAGAGTGGCTACACGCCCGGGCTTACCCCGCACATCAGTTGGCTCGCGTACTCGAGCTCGGAAGCGCTTACCGACGACCTCAAGTTGTTCGGCCGCTATAGCGCCGCATCACGGCGCGCTAGCGAATTCAGCCGATCAGGCCGGGCGGTTCGGCATAGATCGACGGGATGGCGTCGTCTGACACCGGCTGGTACCAGCGGGCCGGCGATTTCTGCACCGCGTGCGGGATGCTGCCGACGTCCAAGCCGTACGGACGGTGCTGATCGTCGGTGCCCGCGATCCGCCGGCTTGTGACCGCGGCTTCGGCGAAGCTCGATCTGACCACGTCGACCGAGGACGTCAGCTCGTCGAAGCATGAAGCTCGCGCCGTTCGCACCCAGTACGGCTGTGGGTAGCGCAGGCGCCAGACTGTCGGCCTGTTGTTGAACTCTGGATCCCGTTTGGCCAGCTCGGCCTTCGGCACGTAAAGCCGTCCCTGGCCGACAAGCCATCGCACCGCGTTCTCCTGAAGGATCGCGACCTGATGGGCTGCGCCAGCGAGCTCGTCCACCACCGCTCGGGCCTGCTTTGCCTGCGCCTGATCGCCGATGACGAAATGCGCCGGCTTGAGTTGGTGGCCGTCGCGGAGCCAGCGTTGGAGTCCAGCGAGCAGTTGCAGGAACACAGGTTCGACGGGGCTATCGCTCCTGCCAGCGACATCCGACATGCGAGTACGCCAGGCGTGGCTGACTCGGGCCTCGGCAGCAGTGACATTCTGAAGACTTGTCACCAGGGATCGGAGCTCTTCTGGCTTCGCACCCTTCGCGGCATGAAGAAGCCTGGCAACATGCGTGAGGTAGCCGGCGACGGTCCGCAGTTGCGCGCTGGTCGACCGGAGATCTCGGGACAACAACTCCCGCGGCGGAGTCGCCTCGTGAGCTCGCTGCCAGAGCGAAGCGCGGTGGCTAATCGACGACGAGCCGTCAAGTGGAGTCTTCGGCAGCCGAGTCGCTAGGCGAGCCAACGGGCCAATGTCCTGCCGTCCGCGCCGACGCAGGAACTCGAGCTCGGCAAGTACTGCCACGAGGTGTCTGTAGAGACGACGGGTACGTTCGCCAGCCTCCACCTGGCCGGAGGCCAGCCGGGTCAACGCCGCGCGGGCGCCCATGCTTGCGATCGCGGCCACGTCCGAGCGAGCACCGATCAAGCCATCCCGGTTGTCCAAGACGATCGAGGTGTTCCCGTTCTGCGAGGCCAGGAGATCCGCGGCGGCTCCGATCGACGTGGCAAGCGCAAACAACGGCCCTTCGCCCTGAACCTCTCCCCTGGCGGTCAGATCCTCAGCCGACAACTCGATCCGAAGCCACCGCATGTGGTGCCGGGTGGCCGATAGCGTCGCCTGCCAGCCAGCAGTGAGGTCCGCGCTGTCGACGACCGCCAGGTTGTACGCCTCCACCGCCCGCCGGCGTGCGATCCCCAGCAGGTCCTCATACGTCGCGCGCACCGCACACCATCCGAACATCGGCCAGTGCACCTCGCAGCGCCTCAGCCAGCGATGACCGCCAGCTCTGGTGCTCGGACAGCACGACCAGCTGATCAGCCGATCGTGCTGCCTCCGCGAGCAGCGCCACAGGATCGGCGCTCAGCTCTACGCGGCCGCCGGACCGCGGCCTGATGCCCAGCATCTCGGCCACTCGGTAGCGACTGAACGCCGTCATCGCCCAGTCACCGGGATCCTCACGCTCGCGCCAGGCAATGGCTACCTCTGCTCGAGAGACCAACTCAACGATGTCTTCGTACCGGTCTGACACCTTCATTGCAGCTCCTCCTTCAACGAACCCGCCACGAGATCAACGCTTCGGACCCACAGAGAATCGAGGCACCACACGGAGCACTACAGCTCCGGCACTGGTCCCGCCAGCCCCGAGTCAAGCGCCGCGTACCGCCTGCGCCGCCGAGAACCTCGGTAGTCAGCCAGCGGCCTGGTCGTCAGCAGGGCGTCATGAAGAGCCTGTTGATCGTTAGCGGAAGCGTCGATAGACGATCGGGTCGGCAGCTCGGCCGCCCACACCCGGACGAAGAAGCGGCTCAGGTCATCGACGAAGCCGACAGCTGCACGTTGAGCTGTCTGGGTGTCTCGAACGGCAATGATCACCGTGTCGCTCGCGGCATACCGCGCGAGGATGCGTGCCTGCTCGACTGACAGCAGCCGGTCACACAAGGGGATACCGGCCCAGCGGCCGACCGTCAATCGGCTGATCCGCTCGACGGCGAATGCATCGAGGACATCGTTCACCAAGACGGGCGTGGCGCCCTCAGACAGCAGATCCAGTTGCTCCGCGACGCCGAGGATGGCCGCTGATCGTCGATGCACCTGGGTCTCGGGAGACGTGACGTAGTACGCCTCGGGTGTTGTGCGGACCCCTACGAAGCCGACCGTCTCCAGCCGGTCGTTGCGCGCGGGCAGGACAAGATGGTCGCGGAACCGGTCGATCGTGCGGCCCTCGGGATTGAGGAGGGCCAGACCGGCGTTTCGAACGCTGGATTGGTCGAACCCCCTAGACCGCAGGCTGTCGACGAGTCGGGAGCGCGCGTCAGGCGCGTATCCGATCGCCCACTTCGAGCTCGGGTCCAGGACCTCACGCGCCCCAGCGGCCGCAAGATAGTTCGTTGCCCAGTTGTTCTTTGCCTGGAGCAACTGACGACGGTAGAACATCGCCGCCGCGCGGTTCACATCGAGCAGTCGCCGACGCTCAGCAACTGTCGGCGTTGACTTCGGATCCGGTGGTCGCCGCTCCATACCTCCGAGACTGGCCCCAGGCTCAAAGAGCTTGAACCCCGCACTGCAGATCCAGGAGCTACTCGAACGACAGCAGCGGCACGTCGTACAGATCAGGTTGGCGTGGACGCGAGAACGCTGGCGTCGTCACCTCGACGAGGTACATCTCGGTCAGGAACTGGATCTTCGCACCGAGAAGGTGGCTCGTATGGGCTGTGGCCGAATGGGCCTTCAGACCGACCGAGACATGGATATGCGGCAGCACCTCGCCCGTCGCCTCGTCGTACGCGAGAGTGCCGCCGCCGAATGCCTCGACGTTCTCAAGATGTACGGCGCTCCACACCGGGGCGTCGGGGTTGTCGAGCTTCTCGCAGGTGCCGACGAGTTGGACGTCGCGCATGCCGGCGATGAACATCGGGATGAAGCCCTGCCGCACGCCATACTGCGCGCAGAACTCGGCCAGCGCCGGGTAGAAGTCGTCACCGTGGTCGAAGTGGACGGCGAACGTCCGGCCCATTGTCAGTTCAGCGGCGCGCAAGTTCGGCTCCTTCGAGGTCGTCGATGTAGGCAACGTACCGAATCGCCGTGTTCAAGCCGCTGGTCGACAGCAGGCGACTGCGTGGATTCGCGATCTCCTCGACGCCGGCTGCCGCGACCTCTCGGCATCGTCGCCGGAACCAGCACCAGGGCACGTCCAGGTAGTCGGCGATCGCCTCCAGGCGGAGCTCCGCGGTCGGCCCGTCGACCAGCGAGGCCGTGCACACCTCGCCGGCGACCTCGCGGAACGCTTCTCGACGCGACCGCGGCGCGCTTGCATCGACGTACCAGAGTCCCGATCCGCCGAGCCAGTTCGCGACGACAGCCTCACCGCCCAGTACGAATCCCTCGACATCTGCGTGCTCCTCCTCGGGGCTGAGCATCACGGTGATCCCGAAAGCCTCCATGAGACACATCGCCAGCAAGAGGAGCACCCGCTCGTGCGCTGGCGAGTCAGCGACGTCCGACTCAGTGATGCAGAAGCCGCGCCGCATTCCGGGAAACCACCTCGCCGTACGACGCAGATACTCGAACTTGTGTCGCCACAGCAGCCATGACGCGGCCTCCTCCCCTCGCCGCTCCCGGGTCCAGAAGAACGGTTGGCCCGTCAACCGGTCGAAGTTGCGACTGATGTGACGAGCGCAGAAGCGCGAGCCCAGCCACTGGCCGGCCACCGGGCTCAACGGCATCGCCGCAGCTAACGGCACATCAGACGTACGGAGCCGCTCGTAGCGCGATAACCGCTCCTGGCTCCTCACCAGCTGAGCATCGTCAGCCAACAAAGCAACGTCAGTGTTCGTTGTCGCCCAGATGATGCCGACCGTCAGGTCGTCGAGAAGCATCGCGGACGAAATCGGCTGCGGACCGGTACGACGCCCGGACCGGTCGACGAATCTCCGCCCGTCCGACACGAAGCACCGCTGGTCGTCGTCGACGACAACGATCAGCGAGCGACGATCCGGTCTGTTCAGCGCAGCATCCGGCCCTGGATCGACCATCAGCCACCCCTCCCCCGGCAGCGCGACCTCGCAGTATTGCGCTCCGACGTCCACACCGGCGTACGACCGGCCGGCCGGAAGGCGCAGCGTGCTGGGCTCACCAGAAGGAGAGCGCCCTGTCACGAGGTCGAGCAGGGAGATCGGAGGCGGTGCGGGGCTGACCTTGCGCTGGTAGACGAAGCCCAACTCGGCCGAGCTCGACTTCCCAAGGACCCGACATAGAGCCTGTCGGGCGCTGGCCGACGGCCAGGTGTACCAAACACACTCCCAATCGGAGATCGACTTCGCTGTGACAAGGATCTTCTCGCCGGTGGCGTGGTAGATCTCGGCGCTGACCCGGTCGGCCAACTCGCCCTGGGTCATCCGGCCGCGAGCCTGCCGGAGCAACACGTTGCGCTGCCTCTTCCCCTTCATGCGGGCAAGGATGGCCGATGCGGCCGGGACAGCGTCACGACAGGACAAGACATCTTCAACACGTCTTGGTTCGGCTCGAAATGTCCTGAAATGTCCTAAGTTAGATCCCGTGCCTAACGAACGACTGCGAGCCGCGATGGTGGAACAAGGGCTGACACATCATGCACTCGCAGAGGAGCTGGAAGTCAACGTCAAGTCCGTCGAGCGCTGGGTCACGGGCGATATTGTGCCCTTCCCACGCAACCGGCACCGTTTGGCTAGCCGGCTGGGTCGCGACGAATCGTACCTGTGGCCGGACGTCCTGACCCGCGATCGCGCCGCCGCATTGTCCGAGAGCGAGCTCGTTCGTGTCTATCCGCACCGCGCCGACGTACCGGCCGACGAGTGGCGCCAGCTCTTCGAGTCCGCCGAGGCAGAGATCGGTCTCCTCGCGTACGCCGGCTTGTTCCTGGCCGAGGACAGCGGCCTGCAGCGGATCCTCCGCAAGAAGGCGAAGGCCGGCGCTCGCGTACGGATCCTCCTGGGCGATCCAGACGACGTGCATGTCGCCGAGCGCGGCGAGGAAGAAGGAATCGGCGACGCGATCGCAGCCAAGATCCGCAACGCACAGGTCCTTTATCGGGCGCTCATGGATGCGCCTGGCATCGAGTTTCGGCTGCACCGCACCGTGCTCTACAACTCGATCTACCGCGCCGACGACCGCTTGTACGTCAACACTCACATCTACGGCCTGCCCGCCGCTCAGGCACCGGTGTGGCACCTACGCAAGATCCCAGGCGGTGAACTAGCCCGTCACTACCTCGAGAGCTTCGAGCGAGTATGGGACGACGCAACCCCGATGACGGAGTCGTGATGCCCAAGCGAATCGACTACTACGACGACCCGGACGCGCCTGCAGCGAACAGCATGGTTCCGTCAGTGAACGTCGTCATCGAGAACGACGCGGGCGAGATCCTCATGATCGAACGTTCGGACAACGGCAACTGGGCACTCCCCGGCGGAGCCATCGACCTCGGCGAGTCCATGTCCCAAGCCGGCGTACGCGAGACCAAAGAAGAAACCGGCATCGACTGCGAGATCCTCAACGTCCTCGGGATCTACACCGACCCGAAGCACATCATTCTCTACACCAGCAACGGCGAAGCCCGCCAAGAGTTCTCGATCCTCCTGCGCGGCCGCGCCACCGGCGGTACCCCAACACCCAGCAGCGAGAGCACACACGTCCGCTGGATCCCACCGGCCGACCTCAACAGCCTGCGGATGAACCAGACCATGCGCCGGCGAATCGACCACTACCTCAAGCCGGGCGCAACGTTGTACTTCGACTAAGCAGTTGCGAGGGCCTGGCAGTTGGTCAGGTACACGCTTGAGGCTCGGCGGGAACGTGATCGAGATCAGGCCTCGCTGCTATCGGCTCACCCGGTCAACAACGTATGAGCAGGACTCGAGCGAGTGCGAAATCTTGGCGGCGGCCAGAGCCTCTCGTCGCCGGAACGGCAAGCGGTCGATCGCTCGTGGCTTCAGCTGGCGTTGGGAGCGGTTGGCGGCGCGCCTGTGGGAGCCGAGCTCTGTTCCGCCGCGGTGTCTGGGCCAGGCGACCCAACGACAACCTTGCCGGCTTGGCCGTCGTTGGCCGGTTCAATACTGGCGCTCTTGCGCCCAGGAGCGATCTCTTCGTCCCAGGTCTTCTTGGCGCGGGCGAACTGGCGGACAAGGCCGGGCAGCTTGGTGGGTCCAAAGAGGAGAAGGACGACGACGAACAGGACGATCCATTCCTCGCCGCGCGGCATACCGAGCAGACCGATCACAACCTCATCCTCTCTTGCGCGAACCTGGGTCCGCGGCGACGCTACGCCTGCCAGGCTGAATGTCGGCTGAGTCACCAGCCGGCGGCGAGGCACAGGTCCACAGCAGGGAAGAGGTCACCCGCTTGTTCGACGGCACCGAGCTCATCAGCCGCTGATTCCCCGACAGGAGACGCAGCACAAGTCGATCGGGGCCCGTTTACCGACATCATGTGCAGCCTCTGGGTCCGCGTAGGCAGCGAGCCCTGACGATCAGGCGCTGAGGCGACGCTGCACGTCCTCTGCTATACGCCGCAGAGACGGACTTGATCGGGTGACCGAGCGATGGACCACGTGGTCGCGGGGATACCGCCTGAGGATCTCGCCCAGGCGTTCGTCGACATCGACGTGATTGCCGTCGACGTCGGCGGTCATGTCGCAGTACGTCAATGCCTGTAGTAGCTCACGGTCTGGCAGGTCGAACTCGCGTGCCAGTTCGCCGATACCACGCTCCTCCGCCTCGACCTGGGCGCCAGAGTGGTGCGCGACCAGCCGATACAGCTCCGGCTCTGCTCCGGCGAGGTCTCGTAGATAGCGCGCCCCATCGAGCGGATGGAAGCCCGTGGAGCTCACCGCAGACGAATAGCCGATGTCGTGCAGAAAGGCAGCCGCTTCGACCAGCTCGGCGTGGTCGCCGAGGATTGCCGCGAGCTCCCGCGCGCGAGCGGCCACGCCCTGCGTGTGTGCCCAGCGTCGAGGCAGCTCGTCCGCCAGCAGCCGGCGGGCAAGCGACCTTGCTTCCTGCACCGTCATCATCTAACCGACAGTACGACGACAGCCTCGTCAGGTGATAGCCCGTGCCCAGACGGCTTCGAAGCTCGCGAGGTACGAGTCGAACATCTCGCTCGCCTCGGAGTGCCGGTAGTGATAGACGGGCGACTGCGCGGCAGGGATGCCGTACGCGTGCTGATTCACGAGGAGATGGTCGTCTGAGCGGTAGATCGAGTTGTACAACACGGTGTCGTGCAGCCTCAGCTCAACGCCATCCTGGTGCTGGAGAGGAGCGAGGAGGGCAAGAGAATTCCGGATCTTCGCTGCCATCGCCTCGCCGATCTCCTCCTCAGCGCCTCGCTCGACCACGTTCGCTCCGTCCGGCACACCCAGCGCAATCCGCACGCGCACCGTGTCGCTCTTCTCCCGAAGTAACCGCACGACGCGTGCGTCCTCCGCGAGGAACAGCGCGCTGTAGGCAAGGATCCCGATCTCCGACTTGGCTGAGTCGAAGAAGGCGAGCCAGTCCCGCGAGCTGATCGAACTACGCCGCGGATAGACGCCTGCAAGCTCAGCCGGCCGGGCGTCCGCACTCATCGACCGAAGCTCGGGCCAGATCACCTCTTCGTCGACACCGAGCATTCGAGTCAGAGCTAACCGGTTGTGCCGATGCGGCACCTGACCGTGCATCCAGTTCCTCACGGTCTTCGGGTCGACGACAAGTTTCGCCGCCAAACCCTGGTCGGTGAGATTCGCGTCGTACATCGCACGCCGGAGTACGTCGTTCACCCGAGTCGGTCCCTACTCATGAGTAGATGTCTGTAAATGTCTACCTGGACCGTAACACGAAATGTCCGGAAATGTCCGTTGACACGGTTCTCCTGTCCAGGCCGGAACCGCGAGTCTTGAGCCACGGTCGACAGAGCCGTCGACCAGTCGCAGATCGGACCAAGGAGATGGCATTGATGCGCCGCGGGGAGCTCTACCGATATCGCGATCCATCGGGTGTCAGCGGCACCGGCGTGGTTGCCTTGCTGGTCGAGTTCCCACCAGACCACAAAGGCCAGCAGTGGGTTGTCGCCCAATGGCTCGGCCGCAATCCGTGCATCACGTTCTGGCCGGGCGTCGGCGAACTCCTCGAGGTCCACGGCCATCTCGGGGCGTCGGAGATCCGATGGCTGGACCCGGATCCGTTCGACCCAGACGAGAACCCACCGCTCGCCGAGACCGGCGTACACCCCCGCTAGACCGGCGAGGCCGGCGCGTGAGCCTCACGTCCGCGCCGGTCGCGCCCTTCCAACCCTCGTCGTGCACCCGGCGAGGACCGGCCCTGTCGCTGCCTCCCCTGTCAGCGGCAGGGCCACACACCTCGGAGGACACCAGTGGACTGGAACGACCTGAAGCATGGTGACAGGGTCCGCCACTTCGAGTACGGCGCCGGTACCGTCCACAGCTCAGGTCCGATCTGGCTCTTCATCACCTGGGACAGGCCGAACGGGTACTACTACCACTGGACTACCGCAATCGCTCGCTACCTGACCCGCCTGACGCCGACCGAAGCCGCTCGTCCGCAAGATGCTGCCAGTGACGCCTGTGGGCGGTGAAGCACCGTGCCGGGTCCGTGCCTGGCTCGGAGATCATTTGATCTTCGACTTCGCCGGTGAAACGGAGGCCGCCGACAGGTTCGAGAACGAGATCCGCCGCAGCTTCCCGCGGTTGCACGTCGCGAGGGAGTCAATGGCGGATGCCAACTACAGCTCAGGTTCGTGGGCAGGTCGGTGACCGGTGATCTCGTAGTACGGCCCCCGGCTCGTCCGGGAGTGTTCTGTCTCGACGGTCACCGACTTCTCGTTGACCCGGGCAACCTTTCTCCAGCGCCCAGAGATGCGGACGTAGTCGCCCTTCTCGATTGTCTTCGGTGTGTGCCCCGGCGCGCCTTCCGCCATTTCGGCTCGCACCTCGGTCCATCGACGCAGTTCCTCGACGATGTCCGTCCGCCGAAGCAGCATGCGAATTGACCACAGGTCGGCCTCCACAGAGCTCTCACCGGCGGTCTCAATCGCCCGAAAGTGATCTTCGAGCTTGCTGTCGACCTTCCTCAGGTTCTCTTCCAGGCGGGCGATCTGCCGCCCGACCCACCTGTCCGAGTACGATGTGGCGGTTGACTTGGCGTCCTCGTCGATCCGCAGCGACACATCGAAGCCGACACGCGTCAGATGGATTGCAGTCCTGTCGAGGAGCGACCGGTTCGCAGCATGGTTGCGCGATCCCGGCAACCGCCATGCTTCCATGGGTCGCCACCACCGCCAGCCGATGGCCTTGAGGATCTCCGTCAGGCCGGCGTCCTTCGGCACTCCCCTCGCCACACTGCCCTCGTACGGAGTATGCGTGATCTCGATCATCGGTCAGTCCCATCTCTCGTCGAGGATGTGGTCGTTCAACTCGGCGAACCACGCGATCACGTCGCTCGCGCGGTAGCGGAGGTGCCGGCCGACCTTCTTGCCGCGTGGTCCGTAGCCCGACGTTCTCCAGGCGTAGAGGGTTCGCTTCGGGACATTGAGGTACGCCGAGACCTCGTCGATGCCCCAGAGCGGATCGGACTCAGGACTCGTCATCCGAACCACCGTCCTCGGTCGTCCGCTGCTCACGCTCGGCCTTCACGACCCGTCGGAGCTCACGAACCGACCAGCCGAGGATCTCGGCGGCAGCCTCAGCGGACCGACATATACGCGCCAGGTCGGCGATCTCCGCTATCCATGCCGCCTCGGCATCTGCGACGCGTTCGTCGTACCTCTGCATCGCGACGGCCTTCGCCTCGACAGCGCGATTCAGCGATGTCTGAGCATTGATGGTTCGAGTTGTTGCGGCCTCGATCCTCGCTTGCCTCTCCCGCGCGCGCCGCAATGCGGCGACCCGCTCACTGGCACCCATCCGTCGCTCACCTCAGAGCGCCGGGCCGTCGAGATCCGGGCTCAGGAACGCCGAGTCCAGCGGCCGCGCCGGCACCGTCCCCAACTGCGGCCGGTTGGCCTTTAGGTAGGCGTCTGTGGACTCGATCAGCTGGCGGGCCGTGTTGATGACCCGCGCACCGGTCGCCTTGATCACGTTCGACGGTTCGCCGGGGTCTACTGCCTTCGCCCAGTCGATGATGTAGTCGAAGGACTCTGCATCGATGCCCATCCCGTGATGGGCAAGTACGACGTACGCAACCGACTCCGCTTCCACCTCGCGCACACCGCGGCACATCTCTCCGCCTGAGTCGGCCGGCGCTTCCGGTGAGTGCATCCGGACGTGGCCGACCTCGTGCATCAGGCGTCCAACCATGCGGAACTCGTCCAGATGGTCCGCAACTACTATCCGCTTGGCCGCGTAGTCGGTGAAGCCGTCGATTCCGTTGCTTATCGGAGCTACTTCGACCGCGAAGCCATCCGACGCGGCCTCCTTCTCGAGGCCGTCCCATAGCGTTCTGGCCAGGTCGGCATCGGCTGGCGACGGAGTCCGCGGCAGGTGAATCGGCGGCCCGGTTGTAGCAGTGACGTCGTACACAGCAGCCACGTGGAACCCGATGACCTGCTGCTCAACCAAGCCCTCTACACCGTACTTCCGACCAGCCTCCTCCAGAGCGCCTGCCATCGTGGTCCGCGACCGCGTCGGCTTCAGGATCCTGATCGCCTGCCCGGTTCTCACGCGGCGCCCCAGCTTCTCCCACATCTCCGCACGCCCTACCCAACTGGCCTGCGGCATCTGCAGATCGATCAGGACGATGTTCCCGAACCCATACGTCGGGAACAACGCCGCAACATCCAACAACCTGGACCAGTCAGATCCGTTCTGCAGCTTGCTTATCTCCGCATCGAGCGCCCGGTGCAGATCCTCCGCCCGAACTTGTCCCTTGCCCACAGCAACCTCCCGATGGATCGGCTGTGCAGGTCAACGAACAAGCCAGACAAAGTCCAGTCCTGGATCCTCGATCCGGTATCCACAACCGTCGACCGAACGTCTGCGAGGCGATGCCGGATCGCCCCCGGTCCCTAGCAGACAGGGCAGGGTTCAGCCGCCACGGACATCACGGACCGCCCGGATGTCCGCCGCCGCCGTACGCAATGCATCCCCAAGCGCAAGCCGCCAACTCAGGTCCTCGATCGAGACATCAATCTGATCTGCCAGCTGGGCCGCCTCCTCGAGCAAGGCCGCAGGATCTCCCTCCGGAACCCCCTCGTGCCTGCCGTACGGCAGGATCTCGAGCAACTCACACAACCGATACCGACTGAACGCCGTCATCGCCCACCGTCCGTCACCGGCAGCGGTCTCAATCCGTTCAACGATCGCCTCAGCTCGAGTCACCAAGTCAACAACTTGCCGCCGCACGTCATCGCCCTTCGGCCTCTCTCCTGCCACCAGCACGCTCCGTTCAGTCCCGATCCATATACCGAGGCCCTCTGCCCCAGGTTCGGACTCAACGGATGTCAAAGAGAACTTTTTCGACAAGAAACCGCACAACCATCCGCCGGATCGGATCGGGGTCGCCGCCACCCACGCGGAGAGTCAAGGAGACAGTCGCGAGCTCGTTCCTTCATGGCTGCCTATCAGGCGACCAGCGCCGCCCTCGGATGCGTTGGTCGCCTCTCCGTTTACAGGAACCCCGCATCCCTGTAACGCACGCCGACTGGTTCCCGATGACGCAGACAGAGAAACGAGATTACCGGGGGCTGCAGGATGGAGCAGAAGAAGCTTAGAGCGCGATTCCGCTGGGAAGTCGTACGGATCAGCGCGACCCCAGTGCAGATCCGCGAGGCGGTGGCGGTCGAGCTGCCACACGATCCCAAGGCCGTGTGGCACTTCCTCGAAGACCCTCGAAGCTCCATCGCGTTGTCGGACCGGGTTTCCCACGCCGAGCGCTTGACGGGGACACCGCTCGGCTTGGGCCAAGTGCAGTTGTTCATCCACCACACCAATACAGGACGCGCAGGCAGCATGCTTGAAGTCGTTGCCTACGAGCCTGGCAGACGGGCCGTCACTCGCACTCTCACCAGCCCGGGCGGTGGCGGTGAACTGGTGGTCGAACCGCTTGCCGCGGGCTGCCGGGTCACGCAGACGCACTGGATGACACTGCCCGTGGGCACATCCAGCCGCGTCGCCAAACTCACGCGCCGGGTCTTGCGCGAGCACCTGGACGACTTCGCACAGCGGCTGGCGAACCTTGACAGCAGCGTGATTGGGCAATGGGCGCCCGCCTAGGTTCGACCCCAGATCGCGCGCCCGGACAGTCCTCAGTCCGTCTACCAGAGGCTCACGTTCTGGCCGGTCAGCGATTCGACTCGGAGTCGCAGAATCAATGGGGTGGCGGTAGCACCCGGGTACCACGGCTGGACGGACAGGGAATCCACCCGTTCTGGCGGCACCATGGCCAGATGACCAAGCACGGTCAGGCTCCAGGCGGATCGTCCACGGGCAGCGCCTGAGTCGATGGCGAAGGCGACTATGTCACCGCGCTCGGCGGCCCGCAGCTTCTCGCCGTCCCGGGTCGTAAACAGGAGGCTGTCTCCGTCGAGCACATAGTCGTTGACCGTCACCGCAGGCAGGCCCTTGTCGGTGTAGACCAGCCGGCCGAGCCGCGCCTGACCGAGCAGACGCCAACAATCGGCCGACGTCAGGGTTCCGGTCTGGGTCTCGGGGGCTGACGGGGCAACCGTCTCGCTGCCGCTTGCGTGTCTGGTCATGGTGCCCCCGGTTTCGGTTCCTGCCCTTCCGACAGGACACCTCAAGCTGTGGTGCCGGTCACAGGGCCGAAGGTCCCAATCTTCGCGGGCGACTGGTCGGCCCGCCGGACCTATGCGGACGCCCGAGCCCCCGACACTCACCGCCACCCACGATGGTGACGGCGACCAGACCAGGCCACCCTGGCAAGCGACCTGCCCAACTTGCGCCACCCCGCCTGAGGGTTGGCTACAGACGGTGGTCCGCTCGGGTGATCGGCCATCACTGTGCGCGCATTGCCAAATTCGGGAGGTCATCGTGGCCGTTGAGTTCCACCGCAGGAACGCCAACCGCCCGGGCAACGACTGTCCGGCGGTCTTCCGGGACGACCAGACGGAGACCTCGATTCCAGGGCCAGACCGTCAGAGGCCCAGAGGGACTGGCCAGCCTGTCGTAAGACAGTGCGCTCTCCGACTCGGAGTCCGTTGTGACCCGTCAAATGAACGAGGCTGTATCGGATCCCCGAAACCAGAACACAGACAACTAGAGCGTGTCACCAGACGATGGCCGTCGACAGAGCCGAGTGGCGAAGCGGCTACGCTCGCTTTCCATCGAAGATGGTGTAGTTCTACGCCGAGAGCCACGAACAGTTCACCGGCAACCGCGACCTGGACGCCGTCCGCGAACTCAACCCCCACCTCCAGTCCTTCAAAACCTGGCTTGACCTGCACAAACACGAGCCCAAGGCCGTCGAGAGCTAGCCCTCGACCGCCGGCGACTCAACCTCCGAGCCACCCGGCCGATGCCCATCAGTTCGCACTCCTGAGCGCCATTTGTCACCGTTTCACGGAACAGTGACGGAACAGGAACGGAGCTGCACAGGTGCCCGAGTCCGCTCGACTACCAAACCTCGATGACCAGATTGGCGTCGCTACTGGCCGACAACCACAACGCGGCCAGTGCTCGGGTCTAATCGTCATGGGCACACAGCTACCCACAATGGCCGCTCAACCAGTCGGGATGACAGACCAGCGAACATCGATCTCGTCACCTCTGTCACCCTTGGCGGTTGGGCCCCCAGTCTGTCTGTCATTCTGCTCGTCGAGGCCTACGCCGATTCCTTCGATGCTCGCCTCGACAGCCTCGGCCTCCTACGCTCGTCGCCAATCTCGGCTAGGACTCGTGCGCCGAAGTTGTCGTTGAGGCCGGGAAGCTGGATCCCGCGGTGCCCGACGAGCTCGCTGTCCTTGAGGAACGCCGTCGTCTGGAACCTCTCGCTAAGCCTGCGGCGACGGGCTTGAGCGCCATTCCGATTGTCTGAAGCTTGTGCTTTGCTTCAGATGGTCGTACGAGCGACCCAGGCTTTAACAAGGGAGAGCGTTCGGCCATGCGCATCCGTGAGGTACTCGTCCGCTGGTACAAGTCCTTCAACTACGACTACGAACTGAAGTTCGCGCCGACATCCAAAAAGAAGGATTGGCAAGTCACCGCTGACGGATGGCTGCCGCATGTCCGAGTCAACCTCGAACGCGACATCACGGCCGTCGTCGGTGCAAACGAGTCCGGGAAGTCACATCTCCTCGATGCCATCCACATCGTGCTCTCGGGCGAGGACCACTCACGTCGCGACTTCTGCCGCTACTCGACACTCTTCTCTGTCGAACGAGACAAGCGGCTATACCCCGAAGTTGGTGCGGTTTTTACGCTCTCGAACGACGAGCAGACTCAACTCACTGCACTTCAGATCCCGCTCCAGAACAACGGCGACCTCCTGATGCTGAGACCGAGCGAAGGAGTCGTGCAGGTTCTCAACGCAAACGACGAGCGCGTGCAGCTGAACCCGACTCAGGCGGCCAAACTGCAGGCCTTGCTGCCAAAGGCTTACAAGCTACAGACTCAGGTCGATCTGCCTGACTCTGTCCCATTGGCAGCCCTAGCAGGGAGCACACCTGTTCCGTACGAACGGAACAAGCGCTTCGAGCTGCTGAAGTTCCTTTCCGGCGTCAAAGGTCTGGAGAACCTCCAGGAGCGGGTGGCCGGTCTGTTCTCCCTGCTTGAAGTATCTCGCCGGTCCTCCCAGGACGAGTCTGGGCGGGAACTGGCGGCCCGGCAGCGGCAGCTTGGTCAGGATCTGCTGACCAAGCTCGCGCGCATCGATCAGAGCTCGTTCGAAGACCTGATGGACGCGATTGCGAAGGAGCGCGAAGGCCTGGTCAACGCCCTCATACAGGAGATGAACCAGTCGATCGCCAGACACCTCAACATCTCGCGGTGGTGGAGCCAGGACGAAGACTTCGCTTTGCGAGTCTCGCCACGTGAGCACGAGCTCGTATTCACGATTCGGGACCGCACCGGAACTGACTACTCGTTCAGCGAACGAAGCCGCGGCCTGACCTACTTCTTGTCGTACTTCGTCCAACTGTGGTCGCATGACCGGCCCGCCGTACCCGAAGTTCTGTTGATGGACGAACCCGACGCCTATCTGTCAGCCGTCGGACAGCAGGACCTGCTGCGGATCCTTGAGCACTACGCGCACCCCGACAACTCAGAACGCGAGGATCAAGTCGTCTATGTCACTCACTCACCGTTCCTGATCAACCGCAACGCTGGACACCGCGTCCGAGTCGTCGACAAGGGATCCGGCGACGAGGGCACTCGGCTAGTCTCCGATGCCACCCGCAATCACTACGAGCCGCTGCGAACGTCGCTGGGCGCATTCGTAGCGGAAACGGCCTTCATCGGTGGTGACAACCTGTTTGTCGAGGGTATCTCGGACCAAGTGCTCATTTCTGGGATGAATGCCCGACTTCGCCTCGCCGGGACCCCGCCGAGCCGTACTCTCGATCTGAACGAGGTGACGCTCGTACCGGGCGGCTCGAACATGCCGTACATGCTGTACCTCGCTCGTGGGCGCGACCAGTTCAAGCCAGCCTGCGCCGTGCTGCTCGACAGCGACGGCGCCGGCCAGGAAGCTCGGCGCCAAATCAAGAAGGGCGGCGCCAAGGGTCGTCCCACCGTGCCAGACGACCTGATCCTGATGCTCGCAGACGCAGTCCCAGGAGCGGTTGCTGAGCCAGGTGTCGTCATCGAGGAACCGGAAGACCTCGTACCGCTTGTCCTTGCCGGCATGGCGGCTCGGCGCTATGCCAAGAACCTGCTCGGCCTCAGCGAGCAAGAGGCAGACATCCTGACCAACGAAGCGATCCTTGCGGGCGTCACCTCAGACAAACCATCTCTCTGGGACGCTATCGAGTCCGCCTTTCAGGCCGCGTTCGACACCGGGATCGGCAAGGCCGGATTCGCAAAGGAACTAATCGCCTACCTGAGCGAACACGCGAACGACGAGGTAGCGCCAGAGGGCGTCGACGTGCTTGACACGAACTTTGCAGCCCTGATCGCCACTTTGAGCGAGACCCTGGTCAGGGCGCGGGAAACGGAGATCGCTCGGCGCCGTGACCGGAGAGTCGAGCAACTCATCGTCGAGTTCGTCGACGCTTATCCCGATGGCTGCATCCGAGACCGCGCGCTTGTCGCGCTCCGGCGGATCGAGGCCGCAGCTGACGACACCGAGGTCGGTGACGTGATCCGGGCTGGGCTTGCGACGATCCGACGCGACCACGAGCTCACGGCCGAGCCACTGAAGCGCATCACGGACTATCCGCTGTTCCGAACCGAACTGGAGGCCCTGCCGCTCCTCCCACGCCTCAGGAACCAGGGAAGGATGGAAATCGGAGACCTCGCCGACACCGACGGCAGAGCCGACGCCCTAACACCGTCCGGCGTGCCAGCTGCTGTGACCAAGATCGAGCCGGCGGACGTCACTGACGGCTCAGAGAGTGGAGAGCCACTCGTATCTGAGGTCCCGGCAAGGGATGATGAACTCGAGAATGGGGGCTCCGCAGAGGAAGACGAAGCAAACCCGCTGGCTACCGAGCCGGCGGAATGACCCCGGCAAGTGCGAGCTCGTGATCTGGTCACCGACCGGACGCGCGCGAGCCCGAGTCCGGTGCGGCTATGCTCCCGCCGTTGGCGGCGAGAAGGATCAGGCATTGTCGGGCTGGGTTCAGGTCACCTCAGATGAGGGGGCAGAGCACCATCATCTGCATACGTAAACCCTCGGCCGGCCCGCCCAACCCGGTGAGTAGCTCCGCTGCAGTCCGCACCAGGAGCCAACCGACCGGGCCTCAAAATGTAGATGCCGTTGGCAAAGAAGCAGGAGGACAATCGGAGCTATGGAAGAAGTGAGGACGCTGTTGTGCAGCAACTGAGGTTCGATTCACCGCTCGGCATCTACAGCGTGACCGTTGCACCGGAGTCCGTCAGCATCATGCAGGGCCTGGGGACGCACTACCTCCAGGTTCAGCTCAACGTCGGCATCCCCGAGACCGACTCGGCCGCCGGGCAGCTGCTCTACCTGGAGACGACCCTGTGTTCCGCGAAGACCGGGGGAGCGGTGGTACCGATCGCCATGGCGAACGTCTCGGTGCCCTTCGCGCCGGGCGGCGGCGTGCAACGAGTGACGCCGCAGTACCTCATTACGAACGCGCAACTGCTGGCTGTTGAGCAGCACCGCACTGGCGACCTGCGCCTGGAGCTGCACATCCGCGGCTATCTGCCCCAGGCGTCCGGATTCCCGGGATCCGGGGAAGTGGTCGAGCACATCGCGGTTGCCGAGAGCCGATGGCGGCAGCAGCTCGACGCCCTCGGCCGGACGCTCGGCGTCGACATGGTCATCCCGTTTCCGGCCGACGATCAACCTCGCCAGGCGATCGCCGACCTGCTCCGCGAAGCACAGCGACAACTCGGCGGCAACGAGATCACCGGCGCGATGCTCTACATCCGCAGAGCTCTGGAGGCGATCAAACCCATCGCTAACTGGAACCAGCCGTCCACCAGCGGGAACCGCAACGACCGCACGGCTGAGCAGCGATGGGCCGTCATCAGGACGGCGCTGGAGCACCAGGCCAGCGGAGCGATGCACGACGACAACGGAACCAAGGGATACATCTACAGCCGGGCTGAGGCGGAGACACTGATCGCTCTGACTGCAGCGCTCCTGTCGATCGTTCCTTGAGTTTGGCCAGCTGCTCGTGTGCAGTGACATCGCCTCGGCAGACCCCTAAACACGATCCCTGGCAAGAGATGCGTCGTCGTTTCCCAGCCTCCGACGATGGCCTCCGCACGTCGCACCAGGTCGACGATCCGTCCGCGGGCTTGGTCGTGCGCATCGGTCATTTGCTTCCTCCGTTGCAGTCCTGGATCACGTTGTCCAGGACCGATCGCCTGGACCATGGCCACTCAACGGATGCCGCAGACAACTTTTTGGCAATTCCGGCAAGATGAAAACCGGCACACATCTGGCACCTGAGGAGGGCGCGATCGCCCCGGTTTGATACTGCTTCTCCGCTGCCCGCCCCGTTGAGCTGTTATGACACGCCCATGGACTCGATCAGGCCTTGATTCAGGCCGCCGGCAAGCATGCTAAGCATCCACCGGCTGACTGCCGGAGATGGGTACCAGTACCTGCTGCGGCATATCGCGTCCGGCGATGTGGATCGCCGGATGTCGACGTCGCTCACGGCCTACTACACCGCGTCTGGGTACCCGGCTGGGCGATGGATGGGTCGTGGTCTGGGTGGGCTCGGCGCCGGAGAACTCTCGCCCGGAGATGAGGTCACCGAGGTGCAGATGGCGGCGCTGTTTGGGAGCGTCAAGGATCCGGTGACGGGGCAGATTCTGGGTACTCCATATCCCGTTTTCAAGAGTCCGTCAGAGCGGGCCGAGGAGCAGATCCGTGCCCTCGAACCAAGGCTGGACGATACAGAGCGGCAGGCCAAGATCAAGGAGATCTGGAAGCACGAGATGCGCCAGAGGACGAAGCAGGCCGTGGCCGGATTTGATCTCACCTTCTCGCCGGCGAAGTCAGTTTCGGCGCTCTGGGCAACCTCCGATGTCGGTACCCAGGAACAGATTGTCGCCGCCCATCATGAGGCTGTTCGCGATGTCGTCGAGCTCATCGAGGAGCAGGCCGCATTCACCAGAACCGGCGGACAAGGGACGGTGCAGCTCGACGTCCGCGGCCTGATCGCGGCCGCCTTCGATCACTGGGACACCCGCAGCGGCGATCCCCAACTCCACACGCACGTCGTGGTCGCCAACCGGGTTCAAGGCACGGATGGGGCCTGGCGAACGCTCGACAGCAAGACCTTGCACCGCTCGATCGTCGCGATGTCGGAGATCCACAACGTGTTCCTCGCAGACAACCTGACCCGCCGACTCGGCGTGAACTGGGAGCTGCGAGAACGCGGGCCCCGGCGCAACCCGGCGTTCGAGATCGACGTCGTACCCGACGAACTCATCGCCGAGTTCTCCGCCAGAACCGAACAGATCGAAGCCAACCTCGCAGCACTGCTCAAGGAACGAGAACACCCACCAGGCCGACGCGAGATGTACGCACTCCGCCAGCAAGCGACACTCATGAACCGCCCACCAAAGCACCTCGCCCAACCGCTCGCCGCCATGATGGCCCAGTGGCGCACGCGCGCCGACCGCGCGATCGGCAGCGACGCCGTCGCCGCAATTCAGCGCTCACTCGCACAGCTCGGCGACCGTCCGCTCGCCGCCGCGGATCTCAGCCCAGAGACCATCGAGGCGTACGGCGCCGCGACCGTCCTCACCATCCAAACCAAGCGCGCCACCTGGAACCGCTGGAACCTCCTCGCCGAAGCCGCACGCCAGACCCGGCTCCTCCGCCTCATCTCCCCCGCCGACCGCTTCGCCGTACTCCAGTCCATCGTCGAGCACGCCGAACGCCACTCCATCAGCCTCAAAGCGCCCGACGTCGTAGTGGCGCCGATCACCCGAGCAAGCGGCGAGAGCGTCTTCACCGTCCACAACGGCGAGATCTTCACCTCCCCCGTCATCCTGGGCGCAGAGTCAGTTCTGCTCGAACTCGCCCACGATTCAGCCGGGCCATCCATCGATACCGTCCACAGTCAGGGTCTGTCCGCGGACAAGGCCCACGCCCTCCAACGCATCGCCACCAGCGGCCAGAAACTCGAAGCCCTGGTCGGACCCGCCGGCACCGGCAAGACCAGCCTCCTGTCCGCCCTGACCACCGAATGGCAGACCGCATACGGCGAAGGATCAGTCATCGCCCTCGCGCCGTCCTCAGCGGCCTCGACCATCCTGTCCGACGCCATCGGCATCCCCACCGAGAACATCGCCAAATGGATCTACGAATCCGCCGGACTCGGCGCCGAGCAACGACGCGAACAGCTTCAGCAGACCGAGTACGCCGCACAGATCGCCGGCCGCATGCACCGTCGACGGCGACAACAACGGCTCGCCGTACAACTCGCGGCACTCCGCACCGAACACGATCGATGGACCTTCCGCGAGAACCAACTGGTCATCATCGACGAAGCTTCCATGGCCAGCACGATGGAACTTGCCACTCTCGCCCGCGCCACCAACGCCGCCGGCGCGAAACTGCTGCTCGTCGGCGACACCGCTCAGCTGTCCGCCACCGACACCGGCGGCGCCTTCCGTCTCATCGCCAAGGACACCGAAGCCGCCGAACTCACCGACGTCTGGCGCTTCACCAACCCCTGGGAACGCGACGCCAGCCTCGCCCTCCGCGCCGGCAACCACACCGCCATCGACGCATACGACGACCACGACCGGCTCATCGCCGGCTCCAGCGACCAGATGGAAGACGCCGCCTACAAGGCCTGGCTCGCCGACACCAACAACGGCGAAACCAGCCTCCTCATCGCCGCCGACAACACCACCGTCGCCCGGCTCAACACCCGCGCACGCCTCGACCGCATCACCACCGGCGAAGTCGAACCCGACGGCATCGAACTCCACAACGGCAACCATGTCGGCCTCGGCGACCACATCGTCACCCGCCTGAACAACCGCCGCCTCCCCTACGGCCACCACCAATTCGTGAAGAACGGCGACCACTGGACCGTCATCCAACGCTGGCCCGACGGCTCGCTCACCGTCCAGAACCACACCGGGGAAACCGTCACGCTACCCGCCGCCTACGTACAGGAATCCGTCGAGCTCGCCTACGCCACGACAGCCCACCGAGCCCAAGGCACCACCGTCGACACTGCCCACCTACTCGTCACCGGGCAACTCTCCCGAGCCCTTATGTACGTCGGCATGACCCGCGGACGCGACACCAACACCGCCTACGTCGCCACCCACCAAAGCACCTCAGACCTCCACGAACCCCATCCCGAACAAACCATGCAAGACGTCCTCGAAGCCGTCCTCGACGATTCTGGGGTCGAACAATCCGCCCACGAAGTCATGCGCCGAGAACTCGACAACGCCAGCCGCCTCGATCGACTGATCCCGATCTACGAACACCTCTGCCAGCTCGACTCCCGCAACCGCTACCGCGCCGCAATCGCAAGCAGCGGGCTGACCAACACCGACCAAGCCACGCTCAAGACGTCTCGTGCGTACGGCGCCCTCGTAGCCGAACTCCGACGAGCCGAAGCCACAGGCCTCAAGGCCCCAGAGGTGCTCCGCCGGGCCGTTGCGCAGGCGCCGCTCGATGACGCGAACGACCTCGCCGCCGTCCTCCACAGCCGAGTCGAGCGATTGGTCGGCAGATCCGTCAATCGCTCTGGATACTCTCCAGATCTGATCGCTGGACTGGTTACTCCGGCAACGAGCGTGACCGACCCCACCCTGATCGCCCCGCTTCGCGAACTGGAAGTCCAGATCATCCACCGCGCCGACCACCTGGCCGAGTCAGCCACCGGCGAGGCCTGGCAAATGGCGCTTGCTCATTGCATTCCCTCAGCGAACGCAGCGTTCGCCGACCTCGTCCGCGACGTAGCCAGCTACCGCGAGCTGTACAAGGTCCGCGGCCCGGCGATCCTCGGCAGTCAGCCGTCCCAGCTCGCGGTCCGACAGGGGATCCACTACAGCTACCTCGCAAAACGCATCGCCCAAGCATCGACCACTCCCTCCCAGCGCCAGCAGACGCCAGCCGCCACAATCTCCACGGAGATCGACCCGACCTGCTGAAGCCGCATGCCGCCCAGACCACCGAACCAAGTGCCTGCGAGACAATCCAGGTTTCCGAAATCTGCAATAGACGTCGAGCCATCGCGTCATGCGGACCCGTGCACAACGTGGTTCCGCCCACGCCGCGTCTATTCGGCAGCAGGGGGCCGCTCGTCGAGGGGATCCTGCGACTCGATATCACCGGAGCGAGGAGCTATAGGAACCGCACGACGCACCCGCTCCAGCTACCCCGTCTGCGCATACGGTTCATAGCTGACCACCCGCTGAGGTAGCAGCACCATGATGGGTGACACAGGCAGTGTCCATACGCCGCCGGGCCATCTGATCGCCCGGAGCCAGATGCCTCCTAGTAATCGCGTCACGGACAAGGCCGCACGACCATCGACGATGGCCCGCAGCAACGACCGGAAGTCTTCGAGGTCCGCTAGATCAGCTTCCAGGCATGCGTACTCATTGGATCGATCCGAGATGCAGATGTCCGCCGCTTCATCGTCGGCTCGCACCTTCACTCTGAGAGCGTCTACATCTGCGCGCGGAACGAACTCCCACGTCGACTGCAACTCAACACTCTGGCGAGCAATTGCGCCGCGGCCCGCAGCCGATTCGGAGTTCGC
>DASXXB010000211.1:0-18457 GCA_036503355.1 Kribbella sp. | reverse complement strand
ACTGCTGGCCGGATGAGCAGCGACGTGCCGCGAGTTCACCCGGTTCGGCAGGTTCTGGAAGGATTGCGGCATGGGATTGTTCAGCCGACGCAGTAGCAGCCAGGACACGGACAATGTTGCCCTCGCCGCCGCGCGGGCACGGCTGTCCCCGGACGACGTGGACCAGGTGCGGTTCCTGATCACCACGAAGAAGGCGGTGCACGCGGTCAAGCTGATCCGCGACCGCACCGGTCTCGACCTGAAGCAGTCGAGGGAGCTGGTCGACGACATCCGGCTCGGGCGGTACGTGCCGCCGACGACCGGTACGCCGCTGGTTCGCCGCCCCGGCACCAACCTGGCCGAGCGCACCCGCGCCCTGAAAGCTGCGGGCGAGCTCCACCAGGCGACCGCCCTGGTCGTGTCCGAGACCGGCATGACCGAGGCCGAAGCAGGTCTCTTCGTCGGCGCCCTCCGCGCCGAGTCCCCGGACACCGACTAAGAGACCGACTGACACGCCGGCTAGGCCGGGCTCCAGCCAGGGTTGCGGCCGAAGGCGGCGAGTAGGGCGTCGGCCGGGTCGCTGAACCCGTCGAGGTGGTCGCCGACCATCCCCGCCGACCGGTACAGCTCCTCGCGCCGCGCGAACCAGGGTGCGACCTCGTTCACCAGCTCCGGCTCCATCCGCGGCGGTACGCCGATCGCCACCGCCAGGTCCCACCCGTGGATCAGGTGATCCGCCGCGAGCTGGCGCAGGTACTCCTGCGGCTCCTCGTCGCCGTACGACAGGTGCACCTTGTCGACCGTCAACGCTGCCGCGGCCGCGGCATCCCGGGCGGCGTCGGATGCCGCGCGGACCGGGTCGTCGGCCAGCAGGTCGCCGTCGAGGGCGTCGCCGACCTCGGCGATCGTCTTGCCTTCCATCAGCGGTACGGTCCAGCGCTCCTCGCCGACGACGTGGTTCACCAGCGCGCGGACGTCCCAGTCCGAGCACGGTGTCGGCTCCGGCCACTGGTCGGGCGCCACCTGCGAGACGAGTTCGGCGAAGTTCGCCACGGTGCGGTTGTGCAGCTCTACGACATCCATCATGTCCACCCCCAAGCGTCAGCGTCCGCCCGGGGGAGGCGGGACGTCAACGGCCGAGCTGGAGTTGCTCCGCCGCCTCGTGGGCGTGGTGCGACGCGGCCAGGTCACCGGTCGCGGCGAGCAGGTTGCCGTGGTGCTTGTAGCAGGCGCCGGCGAGTTCCTTCATCAGCTCGTTGTCGTCGGCGTACGGGATCAGCGCGGTCGCGACCTCCGCGCACCAGCCGCCGAGGTCGAGCGCGAGGTCGGTGCGGCCGGCCTGGAAGTACGCCTCGGAGATGTCGAGCAGCAGCTGCGCCCAGATCGGCACGTACGTCGCGGTCTGGAACCGCATCCGGTGCGACTCCCGCTCGGACGAGATCGCGAACAGGTAGTGCGCCTCCAGCCCGATCGTCAGGGCGGTGTCCGCGTCCTGCGTCAGCAACGGGCGCACCAGCTCGGCCAGCTCGGACGCGCGTAGCGCCGCCGACTCCGGGTCGGTCCGGCCGGACACCGTCGCCAGCGTCATACCCGGCGCGGGCTCGCTCAGCGCGACCAGCCGGTGATACTGCTCGAACGGCCCGAGCTTGATCTCGGCACTCTCCAGCGCCGCGACCAGGGTCAGCGGCAGGCCGCGATCGAGCTCCTCGACCACGCGGGTCGCCGTCTCCGGATCCGTGTCGTACGCCGTTCGCAGGCAGGCCTCGCCCTCGAGCCGGCCGACGCTGCCGAGGTGCTTGCCCTTGCGGACCAGGGCGGCGACCAGCGTGCGCATGTCGGTCGCCGAGTCCGAGTCGGCGAGCGTGTCGGCCGTCGTGAGGCCGATCTCGTCCGCCTCGAGGGCGAGGTCCAGCCGTCCCTCGGCAGCGTGGACATCGGCCGACACCGCGGTCGCCGTACACAGGTAGCGGGCGTACGACAATGACTGCGGGCTCTCGTTGATCTGGTCGGCGAGCTGCAGGAACAGCTGGGTCGCCGCATCCGCGGACGCGACCGCCAGTGCCGGGTCGCCGTACCGCCGGAGGATCAGCGCGTTCATCGCCAGCACGCGGGCGAAGTCCGGCTGGTGCTTCAGCCCGTCCTCGCCGCCGACGAGTTGCCCGTACGCGATCACCGCGCCGTCCATCTCCAGTACGGCGGTGGCGCCGTAGCCGCGGTGCGCCTGGGTCATGGCGCGGCGGGCGCGGACGTCGGCGAGGAAACACGTGGCGTCGAGAACGCCGGCGTCCTGGAGCTCGGTGTAGCCGAGTTGCGCCTCGTGCAGCGCGGCCAGCGCCTCCTCGTGCCGGCCGGAGGCGTTCAGCGAGCCGGCCAGCTCGTACTGCGTCGCGGCCATCAGGTGCTTGGCCTCGTAGTGGTTCGGGCGCGCCTCGGCACGCTCCCTGGCCAGCTCGATGACCCGCTGCTGGTACGGGCCGGCCTCGTCGGCCCGGCCCTCCTCGATCAGCACCTGCGCCGTCTGCAGCGCCTCACTGAGCTCGTCCTCAGGAGGCGTCCAGAGCCCCCCGCTGTCAACCATCTCGACGTTCCACCCCTTCGCAGGTTCAGCGGATCAGCTTAACGGTCCTCTGATACTGACACTCTGCATTACCGGCAGGTAGCCTTCAGGTATGAGCGAGCAGACGTCGATTCCCGCGGATCCCGAGCTCGATCCGACCGCGTCGTACGCGACCGACCAGTCGGTGATCCGGCGGTTGTCGGGGCTGCTGCGCGCGACGTCCGGCACCAGGACGTCGTACGCGCCGGCCACCGGGCAGCCGATCGCGGACCTGCCGACCTCGAGCGCGGACGACGTGACCGCGGCGGTGCGGGCCGCCCGGAAGACCCAGCAGACCTGGCGCCGGGTGCCGCTCGCCGAGCGTGCCGCGATCCTGCTGCGGTACCACGACCTGGTCCTCGACCACCGCCACGAGCTGGTCGACCTGATCATCCGCGAGTCCGGCAAGGCGCGGAAGCAGGCCTTCGAGGAGCTGGCGCACGTCGCGCTGACCGCGCGGTACTACGGCCGCAAGGCGTTCGAGCTGCTCGAGCCGCAGCGCAAGCTCGGGATCTTCCCGCTGCTCACCCGCGCCGAGACACGCTTCGTCCCCAAGGGCGTCGTCGGCATCATCTCGCCGTGGAACTACCCGCTGACGATGGCGATCTCGGACGGCCTGCCGGCGATCCTGGCCGGCAACACGGTCGTCCACAAGCCCGACAGCCAGACCCCGCTGACCGCGCTCCGCGGCATCGAGTTGCTGTACGAGGCCGGCCTGCCGCGCGAGTCCTGGCTCGCGGTCAACGGCGACGGCCCGACGGTCGGCGGCGCGCTCATCCAGAACGCCGACTACATCTGCTTCACCGGCTCGACGAAGACCGGCCGGCTGGTGGCGAAGCAGGCCGGTGAGCGGCTGATCGGCTGCAGTCTCGAGCTCGGCGGCAAGAACCCGATGCTGGTACTGCGGGACGCCGACATCAACCGCGCCGCCGAGGGCGCAGTCCGCGCCTGCTTCGCGAACGCGGGCCAGCTGTGTGTCTCGATGGAGCGTCTGTACGTCGCCGACCAGGTGTACGACGCCTTCGTCACAGCCTTCGTCGACCGGGTGAAGAAGCTGCGTCTGAGCGCCGGCACCGGCTGGGACGTCGACATGGGCTCGCTGATCTCGAAGGCCCAGCTCCAGACCGTGACCAGGCACGTCGAGGACGCACGGGAGAAGGGCGCGACCGTGCTCGCCGGCGGGAAACCGCGCCCGGACATCGGCGAGTTGTTCTACGAGCCGACCGTGCTGTCCGGCGTCACCCCGGCGATGGAGTGCTTCGACAACGAGACCTTCGGACCGGTCGTCTCGATCTACCGGTTCTCCGACGAGTCCGAGGCGATCCAGCGCGCGAACGAGGGCGAGTACGGCCTGAACGCCAGCGTCTGGACCCGGGACGGTCGCCGCGGCCGCGCGGTCGCCGGGCAGCTGATGGCCGGCACCGTGAACGTCAACGAGGGGTACGGCGCGACGTTCGGCTCGATCGACACCCCGATGGGCGGCATGCGCCAGTCCGGGCTCGGCCGCCGCCAGGGCGTCGAGGGCATCCGCCGGTACGTCGAACCACAGGCGATCGCCACGCAGCGGCTGATCCCGATCGCCGCATCGCACGGCCTGTCCGACGAGAAGTTCGCCGAGCTGATGACCGGCGCCCTCCGGATCCTCAAGAAGATCGGCCGCCCGTGAGTTTCGACTACGACGTCGTCGTCATCGGGTCCGGGTTCGGCGGGTCGGTTTCAGCGTTGCGGCTGACCGAGAAGGGATATCGGGTCGCCGTACTGGAAGCAGGGGCGCGGTTCGACGAGGCGTCGTACGCGAAGAACTCGTGGGACACCAAGCGGTTTCTCTTCGCGCCGAGGCTCGGCATGTACGGCATCCAGCGGATCAGTGCGCTGCGGGACGTGATCATCCTGTCCGGCGCCGGGGTCGGCGGCGGCAGCCTGGTGTACGCGAACACGCTGTACGAACCGCTGCCCGCGTTCTACACCGACCGCCAGTGGGCCCACATCACCGACTGGAAAGCCGAGCTCGCGCCCTACTACGACCAGGCGAAGCGGATGCTCGGCGTCACGACGTACCCGCACTTCACGCCGGCCGACAAGGTGATGAAGCAGGTCGCGGACGACCTGGGCGTGGGGGACACGTTCCACCCGACACCGGTCGGTGTCTTCTTCGGTGAGCCCGGCGTCGAGGTCGACGACCCGTACTTCGGCGGCGCCGGCCCGCGGCGTAGCGGCTGCATGGACTGCGGCGAGTGCATGACGGGCTGCCGGCACAACGCGAAGAACACGCTGACGAAGAACTACCTCTACCTGGCCGAGAAGGCCGGCGCGGAGGTCTACTCGCTGACCACGGTCACCTCCGTCGAGCCGCTGCCCGGCGGTGGGTATGCGATCGACACCCGCCGTACCTCGCATCGGAAGGTGACGCGGCGCTTCACCGCGCAGCAGGTCGTCTTCGCCGCGTCGGCACTCGGTACGGCGAAGTTGCTGCACCGGCTGCGCGACGAGGGGAAGCTGCCGCGGCTGTCGGACCGGCTCGGCGTCCTGACCCGGACGAACTCCGAGTCGCTGCTCGGCGCGATCTCGCGGGACACCGACGTCGACTACACCCGCGGCGTGGCGATCACGTCGTCGTTCCACCCCGACGACATCACGCACATCGAGCCGGTGCGGTACGGGAAGGGCAGCAACGCGATGTCGCTGCTGCAGACCGTGCTGACCGACGGCGACGGCGACAGGCCGCGCTGGCGGACCTGGCTGCGCGAGCTGGGCCTGCAGCGGAAGAACATCCGCCGGTTGTACGACCTGAAGCACTGGTCGGAGCGGACCGTGATCGCGCTGGTGATGCAGACCGCGGACAACTCGATCACGACGTACGGCAAACGCGACCGGCTGGGGCGCTGGCGGCTGACGTCCAAGCAGGGCCACGGCGCGCCGAACCCCTCCTGGATCCCGGTCGCGAACCAGGTGGTCCGGCGGATGGCGAAGCTGATGAACGGTACGCCGGGCGGCACCATCGGTGAACCGTTCAACGTGCCGATGACCGCGCACTTCATCGGCGGCTGCGCGATCGGCGACTCACCCGCGACCGGCGTGGTGGATCCGTATCAGCGGGTCTACGGGTACGACGGCCTGCACGTCGTGGACGGCTCCGCGATCTCCGCGAACCTCGGCGTCAACCCGTCGCTGACGATCACCGCGCAGGCCGAGCGGGCGCTCGCGTTCTGGCCGAACAAGGGTGCGGACGACCCGCGGCCGGCGCTCGGCGCGGAGTACCGGCGGATCCAGCCGGTGAAGCCGGAGCACCCCGTCGTACCCGATGACGCCCCGGGCGCCCTGCGGCTGCCGATCTTTCCGAAGCAATCCGTGACGGAGCCGTAACAGAACAGTGCGAAAAGAGCGCAAATGAAAAAGCCTCAGCAGTAAGTTGCTGAGGCTTTTAGCACTGCGCCTTTTCGAACAGGGTCCGGAAAAGGGAGCAGGTCCCTCGGGAACGTTTCCGCCCAAATCGTTTCCCGAGGGACCCACTCAAGCCGGGGTGAGGCGCCCGGCGCTTGGGATCGGGTCACCAACCATGGCTGGCGACCCGAGCTCTTGGTTACTACCTTACCTCCGATTTCCCCGAGCTTCGTGGCTTGTGACCACTCTGCGTGCTGATCGTAATGATCGGCATTTGTTGCTCTTGGTAACCGGGTGGCGGTCTTCCTTGCGGTAACCGCCTCTGCACACATCAACGAGCCCGTCTACTGGGGGTTACGAGGTTCCACAGAAAATTCCGGATTCTTTTCCGGGGAGTGCGGAGAGTGGCGGTGAGGCACTCCGGGCCGATGTGTTCCACGTGACGCCCGCCGCAGTACCGGCGTACCTGTCTCACCTACTCTGAGCCCGACCGTTCTGATGAGGCAGGAGAACCATGGGCGACATCCTGGACGTGGCACGTGAGCAGGTTCTGGAGCAGGGCACCGGGCTGAGCCAGGAGCAATTGGTCGAGGTTCTCGGGCTGCCCGACGACCGGCTGCCCGAATTGCTCGCGCTCGCGCACGACGTCCGGGTGAAATGGTGCGGCGAGGAGGTCGAGGTCGAGGGGATCATCTCGCTGAAGACCGGCGGCTGTCCCGAGGACTGCCACTTCTGCTCGCAGTCCGGCCAGTTCACCTCGCCGGTCCGCGCGGTCTGGCTGAACATCCCCGAGCTGGTCGAGGCCGCCAAGGAGACCGCGAAGACCGGCGCCACCGAGTTCTGCATCGTCGCGGCGGTCCGCGGCCCGGACGAGCGGCTGATGGCCCAGGTGAAGGCCGGCATCGACGCGATCAACGCCGAGGTCGACATCAACATCGCCTGCTCGCTCGGCATGCTGACCCAGGCTCAGGTGGACGAGCTGAAGTCCTGGGGCGTGCACCGCTACAACCACAACCTGGAGTCGGCCCGTTCGTACTTCGGCGACGTCGTCACCACGCACTCGTTCGAGGAGCGCTGGGAGACCTGCCTGATGGTGCGCGACTCCGGGATGGAGCTGTGCTGCGGCGGCCTGGTCGGGATGGGTGAGACGCTCGAGCAGCGCGCCGAGCTCGCCGCCCAGCTCGCCGAGCTCGACCCGCACGAGGTCCCGCTGAACTTCCTCAACCCGCGGCCGGGGACGCCGTTCGGCGACCTCGAAGTGATGGACGGCAAGGACGCGCTGCGCACCATCGCCGCGTTCCGGCTCGCGATGCCGCGCACCGTCCTGCGGTACGCCGGTGGCCGCGAGCTGACCCTCGGCGACCTGGGCACCCGCGACGGCCTGCTCGGCGGCATCAACGCCGTGATCGTCGGCAACTACCTGACCACCCTCGGCCGCCCCGCGACCGCCGACCTCGACCTCCTCGCCGAGCTCAAGATGCCGGTGAAAGAACTCCAGAAGACGCTATGACGTACTGCGGCCGCTGTGGACGGGAGCTGACCGACGGCAGTCACGAGGACTGCCGTCGGGCGCTCGCGCTGGAGCCTCCGAGGTACTGCGCCGAGTGCCGCCGCCGCATGATCGTCCAGGTCCACCCGATGGGCTGGACAGCACGCTGCTCGGTCCACGGTGAGCTAACGGATCGCGTCTGAAGCAGCGACCACGTCGACGAGGCCGTGTCCCTTGTCGTACGACGTGCTCCCGCCTCTCGGATCCGCCTGGTACGGCGCGCCATCGGTATACCGGTGCGCGGTCGAGATCAGGGCGGCCTCGATCTGCGCCGGCGTCGCCGCCGGATTCGCCTGGAACAGCTGCGCGACGATGCCGGCGATGTGCGGCGCGGCCATCGACGTACCGCTGATCGTGTTGTAGTCGCCGCCGGCCACCGGCTTCAGGCCGGTGGAGCAGATGGGCAGGTACACCCGGCAGGACGAGGTGATGTTCTCACCCGGCGCCGAGAGGTCCGGGTACGTGGAGAGGGTTCCGTTCTTGCCCCGGGACGAGTACGACGAGATCTTGGCGTCACGCGTCCCGGTGTCGAGATCGTTGTACGACGCAACGGAAAGGACACCGCCCGTCGGGTCCTGACCGGGCGGGTTGGTCAGCGACGTACTGCCGTCGCCGCCGTCGTTGCCCGCGGCCCACACCGTGACAACGCCTTCGGCCGCCAGTGCGCGCTGCAGTTTGACCGTCGCCGAATTCGGGTCGAACGCGCCGCCGCCCGACGGGCCGTAGGAGTTGTTGGTGACCTTGATCGGCGGGCACTTGCTCGCCGGCACCGCTGCACCACACGGATGCGCATGGTTGTCCAGCACCCAGTTGAGGGCGGCGTCGGCACCGACGATCACCAGTGCGGCCCCGACGGAGAGGTCGACCAGCGACGCGCCCGGCGCGGCACCGTGCATCTTCGTGCCGTCGGGCAGGGTGATCGGCCGTCCGGCCACGATGCCGTTGACGTGTGTGCCGTGACCGCCGAGCGACAGCAGGTCGGTGTCGGTCGAGCCCGCGTCGACCGGCGCGCAGAGCGTCTCGGTCACCGGGTCGCAGACGATCTTCAGATTCTTCACGACGGCCGACGTACCGTCCGCGTTCTGCAGGAACGGGTGTGCCGGGTCCACGCCGCTGTCGATCACCGCGACGCTGACGCCGCGGCCGTCGAGCGGCTTGCCGTCGGCGCCGGTCCGGGTTGCCAGGGCCTCCGCACCACGAGTGGCGATGTTCGACGTCGACAGGCTGGCCTTCAGCGGTTGGTTGCCTTCGAGGTAAGTGACGCCCGGCTGGGTGCGGGCGGCGAGGATCTGCGAACGGGTGCCTTCGGCGACCACCACACCGATCTTGTCGTACGACGTCAGTTGCCGCAGGCCACTGCTCCGAACCGCATGCCTGGCCGCTGCGAGGTCGGTGCCGTGCACCAGCACGGTGGTGCGCTGCAACGGAAGGGCGCCGAGACGGTCGAGTTGCCGACCGAGGAACGCCTGGATCGGCGCCGGCGGTGAAGCGGTCTCCTGGGCGTGGACCGGGGTAACGACTGCGCAGGTCAGCAGCCCGGCGGCGGCTGCGGCAATCAGGGATCTCGGGCGCATGTTGTCTCCTCACTGGGCGCCGGTTCAGGACGGTTACGGGCCAGTAACAAATGCACTGCTCAATGTAGGGTCATGAACGATCGTTTGAGAAGGGCTCGCGCTGCAGTAGCGGTGCAGTTGCGCAGCGCGACTGCCGGGAGAGGGACTGATCACATCCTGGCCACCTTCGGACCGGGCCGCGGCGAGCAGCCATTACCGTGGTGAATCCCCAGGACGGAGGCGGTCGGTGTCACATTCGGTCAGTGCGTGGTGGGAGCGGGACGCGGAGCTGCTCTGGCATCCGTACTCGTCGCTGACCTCGCCGTCGCCGGTGCGGCTGGTTCGGGGCGCGTCCGGCGTACGGCTGCACCTGGACGACGGCGCCGGCGGGACGGTCGAGGCGATCGACGCAATGGCGTCGTGGTGGTGCATGATCCACGGCTACCGGCATCCGGTCCTGGACGCTGCTGTGAAGAGCCAGGTCGACGAGTTCAGCCACGTGATGTTCGGTGGGCTGACCCACGAGCCGGCGATCCGGCTCGCGGAGCGGCTGGTGGAGATCACGCCTGCTCCGCTGCAGCATGTCTTCTTCTGCGACTCGGGGGCGGTCTCGGTCGAGGTGGCGATCAAGCTCGCGCTGCAGTACCAGGTCGCCCGGGGCAGGGTCGGGCGGACGCGGATGCTGACGGTTCGCGGCGGGTACCACGGCGACACGTTCGCGCCGATGAGCGTCTGCGACCCGGTCAACGGCATGCACTCGCTGTTCACGGGCGCGCTGAAGGAGCAGGTCTTCGGCCCCCAACCGCCGGCCGGTTTCGAGCGTCCGTACGACGACCCGGAACTGGCTGCGTGGGTCGACTCGATGACCGCGCTGGCCGCGCAACACTCCGACGAGATCGCCGCGATCATCGTCGAGCCCGTACTGCAGGGCGCCGGCGGCATGTACCCGTACAGCCCCGCCTGTCTCCGGGTACTCCGCGAGCTGGCCGACCGGCACGGTTTCCTGTTGATCTTCGACGAGATCGCCACCGGCTTCGGCCGCACCGGCACGTTGTTCGCGTCGGAGCACGCCGGTGTCGACCCCGACATCCTCTGTGTCGGCAAGGCGCTGACCGGCGGTTACCTGACGCTGGCCGCCATGTTGTGCACGACGGATGTGGCTTCCGCTGTTTCGAACGGTCCTGGTGGCGCGCTGATGCACGGCCCCACCTTCATGGCCAACCCCCTCGCCTGCGCCGTGGCCCTTGCCTCGCTGGACCTTCTGCTGTCCCAGGACTGGGCCGCCCGGGTGCGCTCCATCTCCGCGGGGCTCTCGTCCGGCCTGGCGTCGGCGCGCGAGTTGCCGGCGGTGAAGGATGTGCGCGTTCTTGGGGCCGTCGGCGTCGTACAACTCAGTGGTCCGGTGGATCTGCCGCGGATGACCGAGGCGGCGTTGCGGCGCGGGGTGTGGGTCCGCCCGTTCCGCGACCTCGTCTACACGATGCCGCCGTACGTGTGTACCGACGACGACATCGCCACGATCGCGGCGGCGATCACCGGCGCGGTCGAGGAGGCCGGCTGATGCTTGCGGTGCTGGAGGTCTGGTTCTGATGCTGGAGGATTGGCTCGGTCCGAAGGCCGCCGCGCTGGAGTCGCGCGGTCTCACCCGGCGGCTGCGCGCGCGGTCGGCCGACGACAACCTGATCGACCTGGCTGGCAACGACTACCTCGGCCTCGCCCGCGATCCGCGGGTGGTTGCGGCAGCGGCCGCGGCGGTGCAGACGTGGGGGACCGGCTCCACCGCGTCCCGCCTGGTGACCGGTACGACGGAACTCCACGGGCAGCTCGAATCCGCGCTGGCGGCGTACGCCGGTCAGGAGTCAGCGCTCGCCTTCTCGTCCGGATACCTGGCCAACCTCGGTGTCGTCACCGCACTCGGCGGGCCGGGGACGTTGCTGGTCTCGGACGAGCACATCCACGCGTCGCTGGTGGATGCCTGCCGGCTCGCGCGCTCCCGGGTGGAGATCGTTCCGCACAACGACGTGGACGCCGTCGAGAAGGTGCTTGCCGAGCGCAACGAACCGCATGCGGTGGTGATGACCGAGTCGGTGTTCAGCGTGCTCAGCGACGAGGCGCCGCTGCCCGAGCTCGCGGCGCTCACCCATGCGCACAACGCCGTACTGCTGGTCGACGAGGCGCACGGACTGGGTGTCACCGGCAACGGTCGCGGATCCGTTCACGCGGCAGGGCTTGCGGGGCTCGATCATGTGGTCGTGACGATGACGCTGTCGAAGTCGCTGGCCTCACAGGGCGGAGTCGTGCTCGGGTCGTCGTTGTTGCGCGAACACCTCGTCAACCGGGCACGGCCGTTCATCTACGACACCGGTCTGAACCCCGCCGCGTGTGCTGCGGCCCTTGCCGCGCTGGGCGTTCTGCAGGACGAACCCGATCGGCCGGCTGCGATTCATGCAGCGGCGGCGCGATTGGCTGACGCCTGTGGGGTGCCGCGGTCGCGCGGGGCGGTGGTGTCGGTCCCGATACCTGGTCCGCGCGAGACCGTTCGCGCGGCCGAGCTGTGTCTGCGCAACGGCGTACGGGTTGGAAGTTTCCGGCCGCCCTCTGTTCCGGACGGCATTTCACGCGTTCGGCTCACCGCGCACGCCGGGCTGTCGGCGGCGGAGCTCGATCGCGCCTGCGCCGTGGTCACCGACGCGATCGGGCAGGTCTCATGATCACGATCGTCACCGGTACCGACACCGACATCGGCAAGACGATCGTCACGGCCGCGCTCGCCGTACTCGCCGGGGAATCGGTCGCGGTGGTCAAGCCGGCGCAGACCGGTGTGCAACCCGGTGAGCCCGGTGACCTGGCGGACGTCGGCCGGCTGAGCGGTGTGACCGCCCTGCACGAAGGCGTGCGGCTGCCCGAACCGCTCGCGCCGACCACGGCCGCGCGCCGTGCGGGGATCGCGCTGCCGTCGGTCGAGGAGTGCGCCGCCTCGATCGACGACCTGGCCCGCAAGTACGACACCGTGCTGGTCGAGGGCGCCGGCGGGCTGCTCGTCGGGCTCGATGCCGATGGCAACAACCTGGCGGATCTCGCGGAGCATCTGGTGTCGCCGTTCCAGTTCGTGGTGGTGACCCGCGCCGGGCTCGGCACGCTGAACCACACCGCGCTCACCGTCGCGGCGCTCCGGGCCCGCGAGTTGCCGGTCGACGGTCTCGTGATCGGGTCCTGGCCGGCCGAACCCGACCTCGCCGAACGCTGCAACCTGGACGACCTCCCGGCGACGACCGGCGTGCCGGTGATCGCGCGGATCCCGGCCGGCGCCGGCACCTTGACCCGGGAGGAGTTCCGGGCCGCGGCACCGGGATGGTTCGGGTGAGCGGTTGCCCGGCGCGGTACGACGAGGCGCTCGGATACTGGGTCGTCGACGATCCGGCGCAGGTGCGTGAGGTGCTGCTGGACCCGGCGACGTACCGCCCGGACAACGCCGTACTGGCTCACACTCCGCTGTCGGTCAAGGCGCTGCGGGTGCTGTCCGCGGTCGGGTTCGCCCTGCCGCCGACGCTCGCGAACAACGGCGGCCCGTCGCACCGCCCGATCCGTGCCGCCGTGGCGCGCTTCTTCAGCCCGGCGCGCGTCGCCGCCGTCGAACCTCTGGCCCGGTCGCTCAACGCGTCCCGGGTCGCGGCCGCAGCTTCTCGTCTCGCGGCCGGTGAAGAGGTGGACCTGGTCCAGGCGATCGCGGCCGAGCCGCCCGCCCTCGTCGTACTCCACCTGCTCGGCCTGGCGAACGTCGACGTACCGGCGCTGAAGACCTGGAGCCTCGACTCCCTGGAGCTCTTCTGGGGCCGGCCCGACGAGGATCGCCAACTCGAACTCGCCCACAGCGCCGCCGAGTTCTACGCCTGGCTCCGCGCGCGTACGACGGCCGCGCGCAAGACGCCGGGCGCCGACTTGTTCGGCGTACTGATCGGGCTCGGGCTGACGGACGAAGAGGTCTGCGCCGTCGGCTACTTCCTCTTGATCGCCGGCCAGGAAACGACCACCCAGCTGATCTCCACCGCCTTCTACCGCTCCCTCGGCGGCCCACTCGCGACAGTCGACGACGTACTCCGCAACGCGTCCTCAGTCCCCACCTGGCGCCGCATCACCGCCGCCCCCACCACCCTCGGCGCCACGGACCTCCCCGCCCAAGCCCCCTTCCTCCTCACCCTCACCGCCCACCAAACCCCCGCCGACCTGGCCTTCGGCCTAGGCCTCCACCGCTGCCTAGGCGCCCAACTAGCCCGCCTCGAAACCCAAATAGCCCTCGAATCCACCCAGAACCTGTTGACCAAGGTCCGCCCGACAGAAACCCCACCGATGATCGACCTGCTGTCCTTCAGGGCCCCGAAGCGCCTGATGGTGACTGCATTACAGGGTTCGGGAGGTGCACCGATACGCTTGGGCGGTGGCGGAGCATGAGTTGGTTCTGGTTGTTGATTTCGGGGCGCAGTATGCGCAGCTGATCGCGCGGCGGGTGCGTGAGGCGAAGGTGTACTCCGAGATCGTGCCGCACTCGATGCCGGTCGAGGAGATGCTGGCGAAGGGGCCGAAGGCGATCATCCTGTCCGGCGGGCCGCAGTCGGTGTACGCCGAGGGCGCGCCGCGGGTCGACTCCGGGCTGTTCGAGGCCGGCGTACCGGCGTTCGGGATCTGTTACGGGTTCCAGGCGATGGCGCTGTCGCTCGGCGGTGAGGTCCGGCGGACCGGGCTGCGCGAGTTCGGCCGTACGCCGGTCGCCGTGAGCGAGGCCGGGACGCTGCTGGCCGACGTACCCGAGGATCTGAACGTGTGGATGTCGCACGGTGACGCCGTGCACGCGCCACCGGCCGGTTTCGCCGTACTGGCCGCGTCCGAGGGCGCGCCCGTCGCCGCGTTCGAGGACCTGGACCGGCGGCTGGCCGGTGTGCAGTGGCACCCGGAGGTTCTGCACTCGCAGGCGGGGCAGGCCGTGCTGGAGCACTTCCTGTACGAGATCGCCGGGTGCAAAGGCGACTGGACCACGACCAACGTCGTCGAGGACCAGGTCGCGCTGATCCGTGAGCAGGTCGGCGACAAGCAGGTGCTGTGCGCACTGTCCGGCGGCGTCGACTCCGCAGTCGCGGCTGCCCTGGTGCACAAGGCGATCGGTGACCAGTTGACCTGCGTGTACGTCGACCACGGGCTGCAGCGAGCCGGTGAGTCCGAGCAGATCGAGAAGGACTTCGCGGCAGCGGTCGGGATCCGGCTCGAGGCGATCGACGCCGAGGAGCAGTTCCTGTCCGCGCTGGCCGGCGTCACCGACCCGGAGCAGAAGCGGAAGATCATCGGGCGCGAGTTCATCCGGACCTTCGAGGCGACCGCGCGCAAGGTGGACGCCGAGCGGCACATCGAGTTCCTGGTCCAGGGCACGCTGTACCCGGACGTGGTCGAGTCCGGCGGGGGTGCGGGCGCGGCGAACATCAAGTCGCACCACAATGTCGGCGGTCTGCCAGACGACCTCGAGTTCAGCCTGATCGAGCCGCTGCGGACGTTGTTCAAGGACGAGGTTCGCGAGCTCGGCCTGGCGCTCGGTCTGCCGGAGACGATGGTCTACCGGCACCCGTTCCCGGGGCCCGGCCTGGCGATCCGGATCATCGGCGAGGTCACCCGCGAGCGGCTGGACATCCTCCGCGCGGCGGACCTGATCGCCCGCACCGAGCTCACCGCGGCCGGTCTCGACCGGGACATCTGGCAGTTCCCGGTGGTGCTGCTGGCCGACGTCCGATCGGTCGGTGTCCAGGGTGACGGCCGCACCTACGGCCATCCCGTCGTACTGCGTCCCGTCTCGAGCGAGGACGCGATGACCGCGGACTGGTCGCGGCTTCCGTACGACGTGATCGAACGCATCTCGACCCGGATCACCAACGAGGTCGACGAGATCAACCGCGTCACCCTCGACGTCACCAGCAAGCCCCCCGGCACCATCGAGTGGGAGTAACCCGCCACACCACGGCGGCGGGTCCGCCCTGCGGCACCGCCCTCCACATTTGAGCGGTTCACCCCTCGGGTGGCCCCTTCCCTCCTGGCATACAAGGCGAGAAGGGACAACCGCGGTGGTCAACCCCGACGCTTTCCCGCGTCACGGTGGATGCCCCTGGCGCTCCCATCACCTCCCCGCAGGCCGTCTGGTTGCAGCGCGCATCTCTGGCGCTCCCATCACTCCGCCGTAGGCTCTCTGGTTCTGTGTTACAGCGGGTGACCCTAGCGCTCCCATCACTCCGCCGTAGCCTCTCTGGTTCTGTGTTGCAGCGGGTGTCCCTGGCGCTCCCATCGCTCCGCTGTAGGCTCTCTGGTTCTGCGTTACAGCGGGTGACCCTGGCGACTGTTAGTGTCGTTGGGTCGCCCGTTGACCACGGCGGGTGATTTTCCTCGGGGGAGGAGATCGTGGTGTTCCGCATTCATTTCGATTGCGCAGATCTGGCGAGGACGACGATCGCGCAGCAGCCGGATCCGTTGTGGGAGGTCCTGCTGGGGCTTCATGTCCTGCAGAGCGACAACGAGCCGGAAGTGTTCGGGACCTGGCGGGAGCGGGCCCGGGCGAGGCTGACGGAGCTCGAGCAGGACCTGATCGCGCTGGCGCCACCGGTGGGGTATTCGCCGGACTTCCTGACACCGGCCGCCGCGGCGGAAGGGCTCGAGTCGGGGCTGGCCGCCGTCAACGCCACGCCGCCCGCTCAGCTGACGTCCGAGCTGCGGCGGCTGTCGGACAACGTGCGCCTGCCCGGCTGGACGCGACGCCTCGCAACCGGCGATACCGCTCTGATGACGCGGCTCGTGCAGGCGCTCAGATCGTTCCACCGGACGAAGATCGCACCGCAGATGCCGCTGATCGCCGGTGCGATCGAGCCGGCCGTCGCGAAGTACAACGAAACCGTTGCCAACAACGGGTTCGAGTCCCTCCTGCCGGAGCTGCACCGGTCGCTGAGCTGGAGCGCCCCGGTGCTGTCGGTCGACATGCCGCACATCTCCCGCGACCTCTATCTGAACGGTCGTGGGCTGCGGCTGGTGCCGTCGTTCTTCTGCTGGAAGTACCCGATGATGCTGCTCGACCCGGACCTGCCGCCGGTCCTGGTGTACCCGGTGCGGAACGACGCAGCGCTGCCGGGAGCCGTCGTACGGCGACCTGATCGCGAAGGTGCAGTCGCGGACCTGCTCGGCAAGACCAGGGCGCGGGTGCTCAAGAGCATCTCGGCCGGAGCCTGCTCGACCAGCGAACTGGCCGTCCGGGCAGGGATCTCGCTCGCATCGGCCAGTGAGCATGCGAGGGTCCTGCACGACACCGGCCTGGTCACCACCCACCGCACCGGCAGCTCGGTCAAACACATCCTGAACCCGGTCGGCGCCCACGTACTCAGCGGAGCCCGCTGCTAGCCGAGCTGTACACGTTAGGGCTGGATGCCGTCGAGGAGGCGGTCGAGGCCGTAGCGGTAGGCGTCGTGCGCGGTCGACTTGTAGCCGTTGGCGTGCCAGATGGTGGTCATCGCGGGATGCCTGTCGACGTCGAAGTACGTCTCCCAGAGGTCGTTCCGCTCGTACCACCAGGCGTCGTTGGACTGGCCGGTCGTCCGTTCGACCAGCAGGCTCTCCGCCTCCAGACCGGCCGCTGAGTCGACGTACGTCGTGATGGCGAGCGCTGCCGTATTCGTCTCGACCGGTGTGAGCCCCAGACCGAGCAGGACGGACAGGAGGTACTCGCGGCCCGCCAGCATGCCCGGACCGACCGGAGGGCGAACCGTCGAGACCTGCGACAACCACAGGTGCCGCTGGAACATGGCACGCGTCTCGACCGAGTAGATCTCCACCTGTTCGCGCCAGTCGGCCGGTCGCGGCTCACCCGGACCAGGCAGCCGACGCTCGCCGAGCACCTGGTCGACCATGAGGTCCAGCAGCTCCTCCTTCGACGGCACGTACGTGTACAGCGTCATCGTGCCGACGCCGAGCTCTTTCGCGAGCCCACCCATCGACGCGGCCGCCAGCCCGTGATCGTCGGCGAGCCCGATACCCGCCTGTACGACGTCGTCCACGTTCAGCGACGGGCGCCGTCCCGCGCCGCGCGCCCTAACCGGTCCGTCCGCGGACGGCTGCCGGTGGTTGCGCCACAACAACGCCAGCGTCCTGTCCGGCTGCCCTTCACCACTGCGCCGCTCGCTCACGGGCCAACGATAGGCGCTGTCTTGAATTGTCGTATACCCTACGAGAATTCGAATTGAGAGGGGATGCGCATGACGATCCTGGTGACGGGCGCGACGGCGAGTGTCGGGCGGCTGCTGGTGGACGAGTTGGTCGCGGCGGGGGCGCCGGTGCGGGCGCTGACCAACAACCCGGCGCGTGCGGCACTTCCGGCCGACGTGGAGGTGGCGCGCGGGTACCTCGGCAAGCCGCAGACCCTGCCCGCGGCATTGGTCGGCATCGACACGGTCTACCTCGCGCCGCTTCCGGCGTACGTCGACGATTTCGTCCGCTGTGCGCAGGACGCCGGCGTGCGGCGCGTCGTCGTACTGTCGGGAGAGCCGGCGGACTACGAGGCGCAGGGCGATCCGTCGACGTGGCACTACTACCGGCTGGAGCGCGCGATCGAGGCGGGTGGGTTCGAGTGGACGTTCCTGCGGCCGGGGCAGTTCATGACGAACACGCTCGACTGGGCCCCCTCGATCCGGGCCGAGGGCGTCGTGCGGGCGCCGTACGCAGACGCCGTGCAGACACCGATCGACCTGGGTGACATCGCGGCGGTGGCGCGGGTGGTGCTGCTGTCGGAGCAGTACGGCGGGCAGAAGATCACGATGAGCGGGCCGGAGGGCATCACGCCTCCCGAGCAGGTCGCGCAGATCTCGGCGGCGATCGGGCAGGACGTGCGCTTCGAGGCGCTGAGCCCGTCCGAGTACCTGGACCGGTTGGCGCCGGTGATCGGGCTGCAGACGGCGCAGTGGTTGCTGGACGGATTCCGGATGATGGCGGAGCACCCGATGAAACCGGAGCCGGCGGTGTACGACCTCACTGGCCGCCCAGGGACGAGGTACGCCGAATGGGCGGTCGCGCACGCCGATGCGTTCCGCTGACTGGCATGATCGCGTGGTGTGAAGGAAACTCTGCACGACTACCTGCGCAAGGCCCGTGAGGCAATCGTCTGGAAGCTCGACGGGCTCGCCGAGTACGACGTACGCCGGCCGCTGACCCCGACCGGGACGAACCTGCTCGGGCTGATCAAACACCTGTCGAGCGTCGAGGCGTGGTACTTCGGCAGGACGTTCGACCGGCCGTTCCCCGAGGAAATGCCCTGGTGGGACGACGATGCGGAGCCCAACGCTGACATGTGGGCGACCGCGGCCGAGACGCGGGCCGAGATCGTCGACA
>DASXXB010000210.1:0-8926 GCA_036503355.1 Kribbella sp. | reverse complement strand
ACGATCTGCTTGTCGTACGACGGCTGCTGCTTGCCCGGCGCCCACTGGTCGGCCGGCCAGAACCGGCTCGAGTCCGGCGTCAGCACCTCGTCGGCCAGCACCATCGTCCCGTCCGCCCGGGCGCCGAACTCGAACTTCGTGTCGGCCAGGATGATCCCGCGCTCCTCGGCCATCGCCCGCGCCTGCGTGTACACCTCCAGCGTCGTACGCCGCAGTGCGTCCGCGGCGTCGGCGCCGACAGTCCCGACCACGGCGTCGTACGAGACGTTCTCATCGTGCTCACCGAGCTCCGCCTTCGTGGCGGGCGTGAAGATCGGCGTGTCCAGGCGCGAACCCTCGACCAGACCGCTCGGCAGCGGGATCCCGCACACCGCGCCGGTCGCGTTGTAGTCCAGCAGGCCGGTGCCGCTCAGGTACCCGCGGGCGACGCACTCGACCGGGAACATCGTGAGCCTCTCGCAGACCACGGCCCGCCCTGCGACCTCGGCCGGTACGTCGGTGGAGACGATGTGGTTCGGCACGTCGAACTGCTCGAACCACCACAGGCTCATCGCGGTCAGCACCTTCCCCTTGTCGGGGATCGGCGTCTCCAGGATCCAGTCGAACGCGCTCATCCGGTCGCTCGCGACCATCAGCAACTCGCCGGACTCCAACTCGTACAGATCCCGGACCTTGCCGGAGTGGACGTGCTTCGCACCAGGAATCTCGAGCACCTGCTCAGGAGTGGTCACCCGACGATTGTTCCATCCGCCGCCGCGACGCGGACGCGCAGCACTGATCAACCGCCGTTGCAGGCCGCCTTCGCCGTCCAGCTGAGCGTGAGCGGTGACCATCGCGGCGCCTTGATCAGAGAGGCAGGTCCGCCTCTACTTCCGCCGTAGTGTGAGGAGCTTGCCGCCGAGCGCGAACACGGTGTCGCGGATCGTGCACAAGAGAGGGTTCTCGGTCTGGGCGAGGCGGCCGAGACTGCGGGAGCGCTTCACGAGCTTGGTCGTCGCGGGGCTGCGTTCGGCGTCGTACGCCGCCAGCGCTGTCGCGAGATCGTCGGTGCGACCGAGGTTCCGGGCGAGTGCTCCGGCGTCCTCGATCGCGGAGCAGGCACCGCGTCCGAGGTTCGGCGTCATCGCGTGCGCCGCGTCGCCGAGCAGCACGATCCGCCCCTGGACGAACGGCACGAGCGGCGTCGCCAGGTCGTAGATGTCGTTCTGCAGGATCTTCTCGCTGCCTGCGATCAGCCGCGGGATCGGATCGTGCCAGCTCTCGAACACGGCCGGCTCGCTGGTCGTCCCGGCCGGCTGGTTCGCGGTCCCGTACCAGTAGAACCGCCCGTCGATCAGCCGCACGAACCCGAACAGTTGCCCACGGCCCCAGGTCTCGCCACCGCCGTCGTCGAGCTCCACGTCCGCAATCCCGCGGTACGCCGTGAACCCGGAGTACCGCGGTCCTTCGTACTCCGGGTACATCGCGCCGCGCACCACGCTGCGGATCCCGTCCGCGGCGACGAGCAGGTCGGCCCGCAACTCCCCGTTCACCGTCACCCCGCCGGCATCCTGCTCGACCTTCGTCACGGCGTACCCCGTCCGCACGGTCACGGCGCCTCCCGACGTACCGACTGGTCTGTCGAACTCTGCCGTGATCAGGTCGTGCAGCTGGGCGCGGTGGATCATCACCGGAATCTCCACGCCGAGCTCGGCGGCACCGACCACCCAGCGGCCGTCGGGTTTGCGCATCCCGGCCGGCTTGGACTGCACCGACACCTTCTCGACACCCTTCACCCCGAGCTCCTCGAGCACGGCGACCGCCGACGGCCAGACCGAGATACCGGCCCCGACCTCACCCAGCTCCGGGGCACGCTCCAGCACTGTGACCTGCCAGCCGCACCGCTGCAGCGCGACGGCAGCGGTGACCCCTCCGATCCCCGCTCCGACCACGATCGCCGTCCTCATGCCTTCGACTCTACATCTGTAGAGTCAGGCTGGGAAGTGCGAGACTTTCCGCGTGACTGTGCCTCGGGGAGCGGATCGGCGGGACGCCATCGCGGATGCGGCGATCCACCTCGTTGCGACCCGCGGGCTGCGCGGGCTCACCCACCGCGCCGTCGACGCCGAAGCGGGCCTGCCGCCGGGCTCCACGTCGTACTACCTGCGGACCCGCAACGCCTTGCTCACCGCCTGCGTCGGCCGGATGTTCGCCCGCGACGTGACCGGGATGCCGCCGCCCGGGTCCGATCCGCTCGAGCTGATCGTGACGATGACGGTCGAACTGGCGCGGGACCGGCCGGACGATCTGGTCGCGCGGTACGAGCTGTCGCTCGAGGCGAGCCGTCAGCCCGAGCTGCGCGCAGCCATCGACCAGGGCGGGCAGCAGTTGCGCACGATGCTCGCGCGATTACTGGGTGAACTCGGCGTACCCGATCCGGACGATGCTGCGTGGCCGGTGGCCGCGATGCTGGACGGGCTGATGTACGACCGGGTCGCGGGGGCGGGGGCCACGCTTTCGCCGGTAGCGTTCGAGGCCGCCGTACGACGCTCCGTGACGGCGCTGGTGGCAGGACTCAGAGACGGTCTGTGACCGCGACGAACGTGAAGTAGCAGACGCCGACCAGCATGCCGACGTGCCCGAGCACGGAGAGTCCGGCGCCGGAACCCCAGGCGTCGCTCTGCTTGTCCTCGGAGTGTTTGCCGCCACTCGGCAGCCAACGGGCCAGAAGCAACAGTCCGATGACGGTCAGCAACCACCAGCCGGCCAGCATCACCAGCGCGATCTCGCGGTGACCGGTGACCAGGGCAACTACCCAGCCGATCAGTGTGACGACGCCGACAATCGTGTGCAGGCGCAGCAGGATGGCGGAGTACCCGTGCCGGCCGGCACCGTGACCGGTGCCGTCGACAACGGTGCCACCGAGCCGAACACGCGTGATCAGCACGACGACCGCGCCGAGCGCGGTCAGGCACCAGGTGACGTTCGACCATTCCACGACCTCGTTCCTACCCCACCCCACGCCCCCACGAACCCTCCCGCGTGTCGCCCCACCCCTTGACGCCCGTCCAGAAACCTCTCTTTGTGCACCCACCAACCGTCAGCCGGCACTCAACACGGTTGGCCGGTGCCCAAAGAGGCCCGGCGGGCCGAGTGTCCGCTCGGCGCCCGCCGGGCTGCTTGAAGTGCGTCAGCTGGTCTACGTCTGGCCGCGCACCTGCTGCGCCCCGGAGCCCTGTCCCAGCTGACTCCCCTCCCCTTGCTTGGTCCCTCCCCTTGCTGACTTTCCTACCCTTGCTGACTTCCTACCCTTGCTGAGTGCCCTGGCCTTGCTGAGTGCCCTGGCCTTGCTGGGTGCCCTGGCCTTGCTGGGTGCCCTGGCCTGGTTGGGTGCCTTGGCCCTGTTGGGTGCCTTGGCCCGGGAGCGTGCCTTGGCTGTTGCCCTGACCCGTGCCTTGGCCGGCGCCCTGGCCTGGTTGGAATCCGCCGGGGAAGCCGCGGCCGCCGCCGAACTGGCCTTGCTGGTTGCTGGTCCCGTCCCACTAGTGTCCGACCGCCATGCCACCGAGGAACGCGAGCACTGCGAGGATCGACCCCGCACCGGCGAGCATCAGATTGCTGGGCCGCCCACCCCCCTTGGCCACCGCCTGCTGAACCGACGCCTGCTGCCCCGTCCGCTGCTGCACGGGCCGCTGTTGTACGGGCGGCTGTTGTACGGGCGGCTGTTGTACGGGCGGCTGTTGTACGGGCGACTGCTGGCCCGTTGCCTGTACTGGCTGCTGGCCCGGCTGCTGGCCGGGCGGCTGCACCGGCCCCTGCTGCACGGGCGACTGCTGTACGGGCGACTGCTGGCCCGTTGCCTGTACTGGCTGCTGGCCCGGCTGCTGGCCGGGCGGCTGCACCGGCCCCTGCTGCACGGGCGGCTGTTGTACGGGCGACTGCTGGACCGGGTGCTGCACCGGCTGCTGGACCGGCTGCTGGACCGGGTGCTGCATTGGCTGCTGGCTCGGTGGCTGCACCGGCTGGGGCGGCTGTTGGGGTGGGGTGTTCTGGGTGGTCTTTGCCGCTTGGAACTGGGCTTCTGGGGAGTGCGGCATGTTCATGCTCCTGTTCCGTTCGAGAGGTCGTAGACGGTGGTGTTGCCGACGGTCTGGGCGGTGAAGTTCTCGCTGACCCAGGTGGCGATCTCGCTGGACGTCCCGCTCCGTCCGCCGGGACCGCCGAACCCGCCCCCGCCGCTCCCGACGAAGTAGTGGATCTTGCCCTGAGCAACCAACTGCTTGAACTCGTCCAGCGACGGCGCCGCGTCGGTCCCGTTGAAGCCACCGATCGCCATGATCGGTTCACCGGACGCGATCTGCAGCGGCGCGGCCCCGTTCGCGGTCACCGCCGCAGCGGCCCAGCTGTAGCCCTTCGCACCCTGCTGCAACAGCGTCACCAGCTCACTCGACACCCCGCTGGTCCCACCACCCCCAAGGAACCCGCCGACTCCACCGCCACCCTGCTGCGTAACACCAGTCCCAGGCTGCTGCGCAGTACCGGCGCCGTTCTGCCCAGTCCCGGTCTGCCCAGGCGGCATACCCATCCGCCCACCGAACCCGCCACGTCCGCCCATCCCACCAACACCCGACGGCCCCGCAGCCGGCAGCGCGCCCGTGTGCGCCGCGCTGATCGTCGACAGCGAGTACGCCGTAGGTCCAGCCAGCGCACTCACGGTAAGCACCGCCGCCGCCAACAGCCCCGCCCGCCGAGCCGCCGTACGATGCAGCTTCAACTCCGGCAGCAGCATCAGCAACCCAGCCGCGAGTACGCCGGTGAACAGCACCACCCACCGCAGCCACGGATGCCAAGTCGGCGTCTGCTTCAACAGCGCGAAACTCCAGCCAGCCGTTAGCACGATCCCGCCTGCCAGCGTTGCTCGCGGCAACCACTCGGTACGACGACGCCACAGCACGGACATCGCCGCTCCGATCAGAGCACCGATCGCCGGCGCCAGCGCGATCATGTAGTAGCTGTGAATGATCCCCTGCATGTAGCTGAACACCAGCCCCGTAACAACCAGCCAACCGCCCCACAGCAGTGCGAAGGCACGCCTCCGGTCCGTCCGCGGAGCCTTGCCTGCGGCAACGACCAGTATGACGGTCGCGATCAGAGCCGCCGGCAACAACCAGGCGATCTGTGACGCGAACTCGCCACCGAACAACCGCTGTACGCCGGTAGCACCGCCCCAGCCCGGGTTGCCGACGCCGCCGCCGACCGATCCGGTCTCGTTGCCGCTCAGCCGACCGAGACCGTTGTACCCGAGCGTCAGCTCGAGAATGCTGTTCGTCGACGAGCCGCCGATGTACGGCCGGGCGGACGCGGGCACCAGTTCGACGATCGCGACCCACCAGCCGGCGCTCACGATCAGCGAGACCGTGGCCAGCAGCAGGTGCACCAAGCGCTTCCCGAGCGCGGGCTTCCCGGCCACCAGGTACGCGATCCCGAACGCCGGCAGGACCAGGAACGCCTGCAGCATCTTCGTGAGGAACCCGAACCCGACCAGCGCACCGGCCAGGATCATCCAACGCGCCGAGTGCTTCACAGAGTCGATCGCCCGCGTCACCGCCCAAGCACCGGCGCACAGCAGCAGGATCAGCAGAGCATCCGGGTTGTTGAACCGGAACATCAGTACGGCGACTGGCGTCAGTGCGAGGATCGCCCCGGCCAGGAGACCCGCGTTCGCGGAGAACCACCGGCGTACCGACACGTACACGAAACCAACGCTCGCGACGCCCATCAGCGCCTCCGGCACCAGCATGCTCCAGCTGTTGAAGCCGAAGATCCGTCCCGACAGCCCCATCACCCACAGCGAGGCCGGCGTCTTGTCGACGGTGATGAAGCTCGACGCGTCGAACGATCCGAAGAACCACGCCTTCCAGCTCGTCGACCCGGACTGTACGGCGGCGGCGTAGTACTCGTTCGCGTACCCGTTGCGGGACAGGCCCCACAGGTAGGCGATCGCGGTCAGCGCGAGCAGACCGCCGTACAGGATCTTGTCGCGACTCAAGGTGTACTGCGTTGTGATCGTGCGAGGTCTGGTCGCCTCGACTGGATCGGACAGGGTCGTCATCTCAGTTGCTCCGGGTTTGATCAAGAACCGCAGGGGGTTCGAAGGCGGGCAGTGCAGGCGTGTCGTCGTCGAACACCCACGTCTGGAAGAGGCTGAACCGGACCACGGTGGCGGCCAGGTTCGCGATGGTCAGCACGGTGATCTCCACCGCTTGGTGCGGCGCCGGAACCGCGGTGTGCAGCAGCCAGAGCGACGCGGCGGTCAGGCTCCAGCCGATCCCGAACGTGACCAGGCCGCGCAGCTGATGCCGCCACCGACCCTCCACGCCGCGCACCCCGAACGTGATCCGCCGGTTGAGCGTGGTGTTGCCGACCGCCGTGATCAGCAGCGCCAGCAGGTTCGCCACCTGAGCGGGCATCCCCTGGCGCAGCAGGAGATAGAGCAGCGCGTACGCCGCTGTGCTCAGCACACCGACCGCGCCGAACCGCAGTACTCGTGCAGCGAGGGCCGTCCGGGGATCAAGAACCCGCGGCCGCCCGTACTTCTGCCGGATCGGCTCCAGATCGACACGGCTGCGCATCAGCCGGACGATCCCGCGCAGATCCTCGCCGACCGTCTTCGCGATCGCGACCCGCGAGTCGAGGTCGTCGACCCAGTCCACCGGTACTTCGTGGATCCGCAGCCCGGCCTTCTCGGCGAGGACCAGTAGCTCGGTGTCGAAGAACCAGCTCGTGTCCTCCACCAGCGGCAGCAGCTCCTGCGCCACGTCGGCGCGGATCGCCTTGAATCCGCACTGGGCATCGGAGAAGTGCGCGCTCAGCGTTGCCCGCAGCAACAGGTTGTACGAGCGCGAGATGAACTCCCGCTTCGGTCGCCGGACCACTCGGGAGCTCTTCGCCAACCGGGTGCCGATGGCAACATCACTGTGTCCGGCGAGCAGTGGTGCGACCAGCGGCAGCAGGGCGTTCAGATTGGTGGACAGGTCGACGTCCATGTACGCGAGCACGTCGGCGGTGCTGCCGGACCAGACCTGTTTCAGCGCGCGTCCGCGGCCGGACTGCTCGAGCCGCACCACCCGGACGCCGGGCAGTTCGGCGGAAAGAATCGTGGCGATCTCGTACGTCGCGTCCGTACTTCCGTTGTCCGCGATGCAGACCTCGGCCGGAAACGGGAAGGCGATGTCGAGGAACTCCCGCAACCGCCTGATGTTCGGTCCGAGGTCGTTCTCCTCGTTCTTGACGGGCACGACGATCTCGACCCGAGGGTGACCTGGAATCTGCATGCCACCCAGGCTGTCGGGCCAACCTGTGCCAGCCCCTGCGTGCTGCTGGCAGTTCCCTGGGAGTTACCGCGTGCGACGAAGCCAGAGCAATCCGAGCACCGGCAGCACCAGCGGTACGAACCCGTAGCCCTGGCCGAAGTGCGACCAGACGGTCGCGTCCGGGAAGTCGTCCGGTACGGCGTAACTGAAGGCGCCGACGCCGATCACACCGATCAGCTCGATCGCGATCGCGGCCGTGGCGACCTTGCGGGACACCACCGTCGCCTTCGCCAGCGCGAACGTCGCGGCACAATAGATGATCGCGGCAACGGCCGACAACAGGTACGCGATCGGGGCGTCACCGAACTTGGTGGCGATCTGTACGCCGGCCCGCGCGGTCGCCGCCAGCGCGAACACGCCGTACACCGCGATCAGGATCCGCCCCGGGCCATGTTTGGTGGCAGCCGGATCCGTCATCTCAGGCCGTCCACACGTCGTGCAGCCGGAGCTCGAGGATCGGGATCACCAGGCACGCGACGGCCAGCACACCGGCACCCCAGCGGCTGGGTTCGGCCAGCGCCCAGAACGCGCCGGCCGGGAGAATGATCAGCGCGCCGATCAGGTACCCGATGAAGAACGGGCCGGACACGTCGCGGTCGGTCCCGGCATACTGCACGATGCCGACGACGAGTTGCGCGATCAACCCGGCCTCGACCACTCCGAGCAGGCCGAGAATCGTCCAGTCGATGCGCTTGTTCCGCGCCGCCAGTACGACGGCGTACACCATCGCGACCAGCGACAGCGCGACGAGAACCCAGGTGAGCGGTGCGAACACGGGTTAGAGGATGTCACCCGGCGTGTAGGCGGCTGCTTCGGGGTGGCGCTTGGCGAGCTCGTCGATCCTGGCGACGACCGTGCCGACCTGGGCGACGGCCGCGCCGGTGAAGGACAGCGGCTCGCCGACGATGCCGACGATCTGCTCCTCGGTGAGGCCGAGGCGGCCGTCCGTGCCGAGGCGGTGGAACAGGTCGTTCGCCGCGAGCCCCTTGCGGAGGTCGAGCGCGGTGGCGACCGCGTGCTCCTTGATCACCTCGTGCGCGGTCTCGCGGCCGACGCCGTTCTTCACCGCGGCCATCAGCACCTTGGTCGTGGTCAGGAACGGCAGGTACCGCTCCAGCTCCCGCGACACCACCGCCGGGTACACCCCGAACTCGTCCAGCACGGTCAGGAACGTCTCGAACAGCCCGTCCAGCGCGAAGAACGCGTCCGGCAGGGCCACCCGCCGTACGACGGAACAGAAGACGTCGCCCTCGTTCCACTGGTTACCGGCCAGCTCACCGGCCATCGACGCGTAACCGCGGAGGATGACCGCGAGCCCGTTGACCCGCTCGCAGGACCGGGTGTTCATCTTGTGCGGCATCGCCGAGGACCCGACCTGGCCTTCCTTGAACCCTTCGGTGACCAGCTCGTGGCCGGCCATCAGGCGGATCGTGGTCGCCAGGCTCGACGGCCCCGCGGCCAGCTGCACCAGCGCGGACACGACCTCGTAGTCGAGGGACCGTGGGTACACCTGGCCGACGCTGGTCAGCGTGTGGCTGAACCCGAGGTGCTGGGCGATCGTGGTCTCGAGCGTC
>DASXXB010000209.1:0-5895 GCA_036503355.1 Kribbella sp. | reverse complement strand
CCGGTTCGTTGCCGCAGGCACCGTTCGGCTGTTCGGCCGGGCCTGGTCCGGCTGGGCGCCGATCGAGCGCGTCGAGGTCAGCACCGACGCCGGGGTGAACTGGCACGAGGCGAAACTGGATGCCCCCGGCAACGACGAGCTCGCCTGGCGGGCGTTCGCGTACGACTGGGAGGCCACGCCGGGCGAGCACGTCCTCACCGTCCGCGCCTACGACACCAGCGGCCGCGAACAACCCATCGAAGCCGAGTGGAACCGCGGCGGCTTCGCCAACAACACCGCCCAGCGACTCACCGTCCTGGTCACCTGAACACGCGTGTCGTTCGGCCGATCCGCACGGCAGCCGTTTCATCCTGGAGACGTACACGGTCTCACTCCAGGAGTGGTGCGGTGAACGAGCTGGGAACAGAGATCCATCTGCACGCGCGGGTGTTCCGGTCGGCCGGCGAGTGGTACGCCGACATCGGCGACGAACACGACCCGCAGCCGGACAACCCGCTCTGGTGGGGCTCGTACGACTCACAGCGGGCCGCGATCACGGCCGCCTGCGAACGCATCGCCGCCCTGCATCGCGCGCAGGCCCTGCACCTCGACGATCAAGAGGCCTCCTGACCTCACCCGAACGCGATCACCAGCCCCATCCACAGCCCCACCAGGGTGGGGACAAGCCCGACCAGCCAGAACCACCACGGTGTCGACCAGTCGACCTCGGCGGCGATCGGGTACGACGGATCCTCCGGGTCGGCGACCACGCCGATCCGGTCGCCGACCGCGGGCCTCGGGTCGAGGTCGTTGCCGCCGTCCACCTCGACCGGTACACCGTCCCCGGGCCGTGCCACCTTCACGGTCACGCTGTCGCCCTTCGACCACTTGTCTTCCTCCACGGAGACCACCACGGCCTGCTGGACCGGGCCCTCGGCGATCAGCCGTTGGTTGGAGTGAGAGGTGTAGACACCCAGCGGCAGGATCGCGAGCGAACCCAGCGCGAGCGGCAGGCCGACGAGCAGCTGGCCGGTTCTGAGCAGCACCCCACGAAACCCGACTCGCCTCCTTCCCACCCGTCGATGCTTGCCCTCGCCGCCATCGGGCCGGCGACGAGCGGCCGCCTCGCGGGCCTCGGCAAGATCCCGTTCACGGCGCCGCTCGCGGCGGGCCAGTGTGCGTGCGCTGGGCTGCTCCAGGCGCTTCCACCAGGGGAACAGCTCGACCAGGAAGCGGGCGGGGTAGCAGGCCCCGCCCGCGATGGCGGCGCAGACGAGCGGGTTGTCGTAGAGGAAGCTCGGGCGGGTGAGCCATCCGACGAAGTACAGCCCGCCGCCGATCGTGAGGAAGAACGCGAGCAGCAGCACCTGCTGACGGCCGTGGAGGTCGTCGTCGCTCATCGGAACATCATGAGTGATGGACGTGTCCCGGCGGGTGGTGGTTTCACTCTGGTTCGTTGTGGGAGTGTCCGCCGACGCGGTACGGGGTGCTCACTCCCTCGTACATGAGGTGGGTCATCAGGCCTTCGGAGGCGTGGGGGAGGTTGTGGCAGTGGTCCATCCATAGGCCGGGGTTGTCGGCGACGAACGCGATCTCGTACGTCTCCTTGTTGCCCACCTCGAGCGTGTCGACCCACCACGGTGAACCGGTGGCGGCCACGCCGTTGCGGGACAGTACGACGGCGTGGTGACCGTGCAGGTGCATCGGGTGCGCCTGGCCGCTGGTGTTCGAGATCTTCATCCGCACCACGTCGCCCTCGGCGACCATGAACATCGGTACGTCGGGGAACTTGTGCCCGTTGATCGTCCACCACAGCCCCGGCTTCCCGTCCAGGAACCCGGCCGTCCGGCCGATCCGGTACTCGAAGTTCCGGTTCGCCTTCAACGGATCGAAACCCAGCGGCGCCGGCTTCCCGTAGCTCAGCAGATCGACGCTGCCCGCCGGCAGGTCACCATGCGGAGGATCGCCCGGCCCGATCCCGAGCGACAACGACGACGTACCGGCCACCAACCGCATCCCGCCCGGCGGCACCACCGCCTCGAGATCCACGCGTCCACCGGCAGGCAGCGCATAGGCAGCCGTCACCAGCGACGGCTCGTGGACGTCCCGGCCGTCGACCGCCACCACCTTGTACTGCGTCCCGAGCAGCCCGACCCGCAGGATCGCGTTGTCGGTGTTGATCACCCGCACGCGCGCCGTCGTACCAGCGGGCACGTCCACGCGCCCGGCGCCGGTACGCCCGTTGATGGTCCGCTTCCCGTCGTACGTGTGGATCGTCGCGACCACATCACCGGGCGCCGCGGGCGCGATCACGATCGGGCCGAACAGCCCGCCCTTCACCTCGTCGCTCGACACCTGGTGCGAGTGGTACCAGTATGTGCCGGCCTGCGTCGCCTTGAACCGGTACACGTGCTTCCCACCCACCGGTACGGCGTCCTGCGTCACGCCGGCCACGCCGTCCTCGGCATTCGGTACGTCGATCCCGTGCCAGTGCAGCGTGGCGCCGTCCTGCACGGACTCGTTCACGAACGTGACCTGGACCAGATCGCCGACGCGCGCCCGGATCAGCGGACCGGGTGAGGTCCCGTTGACCGTGTACCCGTCGACCTTCTCCCCCGACGCCAGCTGGTACTTCTGCTTCCGCGCGACCAGTGTCACGTCCACGGTCGGCGTACCCGTCCTGGGTCCGGTCAGGTCCGCGACGCTCATCCCGCCGTGGTGCATGTGTTCCATCGAGCCCGGGCCGCCGCCGTAGTCGGCGTACCCCATCTCCGCCGGGTTGTACGAGCCCGGGACGAGGCTGGTCGCCCAGAGGTACCCGAGCGGTACGAGTACCGCCAGGGTCACCCCCAGGGCGACCAGCCGGCCCCACCGACGTTTCTTGACCTCAGCCACTGGTCACGGATTGATTCGGTACGGCGGCCCGCCGCGCGCCGGCGCTGGCGACACCGGCGATCACGAGCCCGTTGATCCCGTGCAGCAGGCCCAGCGCAGGCACCCCGAAGGAGACCACCGCGAGCAGGAACTGCAGGACCACCAGGCCGACCACGATCCCGGCCAGCATCCGGCCGCGCGGTACGTCGGTGAGGAACGACACGATCAGGAACACCAGCGCGAGCAGGCCGATCACCATGCCGGCGATGCTGTGGTAAGCCTCGCCGAAGTTGCTGTAGTCGGCACCGATCGCGGTCCCGTCGTCGGCGTCCTTGGCGATCGTGAAACCGGACAGTGCGATCGAGGCGACCTGGAGCACGACCGCGATCGCGATCAGCAGGCCGACGATCCGGTAGACGTTTCTCATCCGCCGTGCCCCATCCTGTGCTCCATTCGGCGCTCCATCCGGCGCTTGCGGACGACGAACACGGCCGCCACGATCAGCGCGAGCGGCAGGATCGGCGGATGTCCGCCACCCACCACACACCCGATCGACGCCAGTACGCCGAGCACACCCAGCACGACCAGCAACGGCAACGGAACCCGCCCGAGGAACCCAGGCCGGCGCCATCCCGGTCCACCGAATCCCCCACTGCCGAATCCACCACTGCCGGAGCCAGGCCCCGCCGCCCCAGCACTGGCTGCGGAGTTCTCCGGTGCCGTCCACGGCGGCTTGCGCCAACCCCACGGCCCGGCCCAACCCTCGCCCGGCCCGCCCGCGCCTTCCGCGCTGTAGGAGCCGGCGCCGGTCTGGTGCGGCCCGGGCAGGTCGGCGAACTGCGCCTGCAGATCTGCCTCGGTCTTGGCCTTGAGGGCCTGCTCGACGCGGTCGGAGTGTTCCTCCGCGCTCAGCCGGCCGGCTTCGTAATGCTCGCCCAGACGCCGCACGGCGTCCTCGCGTTCACGGTCGCCGATGCGGATCGGTCCGCCCGGCCTCTCCTCGTTCATGACTCTCCCTGGTGTTCGATCGAAGGTTCTCCGATGCCACCAAGGTTGTCGTTCCGCACCCCTGCTCCGCGTCGCCTCAGCGGCGGCACCTCCGCTACCCCCGGAGGAGCACGCTGCACCGCTGGACGCAGTACGACGTACTCCCCCGGGCGTAGGCCCACCCAGGGACAATCCCTAGGCGCTCGCCGAGAGGATCTGGTTCACGTCCTTGTTCGCCTTCGCCAGCGACGACGGATCGGCCTCGAAGGACATCACCGCGTCCATCGCCGGCGTCATCACCGCGGTCACGTCCGCCGCGTTCGGATTGGCCGGGTACGGGAAGACGTCACCGGCCTCGACCGGCTCCAGGAACGGTGTCACGTCCCAGCCGCTCTTCGCGAACGCCGCCTTCGCGGCCGGCATGCTCGCCGCCACCGCCGGGAACACCACCCCCGCCTTGGCGACGATGTCCTGCGCGGTCTGCGAACCGAGGAACTTCACCCACGCCCAGGACGCGTCCCGCCGCGTGGTCCCGGCCCAGATCGTGTCCGCGAGCCCGTTCATCATCGACATCCGCTTCCCGATCGGCCCGATCGGCAGCCGCGCAAGCTTCGTCTTCACCTGCTTCAGCGTGCCGTACGTCCCGAGCATCCACGAGCCGTTCGGAGTGATCGCGTACTTCCCCGCACCGAACGACGTCGTCACGTCCACCCCGGACTTCGCCTGGGCGTACGTCGGCATCAGGCCCTTGGTGATCAGCCCGCGCCACCACCCGATCGTCTCGGTGAACTTCGGGTCGCCGTAGAAGAACTTCGTCCCCCACGGCTCGCCCTCGGAGTACTTCCAGCCGTTGCTCGCGGCGTACCAGCTCCAACTGGTCTGCCCGTCGCCGCCACCGGCATCGGCGTACCCGAGGCCGTAGACCTTCACGTTGCCCTTGTCGAACCCGGGCTGGTCACCCCGGCGCCCCTTGGAGTCGACGGTCAGCCGCCGGACGATCTGCTCGAACGTCCCGCCGTCCTTCGGGTTCCAGGTCATCGAGTTGAGCTGCTCGGTGCTGATCCCGGCCGCCTCGGTCAACGCGCTGTTGTAGAAGTAGACCTCGGTGTCCCAGTCCTTCGGCAGTCCGTACCGCTTGCCGTCGGCACCGATCCAGCGATCCGCGAGCCCCTTCTGGTAGATGCCGAGGTCGACCTTGTCGCGGGCGACGTAGTCGTCGATCGGCAGCACCTGTCCCTTGTCGGCGAACAGCGGGTACTTCGACGAGTGGCCGGTGAACACGTCCGGCGCGGTGTCCGAGATGAACCCGGTGACGAGCTTCGACCAGTAGTCGTTCCAGCCGTACTGCTCGATCTTGACCTTGTACTGCGGGTTCTGCTCGTGGAACACCTTCGCGCATTCGGTGTACATCGGCAGCTGCGCGGAGTCCCACAGCCAGTAGATGATCTCGCCGTCTCCCCGGGCCGCCGCCCCGTTGTTGCACGCAGCAACCGCGGGTACGGCCAGCGAGGCGAGTCCTGCCTTCAGCAAAGTCCTTCGTGAGAGATTCATTTGATCCCCGAGAAGCCGATGGAGTTGGTGATCCGCTTGGCGAACGCCAGGAACAAGGTGATCATCGGCAGCGCCGCGATCAGGGTCGCCGCCATCAGCCCGGCCCAGTCCGGACCGCCCTGCGGCGTCTGCGACCGGAAGACACCCAAGGCGACGGTCAGCACCCGGACGTTCTCCTGCTGCCCGACGAGCAGCGGCCAGAAGTAGTCGTTCCAGGAGTTGATGTAGGTCAGGATCGCCAGCGTCGCGATCGGTGCCGCGCTCATCGGGATCACCAAGCCGAAGAAGATCCGCCGGTGCCCGGCACCGTCGATCATCGCCGCCTCCTCGAGTTCCCGGTTGATGCCGAGGAAGAACTGCCGCAGGAAGAAGATCGCGAACGGCGTCATGAACGCGCCCGGCAGGATGATGCCGGCGAAGCTGTTCAGCAGCCCGAGGTTCTTGATCAGCACGAAGTTCGGCAGCGTGGTGAAGATCGGCGGCACCATCAGCGCGGCCAGGAAC
>DASXXB010000208.1:0-10047 GCA_036503355.1 Kribbella sp. | reverse complement strand
TCGGACGGGATGATCAGGGCGGTCACGGTACGGCGGGCCATCGCGATCCGGATCGCCCGGTCGAGAACGTTCGGCAACTGCTCGGGGACCATCACGGTCTGGCAGTACTCCGACGCGACGTCCTTGTAGAGCGACTGCAGGTCCACCTCCTGCTGGTAGTTGCCGCCCATCGCGGTGCGTGCCGTCTGGCCGACGATCGCGACCACCGGCACGTGATCGAGCTTCGCGTCGTACAGCCCGTTCAGCAGGTGGATGGCGCCCGGGCCGCTGGTCGCCGTACAGACGCCGACCCGCCCGGTGAACTTCGCGTACCCCACCGCCTCGAAGGCCGCCATCTCCTCGTGCCGTGCCTGGACGAACTGCGGCTGGTTCTCCGCCTTCTGCCAGGCCGAGAGCAGTCCGTTGATGCCGTCACCGGCGTACCCGAAAACGTGCTCGACCTTCCAGTCGCGCAGCCGCTGGAGGACGTAGTCGCCAACTGTCGTGCTCATTGCAATCCTTTCTGCAGCCCGGTGGCCAGAAGTTCGGCGAGATGAACAGCCCGCCGGTCGGTCGCTTGCTCGATCTGGGTCCGGCAGCTGAAGCCGTCGGCAACGATCACGGTCTCCGCGGACGCGGCCCGCACCTTGGGCAGCAGCACGCGCTCGGCCGCGGCGATCGAAACGTCGTAGTGCCCGCGCTCGAAGCCGAAGTTGCCCGCGAGGCCGCAGCAGCCGGAATCCAGTTGCTCGCGGTCGATCCCGGCCCGTTGCATCAGGCCGGCGTCCGAGGACAGCACCGCGTGCTGATGACAGTGCGTCTGCACCATCGCGTGCACGTCGAGATGCGGCGGTTCCCAGTCCTTCAGCAGCTCCGCGAACGTGACGAACTGCTTCGACAGCCGCCGGATGTCCTCCTCGTCGTCCAGCAGTTCCGGCGCGTCCGACCGGAACACGGCGCTGCACGACGGCTCCAGCCCGACGATCGGTACGCCGGCGCGGATCGTGTCCCGAAGAACGTTCGCCGTACGCCGGAGCACCCGCTTGGCGATGCCGAGCTGACCGGTCGAGATCCAGGTGAGGCCGCAGCACACCGGGCGCTCCGGGATCGTGACCTGGTAACCCGCCGCTTCGAGTACGGAGACCGCGGCGCGGCCGATCGACGGGTGGAAGAAGTTCGTGAACGTATCCGGCCAGAGCACCACGCGGGTGCCCGGCCGCTGCGGACGTTTCGAGAACCAGTCGGTGAACGTCTCGTCCGCGAACTGCGGCAGCTGACGCTCGGCCGCGATCCCGCCCGCACGCTTCAACAGTCCCGACAGAGCGGGCGCCTGCGTCACCGCGTTGACCGCACGGGGCGCCCGGCTGGCGAGTTGCGCCCACACCGGCAGCCAGCCCATCGAGTAGTGCGCCGTCGGGCGCAGCCGGTGCCGGTAGTGGTGCGACATGAACTCGGCTTTGTACGTCGCCACGTCCACCCCGACCGGGCAGTCCACCTTGCAGCCCTTGCACGCCAGGCACAGGTCCAGCGCGTCCCGCACCTCGATCGAACGCCAGCCGTCCGGGATCACCTCACCGCGGACCATCTCGAACAGCAAGCGGGACCGCCCGCGCGGCGAGTGCTCCTCTTCCCGGGTGACCAGGTACGACGGGCACATCACCTCGCCCTCCGCCGACGACGACTGCCGGCACTTCCCGATCCCGACGCAGCGCATCGTCGCCTTGCTGAACTTGCCGTCGTCGCGCGGATAGCCGAACTCGCTCGGGATCGGCGGATGCGCGAACCCGGTCCCGAGCCGCAGGTGCGAGTCCAGCGGGTTCGGCTCGACGATCTTGCCCGGGTTCATCCGGTTCCGCGGATCGAAGATCGCCTTGAACTCACCGAACGCCCGGACCAGCTCCGGCCCGAACATCGTGGTCAGCAGCTCGCCCCGCGACTGGCCGTCGCCGTGCTCCCCCGACAGCGACCCGCCGTACCGCTTCACCATCAGCGCGGCCTGCTGGACGAAGTCGCGGTACTGCGCGATGCCGTCGGCGGTACGCAACTCGAACGGGATCCGGGTGTGCACGCAGCCCTGGCCGAAGTGCCCGTACAGCGACGTCTCGGTCTCGTCGTACCCGAAGCGGTCGAGCAGGTCACGCAGATCGTGCAGGTAGTCCCCGAGGTCGTCGGGATGTACGGCGGAGTCCTCCCAGCCCTCCCAGTTCTCGTGCTTCGCGGCTGGGTGGGCGGTCGCGCCGAGACCGGCCTCCCGGAGTTCGATCAGCTGCTGCTCACGGCCCGGATCGTCGAGATAACTGACCGTCGCGTCGGTGTCCTTCAGGTCCTCCATCAACCCGTGCGCGGCCCGGTCGGCTTCCTCGAACGTGTCGCCGGCGAACTGCACGGTCAGCCAGCCGCGTCCCTCCGGCAGCCGTTGAATCGCGGAGTCGACGGTGTGCTCGTCGTGTTCGAGATCGATCAGGATCTCGTCCAGCCCTTCGAGCTGCCACGGCTTGTGCGGCAGGACCCGCGGTACCGCGCGACCGGCCTCCTCCACACTCGGATAGCCGAGCACCACCATCGTCTGGTACTTCGGAACCTTCACGAGCTCCAGCTCCGCGTGCAGCACCGTGACCAGCGTGCCCTCACTGCCGACCAGTGCGCGGGCGACATCGAAGCCGTTCTCCGGCAGCAGCGCGTCCAGGTTGTACCCGGACACGCGACGCGGGATGTGCGGGAAGCCCGTGCGCAGCTCGCCGAGGTAACGGTCCCGCAGCGCGAGCAGGTCGCGATAGATCTCCGCACGCCGATCGTTGCCCGCGGCAATCTGCCCCGGATCGTCCGTTGGTCCGACCCACATCCTGGTGCCGTCGTAGGTGAGTACCTCGAGCCGCCGGACGTTGTCGACGGTCTTTCCGTAGGCCTGCGCGCTCGCGCCGCACGAGTTGTTGCCGACCATGCCGCCGATCGTGCAGCTCTGGTGCGTCGACGGCCGCGGCCCGAACATCAGTTCGTCCGGCCCGAGCGCCCGGTTCAGGTCGTCCAGCGCGATCCCCGGTTCGACGACACACGTCCGTGCCGCGGCGTCGACCGAAACGACGCGGTTGCAGTACTTCGTCCAGTCGATCACGACCGCCGCGTTGGTGGTCTGCCCGGCAAGGCTCGTACCGCCGCCACGGGACAGCACCGGTACGTCCGCACGGCTGCACGCCCGGACCGCCGCGACGGCCGCATCGACAGTGCGCGGCACCACCACCCCGAGCGGTATCTGCCGGTAGTTGGAGGAGTCACACGAGTACGTCGCCAGCGAACCGGCGTCGAACCGCACCTCACCGTCGACGGCCGACTCCAACGCGCCCACCAGCCCCGCGGGCAACGCCATGTTGCTCGGGCTGCTCGGGCTGTTCGTGCCGTCGATCTCCACATGCACCGCCAAGGCGACCTCCCGGACTCGATCGCGCCGTCGGTACCCGGGGTGGACCGGGGGCAAACGGGTTTCGAGCGCTCCGGACTGGTCACCGGGAACGGGACAGTGCTGATCAAGTGAGGAGGCGCATCCCCGTGGCGCCGCAGCGAGATTCGGCCACCGGAGTGCTCGATCATCTCGACACCCGGGTGCCGACGTCGTTCTACTGGTCGCTGACCCTGCTCGCGACCGTTGGCGGGTTCCTGTTCGGGTACGACACCGCGAACATCGGCTCGGTCATCAACTTCCTGCCCTGGGACCTGGGCACGCTCGCGCTCGGCTACCTGGTGGCCGGCGCGTCCATCGGCGCCGCCGTCGGCGCGCTCGCCGCCGGACCGACCTCGGACCGGCTCGGCCGCAAGTCGCTCCTGATCGTCGACGCCGCCATCTACGCGCTCGGCGCGCTGCTGTCCGCGTTCGCCTGGGACGCCTGGGTGCTACTGTTCGCCCGGACGCTGATCGGGCTGGCCATCGGAGCAGATTCCGCGATCGCCACGGCGTACATCGCCGAATACGCACCGAAGGCGCGCCGCGGCGCGCTCGGCATCCTGCAGCAGTGGATGATCACCGTCGGCATCCTGATCTCGTACCTGATCGCGCTCGCCGTCCTGATCCCGCTCCCGGAGCACGTCCGGTCGTTCGACTGGCGCCTGCTGCTCGGGCTCGGCGCCGTACCGGCCCTGTTCGCGCTCGTCCTGCGGACCCGGATGCCGGAGTCCCCGCGCTGGCTGATGCGGCAGGGACGGTACGACGACACGCACGACGCGCTCGCCAAACTCGACATCGACGTCAGCGCCGAGCAGATCGAACGCAGCGCCCGCGAGGTCGACGCGGAGGAGGCCAAGGCCGGCCGGCAGACCCGGCACTGGACACGCGGGGTCAAGCGCGCGCTGATCGTGGTGTGCGTCTTCTTCGCGTTCCAGCAGATCACCGGGATCAACCTGACGTTCTACTACGGGCCGAAGCTGTTGCAGCCCTATCTGCAAAGCGGTGACGACAAGGTCAAGGCAGCCGTCGCAGCCGTCGCGGTCACGGCGCTGATGAGCCTGGTGAACGTCATCGCGACCTTCTTCGCGTTCAAGTTCATCGACCGCGTCGGCCGCCGCAAGCTCGCCCTCGGCGGGTACTCCGTGATGGCGGTCGCGATGCTGATCGGGGCGGCCGGGGTCGCGTTCACCGGCGGCCTCACCCGGATCGTCTTCATCATGATCGGGCTGAACCTGTTCATCGCGGCGTTCGCGATCGGCGTCGGCGGGACCGGCTGGCTGATCCAGGGCGAGTACTTCCCGACCGCCGTCCGCGGACGGGCCGCCGCGCTGGGTGCCGCGGCCGACTGGATCGCGAACTTCGCGCTGATCCTGCTGGTGCCGACGATGCTGAAAGGCTTCGGACTGGCCTGGCTGATGGTGCTGTTCGCGGTCCTCTCCGCGGTCGCGCTGCTGTTCGTGAACTCGTTCATCCCGGAAACCAAGGAACTGTCGGTCGAGGAGATCACCGAGATCTTCGAACGCCAGGCCGCGAGCTGAGGAGGGGTCAAGTGGGACAAGTTGTGGTGGTCACCGGAGCCAGTGCGGGTGTGGGCCGGGCGAGTGCGGTCGCGTTCGCGCGTCGCGGGGACAAGGTCGCGTTGCTCGCGCGTGGTGAGGCCGGGCTGGAGGGTGCCGTCCGCGACGTGACCGCGGCGGGCGGGACCCCGTTGCCGATCTCTGTCGACGTCGCGGACGATCACCAGGTCGACGCGGCCGCCGAACAGATCGAGAAGGAGTTCGGGCCGATCGACGTGTGGGCCAACGTCGCGTTCACGTCGGTGTTCGCGCCGTTCCTCGACATCGAGCCGAGCGAGTTCCGGCGCGCCACCGAGGTCACCTACCTGGGGTACGTGAACGGGACCCGCGCGGCGCTGTCCCGGATGAAACCGCGCGACCACGGCACGATCGTCCAGGTCGGGTCGGCGCTGGCCTACCGCGGGATCCCGCTGCAGTCGGTGTACTGCGGAGCGAAGCACGCCATCCAGGGCTTCCATGACTCGTTGCGCTGCGAACTGATGCACGACAAGTCGCACGTGCGGGTCACGATGGTGCAGCTGCCCGCGGTCAACACACCTCAGTTCTCGTGGGTGCTGTCACGGCTGCCGAAACACCCGCAGCCGGTGCCGCCGATCTTCCAGCCCGAGGTCGCCGCGGATGCGGTCGTCTACGCGGCCGACCATCCGCGGCGCCGCGAGTACTGGGTCGGTGGTCCGACCGCCCTGACCCTGGTCGCCAACAAGTTCGCCGCCGGCCTCCTCGACCGCTACCTCGCGCGTACCGGCTACAAGTCCCAGCAAACCGACCAGCCGAACGAACAGGCCGCCAACCTGTGGAGCCCCGCCGACGACCACAGCCACGACTACGGCGCCCACGGCGAATTCGACAACCGCTCCACCACCCGCAGCTACCAGGTCTGGGCCTCCCGCCACCGCACCCTCCTGGCGGGCGCCGCAGCCGCCACCGCAGCCGCCACCGCCTACCTAACCCGCCCCCGCCGCTAACTGAAGAACCCCACGCGGTCCTACGCACGGCTCCTCCGTCGCCGCGCTCCGCCCCGCTCCCACCCACCCGCAGGCGGTGCGTGCTGACGCGCGCTCCTTGGCGCTCAGCGCGCGCAACTGCGGGCTGCCGCCCGCGATCTGCTCGCTCTGCTCGCAGCGACTGCCACGTACTGACAAGCGCAGGCAACGACCTCGACGAGCTGCCGCGAACCGCCGCGAGGTGGATGCCCTGCAAGAGCGCCGCGCCCCGGAGCGGGTCGCGGCGCTCTTATCGTGTGGGAGCGTGCTTGCCCAGCGTGGGTTCAGGTTGTGCGGATGTAGAAGGTTTTGCTGAGTGCCACGACTGAGTGGCAGGGCGGGAAGTAGGCGCGGTAGGGGATGTTGCCCTTGGATGCCAGTTGCACGTTGGCCGTGTAGCGGTCCGACAACCGCACCGACGCTGTACTGACGGTCCGCCATTGCGTAGCGCCGTACAGCCGCTGCACGTAAACCTTGCAACCGGGCTGCACCCGGTACACGATCCCGTTGACAGGGACGACCGTGCCGACCGACGCGGCCGTCCACGCCGGGACCGCACTGATGACCGGTTTGACGGTCACCAGGAATCCCAGCCCGGCGACCAACGCCGGATTGCTGGGCAGCCCCAGACAGACGGGTTGGTAGGCGTCGGCCGGGTTGTAGGCCCTGGTCAGCAGACCGTCGGTGCCGGTGAGATCGGTGTAGTACGGACCGACGTAATTGCCGCACGAGCCGTCGGCGACCACCCGGACCCGACTGCCGTACGGCTTGCCGGTCTGTGCGTCGGTGACCGCCCACTTGATCGAGAAGAACGTGTTGTACGGCACCACCTTCGGGATCACCGACGCCGTGATCTTCGGCTGGTGCGTTCCGGTGACCGTGAGCACTGGTCCGGGGTACGGCGACGGCGTCGTCGACCGCCCGCTGTTCGGGAAGTACGGGCCGGTCATCACCCCGCTCACTCGGAACGTACCGTTGGCAGTCGACGGCACGTACAGCGATCCACCCCAGGTGCCGTTCGCCAGCCGCGGGAGGTTTGTCGACCACAGCGTCGACCTCTGACCGCTGCCGCCGGTGCGTTCGAGGATCACGTTCACCGGCGCCTTGTTCTCCTCCGGCGTGCCGGAGCCGTAGGACCCCTTGACCGTCACGGTGACCGGGACCGTGTTGAGTCCGCTGACGGCGACGCTGGTCCTGCTCAGTGTCACCGACGTGATGTGCAGGTTCGGATCGGGATCGGCGTGTGCCGCCGGCAGTGCCGTGGCGATCCCCAGGCCCGTCAACGTTACGGCGAGCAGTGCAGACAACCCCCTGACAGTTCTCATGCATCACATCCCTCGGATCGAGAAGACCGCGCCTGGGCAGACACTACGCCGCTAGGTGCGTCTGTACAGCCTTTAAAGGAGTACCGCGCCTTTCGGGGAATGCAGCGCGCTGGAGGGGGCACTCGGGAAGGGAGCGAGTGATCGGAGGCTGCACGTGAAGATCGGATATTTTCTGTCCTGCGAGGAGTACACGCCTGCCGAGCTGATCGAACAGGCCCGGATGGCCGAGGAGGCCGGGTTCGACGGGTTGTGGATCAGCGACCACTATCACCCGTGGAACGACGAACAGGGCCAGAGCGCGTTCGTGTGGTCGGCGATCGGCGCGATCTCACAGGTGTGCGAGCTTCCCGTCACCACCGCCGTCACCTGTCCGACCGTCCGGATCCATCCCGCGGTGATCGCCCAGGCCGCCGCGACCAGCGCCGTCCTGCTGAACGGGCGGTTCCGGCTCGGGGTCGGCACCGGTGAGGCGCTGAACGAGCACGTGCTCGGCTCGGTCTGGCCGACCGTCGACGTACGGCTCGAAATGCTCGAGGAAGCGGTCGAGATCATGCGGCGGCTGTGGACCGAGGACGGATTCGTGAGCCACCACGGCAAGCACTACACCGTCGACACGGCCCGGATCTACACCCGCCCCGAGCAGCCGTTGCCGATCTACATGTCCGGATTCGGGCCCGAGGCAACAGATGTCGCGGCGCGGATCGCGGACGGCTACCTGACCACCTCGCCCGATCCGGACCTGCTGCAGCGGTTCCGCGACCACGGCGGCGGCGACAAACCGGCGCAGGCCGGGTTCAAGGTGAGCTACGCGCCGACCGCCGAGGAGGGCGCCGAGCAGGCGCACCGGATCTGGGCCAACGCGGGCCTGCCGGGCGAACTCGCCCAGGTCCTCCCCTCGCCGCGCCACTTCGAGCAGGCCTCGCAACTGGTCACCAAGGAGTCGACCGCGCAATCCGTCGCGTGCGGGCCGAAGGCGGACGTGCACGTCGATGCGTTCACGCCGTACGCCGAAGCGGGGTTCGACGAGGTGTACGTCGCGAACATGGGCCCGCACAGCGTCGACATGATGAACCTCTACCGCACCGAGGTCCTGCCCGAACTGCGTCTCCGGAAGGAGCATCCCCATGGCTGACAACACGGCTGACCAGATGCCTGACCAGATGGCTGACCACGAAGCCTGGACCACGGTCGACGTCGCGCCGAACGTCCTGTTCGACCGGCTCTCCGACCTCGACAAACTGCCGGAGTACCTGCCCTGGCTGACCTCGCTGCACCGCAAGGCGGAGACCCCCGTCACCGCCCAGGGCCCCGAGGCCCGCCGGCCGCACCAGGCCGTCCGCGAGGACGTCGACGTCACCGTCGGCGGCGGTCATCGCGGCGGCTGGATCGACGTCCTCGACGAGGACCGCATCCTGCGCTGGGGCATGGACGGACCCCACGGGTACGGCGGTGAACTGATCGTCGACTTCGTTGCCGACGGCACCTCGAAGCTCACCGTCCGCGTCCACACGAACGCCGACGCCCCCGTCGACGAAGAACTCGACAACACGCTCTCGTCCATCAAGTCCACCGTCGAACACCACCCACCCACCGAGTCCTGACTCCTCCGATCACCGCAAGCGTGCGATGAAGGCATCCGCCGCGACGCCGACCCGATCCCGGTCGCCGGTGGTGAGGAGGTCGAGGACGAGACCTCGCAGAGTGGCGAGGACCAGGGTCGCTGTGCCTTCGTCGCTGTCCGCGGCGAACGCGGCCAGTGGATCGGCGACGACATGGCCGAGGAAATCCGCGAACGTCTCCGGGGCCTGCAGCGCCTGGCCGTAGACGGCGAAGAACAGCCGGAACTCACCGGCGCGATCCGGGTCGGCCACGCGCTCCCACACGCGCCGTACGTAGGCCGGCAGATCAACGCCGTCCGACGGCGCAGTCTCGGTAATGATCCGCTCCCGGAGGCGCTGCTGGACGGCCTGGATCATCTGCTCCTTGCTCCCGAACCGATGGACCAGCGTCGTCGGCGTCACGCCGAGCGCCGTCGCGAGTGGACGCCAGGTGAGCTCCGCGAAGCCGTGCTCGACGGCGTACCCGACGACCGCGTCGAGAAGCTCGTCACGCCGCTGCTGGTCGACGGGCCTGCCTGCCATGTCCTGACTCCCTCGGTTGATTTCTTTGAACGATCGTACTAATAATCGAGTCACCGTTCAAAGTCAGAGGAGACACGCATGCACATCTTCGTCACGGGCGCATCCGGTTGGGTTGGTTCCGGCCTGGTCCCGGAGCTCCTGGCGCACGGCCACACGGTCGCGGCGCTGGCGCGTTCGGACCGTTCCGCGGCTGCAGTACGGTCGGCCGGCGCGGACGTCGTACCGGGCACGCTGGACGATCTCGAGGTGCTGGCCGATGCGGCGGGGGCGGCCGATGCCGTCGTACACCTCGGCTTCAAGCACGACATCGCCTTCTCCGGGAACTACGCACGGGCGGCGCAGGACGACCGAGCGGTGATCGATGCGTTCGCGGAGCGGCTGTCCGGCACAGGCAAGGCCTTGGTGGTCGCGTCAGGTGTGCTCGGCGTGGTCGGTGTCGCCCCGGGCACGGTGGCGACCGAGGAGGACGGCCGCTCTGCCCACGACAGCACCGGCCCGGTGAGCGGCGGCGGAGACCGGGTTGCGACCGCGCGCCATGTCCTCACACTCGCCGACCGCGGGATTCGTGCGAGCCTCGTCCGGCTCCCGCCGGCGACCCACGGAGCC
>DASXXB010000207.1:0-13641 GCA_036503355.1 Kribbella sp. | reverse complement strand
CACGAAGTTCGAGTTCGGCGCCCGGGCGGACGGGACGATGGTGCTGGCCGACGAGGTGCTGACGCCGGACTCGAGCCGGTTCTGGCCGGCCGACCAGTGGGCGCCGGGCAAGCAGCAGCCGTCGTACGACAAGCAGATCGTCCGGGACTGGCTGCAGTTCGAGTCCGGCTGGGACCGTACGTCCGGCGAGGCGCCGCCGCCGCTGTCCGACGAGGTGGTCGAGCGGACCAGGTCGGCGTACATCAGCGCCTACGAACAGCTGACCGGCCGCAGGTTCTAGAAAAGGCTCACGCCGAGCGTTCTAGAAAAGGCTCACGCCGAGCGCGAGCAGGATGAAGCGGGCGGCGCGGCCGACCAGGACCGACAGGGTGAAGACGACGGTCCGCATCCGCGAGGCGCCGCCGATCAGCGCCACGCCGTACAGCGGTGGGACGCCGACGAACGCGCTCAGCAGCGTGACCGGGAAACCCCAGCGGCTGTCGCTCATCGCGTCCAGCAACCGCTTGCTGAGGTCGCGGTTGCGCTGCCGCAGGCGGCCCCAGCGGGTGTCCAGGTTGAGGGCCTTGGGCTCCTTGTGCTTGTGGGCCGCGTAGCCGGGCCGGTACCGGACGGCGAGGAACATCGCGACCTTGCCGATGGTCTGGCCGATCGAGACGCCGATCGCGGCGGTCACCGGGTCCAGGGTGTTCGTGGCGCCGAGCGCGAGGACGTACGCCTCCGCGTTCAGGAACGGTACGACGGCGGACCCGATGCCGAAGCCCACCGCGAGGACCAGTTGCCACACCCACATATCTCCGAGGCTAAGCGTGATCACGGCCATCGCCACGGATCTGGGGCCCTGTTGGGGGAGGGACCAGGGTCACACCGGATCACCGGACTCCTCCGGAGCGGCGGCCCGGCGGCCGCAGAGGATCATGATCAGCCGGTACGACGACACCACCTTGACGACCAGCGCCGCGACGGCGACGGTGTACGGCAGCCACTGGGCGCCCGTCTCCCCGGCGACGATCAGCGAGATCACCACGGCGCCCGTGTTCATCGCCTTGGCCGGCTTGGACCAGTTCCACAGGTAGATCGGCCGGTCGACCTTGTAGAAGTAGTTCGGGCTGAGCATCCACGGCCAGAGCAGGAACGAGAACGTCAGCATCGTGTCCAGTACGCCGAACTGGACCAGGTAGATCGCCAGCGGTCCGATGGTCTGCGGGTACGTCGCCATGAACGCGGCGGCCAGCAGGAACGAGCACGCCCGGTCGCAGACGATGTCGAACACCGCACCGGACAGCGACTCCTCGTTGCGCCGGCGGGCCGCCCAGCCGTCGAGACTGTCGCCGAACCAGTACGCGAAGTACCCGATCACCAGCCAGGTCAGATCGCCGGTGCGGAACGCGTAGGTGGCGACCGCCATCGCGATCACGGTCCGGACCAGCGTGATCCGGTTCGGCACGCCGAGCAGCAGGGCCGGGCGGATCGCCACAGGAATTGTCGTCATCAGGCCGCCCTCAGATTCTCGGGATCGAGTGCGTCCCGCAGTTGGTTGCGAAGCAGGAAACCGGCGGCCGCGCCGCCGAGGTGACCGAACGCCCAGCCGGCCGCCGCCAGTACTGCCGCGAGGATCAGCGTGACCGGGGAGAACGAGCCGACCGCGCCGCCGGCGATCCGGTTGATGCCGAGCACGGTGCCGAACAACAGGCCGACCGCGAGTGCCGGCGCCGCGACGGCGGTCAGCTGGCGGCGGACGACGCCGCGGAGGAACGGCAGGTCCACGCCGAGCGCGGTGAGGCCGGCGAGCTGACGGCGCTGGTCGACCAACTGGTCCGCGACACCGACGAACAGCGCGGCCATCGCGGTCAGGACGACGATCGCGAGTGCGGCGATCACGAGCCCGAAACCGGTGTTGTAGAACGTCCTGTCGCCGGACCGCGACTCGTCGGCGAGGACACTCGCGATCCCGCTCGCCATGTTGCCGACCAGGAAGCCGCAGCTGCCCAGCAGCACGCTGATCCGCGACGAGGGCCGGGCGTCGGTGATCAACCGGATGCCTGCCAGCAGGTTCGCCGGGTCACCGGAGCGCTGCATCCGCCGCCCCAGCCAGCCGATCCAGAGCGTCGACAGGCCGAGGAAGAGCAGCGCCGTACCGGCCAGCAGGACCGTGGTCGCCACGTAGCCCACGTACCGCACGAAGAACAGGCCGAGCACGATCAGCACCGGACCGGCAATGATGCCTGTAGGACGCTGCGCGACAGGACGCGTCGCTGGTGTCGAGCCGTCGCGGTGCAGCAGGCTGCCGATCACCGCGCCGGCCGCGGTCGTGATCACCGCGACGAGCACCCAAAGGACCACGTCCAGCACGCGGGCGCCCGGCAGTACCCGGGCCATCCGAGGCAGGGCGCCGAAGAGGAGGCTGAGCAACAGGTACGTCGGCCCGGCGAGCAGGCCGCCGGCCAGCCCGGCCATCGCTGCGTCGGTCACGGTCAGCTGGCGCAGTTGCCTCCTCGACGCGCCTGCCAGCCGCAGTGCGTTCAGCCGACGCTCGCGGGCCGCCGTGCCCAGGCGCAACGCCTGGACGGCCAGACCACCGATCAGTACGGCGAGGATGACCAGGATCGCTGTCAGGCCGGAGCGGAGTCCGCTCTCGGCGACGTAGTTGCTGTAGACCGCACGGTCCAGGTCGCCCCTGCCCAGACGCGCGATGTGCAGGGCAGCGATCAAGACGGCGCCGCTGAGCGCGAGGGACGCAGTCGCCAGTTGCACCCGGCCGCGGTCCGCAGGGGTCCGTGAGCGGGCCAGTTGCACCAGAGTCTCGAGTGTCATCAGAGCGCCACCTCGTGCTGAATCAGGCCGTCTCGCAGCCTGATCTCACGGTCTGCTGACGCGGCGACGAGGTTGTCGTGCGTCACCATCAGCAGTGCGGACCCGCGGTATCGAGCTGCCTTCAGCAGTACGTCGAGGAGCTCCTGGCCGGCCCTGCTGTCCAAACTGCCGGTCGGCTCGTCTGCGAGTACTACGGACGGGCCCGTGATCAGGGCACGCGCTACCGCGGCACGCTGTGTCTGGCCACCGGACAGCTCGGCCGGTACCGCGTCTGCGTCGTCCGCGATCCCCACCTGCTCCAGCCAGTCCATTGCGGACACGTGCGCCTCGCCCCGTTCATGGCCACCCAGGAGGAGTGGCAGCGCCACATTGTCGATCAGCGGCAGGTCCGGGACGAGCTGCCCGAACTGCAGCACGATGCCGATCTTCGTACGCCGGAGGGCCGCGCGCTGCTCTTCCGGCAGCTCGGACAGGTCCTGTCCGTCCACCTGGACGGCTCCGGCGTCCGGAGCGAGCAGGCCGGCCGCACAGTGCAGGAGCGTGGACTTGCCGCAGCCACTCGCACCGGTCACGGCCACGACCTCACCCGGCTTGAGCTGCAGGCTGACGCCGCGGAGTGCAGCGTTCCGGCGGTACGAGTACTCCACTTCGGTGAGTTCCAGGACGGCGTTCATCGGCGAGTCCCCCTCTGCTCGGAGATGCGGTCCAGCGCGCTGTCCAGCCAGCGCAGGTCGGCGTCGAGATGCGCCACGATGTACTCACGGACCAGTGGCGACGTCGGGTCGTCGTCGGCCGGGGTCTCGCGCAGTTCGCGGATCCGGCGCAGGTGGCTGGCGCGCTGGCGGGCGAGGAACGCCGCGGCGTCGCCGCCGGTGCGGATCGCCGCCACGAGTTTGCGCAGTACCTCGTCGGCACTGCCCCAGGCCGGCGGGACCGGGTCGTTGAGCCAGTCCGACAGGTGGTCGCGGCCCTTCTGGGTGAGGGCGTAGACCGTCCGGTCCGGGCCGCCACCTGAGGTCTTGTCGACCACCTCGACCAGTCCGTCCCGCTCCAGTCGCCCGAGCGTCGTGTAGACCTGCCCGAAGGCCAGCGGCCGGCTGTCCGGGAACCAGGCGTCGTGGCCGCGCTTCACGTCGTACCCATGCGCCGGGCCGCCGGACAGCAGCCCGAGGACGAGCTCCGCAGTGGCCATGCCCAGAACTATACATCGCGTGTATGTACTGAGTGAATAGTCCGCGATGCGGGACTTCCCCGCGTCGGTCGGTAGGATTCAGGCGTCACCCCGGAACGAAACCTGGAGTAGTCAGTGGCTCGCGTTGTCGTCGACGTCATGCTCAAGCCCGAGATCCTCGACCCGCAGGGCAAGGCGGTGCACGGCGCGTTCGGCCGGCTCGGCTTCGATGGCGTGGCCGACGTCCGGCAGGGAAAGCGCTTCGAGATCACCCTGGACGGTGAGGCGACCGAGGAGCGGGTCGCCGAGATCCGGAAGGCCGCCGACACGCTGCTGGCCAACCCGGTGATCGAGGACTACACGCTGCACGTAGAGGGCGACGCCTGATGAAGATCGGGGTCGTGACCTTCCCCGGGTCGCTGGACGACGCCGACGCCCGGCGCGCGGCCGCGGTGGCCGGTGCCGAGGCGGTCGCGCTCTGGCACGGCGACGCGGACCTGCACGGCGTGGACGCGGTCGTCCTGCCCGGCGGCTTCTCGTACGGCGACTACCTGCGCGCCGGCGCCATCTCCCGGTTCGCGCCGGTGATGGAGACGATCATCGCCAAGGCCGGCCAGGGGATGCCGGTGCTCGGCATCTGCAACGGCTTCCAGGTGCTGTGCGAGTCGCACCTGCTGCCCGGCGCGCTGATCAAGAACCACCACCGCAAGTTCGTCTGCCGGGACCAGCCGCTGCGGATCGAGAACAACACGACCGCGTGGACCAGCGACTACGACGCCAACCACGAGATCACCATCGTGCTGAAGAACCAGGACGGTTCGTACGTCGCCGACGAGGCCACACTGGACCGGCTGGAAGGTGAGGGCCGTGTCGTGGCTCGCTACCTCGGCAACCCGAACGGCTCGTACCGCGACATCGCCGGGATCACCAACGAGCGCGGCAACGTGGTCGGCCTGATGCCGCACCCGGAGCACGCCGTCGAGACGCTCACCGGACCGACCACCGACGGCCTGGGCTTCTTCACCTCGGTGCTGAAGGCCGTCGTCGCCTCCTGATGAAGCTGCCGGGGGCTGGGTCGCGGCCCGGCCGGGTACTGCGTCGTGTCGCTGCGATCGCGGCGGCGACGGCAGCCGCCCTGACCGGAGCAGCCGCGACCTCGGAAGCTGCCCCGGTGGACGCGTCGGGCATGCTCGCGAAGGTCGTGGTCATCGGCGTACCCGGGCTGACCTGGGGTGACGTGAAGGCGTCGCCGGAGCTGACGGCCCTGGTGAACCAGTCGCACGTCGGCTCGATCTCGGTGAAGACGGCCGGCCCGCACACCTGTCCGATCGACGGCTGGCTGACGATCAGCGCGGGCACCAGGGCCTGGGGGAGCGTTCCCGACCAGCCGTGCGGTGACCTGCCTGCTGTGACGAACGGGCAGGTGGCCGACTGGTCGACGTACGTAGACCGTCAGGCCGAGCACCACACCGGAGCCCCGATCGGCCGGCTCGGTCAGACCGGCTACCCCATCTGTGGCTTCGGCCCGGGGGCTGCGGTCGCACTGGCCAAGACGGACGGCTCTGTCGCCAACTGGCAGCCGGAGTTCGACCCTGCTCAGTTGGCGAAGCCGGCGTGTGGTGACGCGATCATCGACGCCGGTGCGCTGCCGCCACGCGAGGGCCGACCCGAAGCGCGCCAGAACGTCGCTCAACTGGTTGCGCAGGCCCGTGCGGCCGGTGGCTGGGTCCTGCTCGTCGGTATCGGTCAGGAGCTCGTGAACTCGCACCAGCAAACGCTGGTCGCGATGCAGCTGCCCCCGGACAACGGGCCGCGCTGGCTGACCAGTGACAGCACCCGTCGTCCCGGGATGATCCAGCTGACCGACATCACCGCGACGGTCCTGAAAGGCCGGACCCCGGCCTCCGTGGACCCGGCAGGCTCCGAGACCGAAGGCCCGCTGGACGGGAGCCAGATCCACTTCACCGGGGACCGCCACACCGACGCGGCGGCAGTGATCGAGGACCGCCTGGACGCGAACCAGCGGTTCGAGCGACCGCGCCCGGTGCTGTTCGCGGTGTCCCTGACGATCGTGGCGGCCGAGGTGCTCGGGCTGCTTTGGTTCCTGCTCCGGCGCTCGCCCGCGTCCCGCCGTACCGCGGTCTTCACGTTGTTGATGCAGGGCGGGTTCTACGTCGCGGTCTTCCTGGCTCAAGCGACGGTGTGGTGGCGCTGGCCGTCACCGGGGTTCTCCTTGTACGCCGTGACGATCGGCATCAGCGTACTGTCCGCAGCCGTCGCCCAGGTCGTGTTCAAGCGGTACGCGTTCCTCGGGCTAGCGTTGGCGGCGTACCTGCTCCTGCTGGTCGACGGTGTGCTCGGTACGCCGATGCAGGTCGGCAGCATGTTCGCCGACGGACCCGTGATCGGCGGGCGGTTCTACGGCTTCGGCAACTCGACCTTCGCGACGCTGGCGGTAGGAGCCCTCGTCACAGCGGGGTGGATTGCGCAGAAGCTTCTTGACAGGAGCAGGGCGCAGGCCGCGGTCGCCGTACTGGTCATCGGTGGTGCTGCCATCGTTGTGGACGGCAAGCCTGGGTGGGGGACCGACTTCGGCGGCATCATCGCGCTGGTGCCGGCTGTGCTGCTGATGGCCTGGCTGACGTGGCGGGGGAGCATTTCACTGCGCGCACTGATCGGCGTGGGCGTCGCAGGGGTGCTGGCTGTTTCCGCGGTCGCGTTCCTGGACTTCCTACGGCCGCCTGAGCAACGCAGTCATTTCGGTACGTTCGTCGCTCGCCTGCTCGACGGTCAGGTCGGCGACGTCTTCATCCGCAAGTTGCAGATGGCCGTCCAGTTCTTCAGCGGCCCGGCCGGCTGGCTGATGCTGGTCGCCGTCCTGCTCTGCATGGCCGCCACCGTCTTCCCGGACCGCGTCCCGTCGACGACGTACCGCGCGTTCTACGGCAGCCTTCCGATGATCCGCCCGACCCTGATCGCCCTGTCGACCTGCGGTCTGGTCGGCATGCTGCTCAACGACGCCGGCGTCGCGCTGCCCGCGATCATGGCCGGCTTCGCCGTCCCGCTGCTGGTGGCGCATCTGATCGCCTCCCACCGGCCAGCTACCGTTTCACCTGAGTCCCACCTAGTGCAGGAGTCCTGAGTTGTCGACCGACACTGTTTCCAACGCCGCCAGCACCCCGGACGTCGAGCAGCCGTGGGCTGAGCTCGGGCTGAAGCCGGACGAGTACCAGCGCATCCGGGACATCCTCGGACGCCGCCCGACCAGCTGCGAGCTGGCGATGTACTCGGTGATGTGGAGCGAGCACTGCTCGTACAAGTCGTCCAAGGTGCACCTGAAGAAGTTCGGTGAGATCCCGCAGGAGACGCCGGCCGGGAAGATGCTGGCCGGGATCGGCGAGAACGCCGGCGTCATCGACATCGGCGAGGGGTACGCCGTCACGTTCAAGGTCGAGTCGCACAACCACCCGTCGTACGTCGAGCCGTACCAGGGCGCGGCCACCGGGGTCGGCGGCATCGTCCGCGACATCATCGCGATGGGCGCCCGCCCGGTCGCGGTGATGGACCCGCTGCGCTTCGGTCCGCTGGACGCTCCGGACACCAAGCGCGTCCTGCCCGGCATCGTGTCCGGCGTCGGCGGGTACGGAAACAGCCTCGGCCTGCCGAACATCGGCGGTGAGGTGGTCTTCGACCCGACGTACGCCGGGAACCCGCTGGTGAACGCGCTGTGTGTCGGCGTGATGCGCCACGAGGACCTGCACCTGGCGAACGCGACCGGCGTCGGCAACCAGATGATCCTGTACGGCGCGAAGACCGGCGGCGACGGGATCGGTGGCGTGTCCGTGCTGGCCAGCGAGACCTTCGCGGAGGGCGGCCCGACCAAGCGGCCGGCCGTCCAGGTCGGCGACCCGTTCATGGAGAAGCTGCTGATCGAGTGCACGCTCGAGCTCTTCGCCGCGAACGTCGTCGAGGGCATCCAGGACCTCGGCGGCGGCGGCCTGTCGTGCGCGACCTCGGAGCTGGCGAGTGCGGGCGACGGCGGCATGCGGGTGTCGCTGGACAAGGTGCCGCTGCGCGACGCCTCGCTGTCGCCCGAGGAGATCCTGATGAGCGAGTCGCAGGAGCGGATGATGGCCTGCGTCACGCCGGAGAACGTCGAGGCCTTCCTCGAGATCTGCGCCAAGTGGGACGTCCAGGCCGACGTGATCGGTGAGGTGACCAGCACCGGCCGGCTCGAGATCGACTGGCACGGCGAGCGCGTCGTCGACGTACTGCCGGAGACGGTCGCGCACGAGGGGCCGGTGTACAACCGCCCGTACGAGCGTCCGGACTGGCAGGACGATCTGCAGGCGGACGGCGCCGAGAAGTTGCCGCGGGCAAGCAGTGGTGCGGACCTGCGGGACACCCTGCTCCGGCTGGTGGCGTCGCCCAACCTGTGCGACAAGTCCTGGGTGACGGACCAGTACGACCGGTACGTGCTCGGCAACTCGGTGCTCGCGCAGCCCGAGGACAGCGGCATGATCCGGGTCGACGAGACCAGCGGCCTCGGCGTCGCGGTGTCGACGGACTGCAACGGGCGGTTCGCCAAGCTCGACCCGTACACGGGGGCGAAGCTTGCGCTCGCGGAGTCGTACCGCAACGTCGCGACCACGGGCGCGCGGCCGGCCGCGGTCACCGACTGCCTGAACTTCGGCTCGCCGGAGGACCCGGGCGTGATGTGGCAGTTCACCGAGGCCATCCGTGGTCTGGTCGACGGCTGCAAGGAGCTCGGCATCCCGGTCACCGGCGGGAACGTGTCGTTCTACAACCAGACCGGCGAGACCCCGATCCTGCCGACCCCGGTGATCGGTGTGCTGGGCGTGATCGACGACGTCACCCGCCGTACGCCGATCGGGTTCACCGCGGACATGGAGGGCCACCAGCTGTACCTGCTCGGTGAGACCGAGGAGGAGCTGTCCGGGTCCGAGTGGGCGCACGTCGTGCACGGCCACCTCGGCGGGCGGCCGCCGGCGGTGGACCTCGAGGCCGAGAAGCAGCTGGCCGACATCCTGATCAACGCCTCGCGGGACGGGCTGATCGACGCGGCACACGACGTCAGCGACGGCGGTGTCGCGCAGACGCTGGTCGAGTCCGCGTTGCGTGGCGGCGTCGGCGCGCGGGTGTGGGCGCCGGACGGGCTGGACCCGTTCCTGTTCCTGTTCGCGGAGTCGGCCGGCCGTGCGGTCGTCGCCGTACCGCGGACCGAGGAGGTCCGGTTCACCGACATGTGCACCGCGCGCCGCTTCCCGCACGCGAAGATCGGCGTCATCACCGGCGACACGATCGACGTCCAGGACCAGTTCGAAGTACCCCTCTCCGACCTGTGCACCGCCTGGACCTCGACCCTGCCCGCCGCGCTCAACTAGCCGCACCGGCCGCCGCCCACCCGCTCCGCGCACGCGAGCCGGCGCGGGTGGGTCGGAGTGGCGGACCGGGCTTCGGCGGGTCTGGCACACTCGACAGGGACGAGTGTGAGGTGAGGCGCGATGGTGGAGCGGCGACCGGTGAAACCGGCTGATCTGATCGGGTTTGCGACCGCGGCCGGTCAGGAGGCGCGGGAGGTCGCGGCCCGGCGGCGGATGGTCAACATCCGGCTCACCGACGAAGAGCGGCACGTCTGCACGGACGAGCTGGCAGAGCAGTTCGCGATCGGACGGCTGGACGAGGACGAGCTGCACCGCCGGGTCGACCTGGTGAACGCCGCCGTCACGCACGGCGACCTGATCCCGATCTTCGCGGGCCTGCCGACGCCCTCGCTCTACAAGCCCGCGCCGCGGAAGCCTGGGAAATGGCGGTGGGCGGCGTTCATCGGCGCGGTCTGGATGGCGTTGCCGTTCGCGCTGGCGGGGCTGCTGTTCATGGTCTTCGGGCGCGAGATCGCCGCGGCCGTCTTCGGGCTGCCTGCGCTCGCCTGGGTGTTCTTCGCCTACCGCTGGGCCTCCCGCCCGCAACGCCAGGACCGCGGGAAGTCAGGACACTGAGGTCGACTCGCGGGTGATCAGCTGGACCGGGAGTTCGAGTACGCCGTGATGCGGTCTGCCCGCGATCGCCTTCAGGAGCAGGGTCGCGGCGCGGCGGCCGAGGTCCTCGAGCCGTAGGTCGACGGTGGTCAGCGGCGGGCGGCTGGCGAGGGCCATCACCGGCCAGTTGTCGTAGCCGGTGACTGCGATGTCGTCCGGCACCGTGCGGCCCAGTTCGCGGAGCCGGTCGCAGACGCCGCGGGCGATCTGGTCGCTGCCACAGCTGATCGCGTCCGGGTGTTCACGCAGTACCAGATCCGTCGCTTGGCGGCCCCAGCGTTCGGACCACTCGCCGTACAGCGGCTCCGTGCACAGCGAGCCTGCGACGGCCTGGGCGCGTTCGACGGCCGAGCGATGGTTCGACGGACCGGTGATGTGGGCGATCCGGGTCCGGCCGATGCCGCGGAGGTGCTCGATGATTGCGGCGGCGCCGGCCGCGTCGTCGACGATGACCGAGGCGTGCGCGGGGTTCGTGGAGGCGGCGAGTGCGTAGACGACCGGCAGCGGTACGTCGATCGGCGGGCGCGGCTCGGTACGGCGGCCCGTCACGACGATGCCGTCGACGCCGCGGGCGAGGAGCGAACGCAGGTACGTCCGCTCGCGCAGCGGATCGTCGCGGGTGTCGCACAGGACGGTTGCCAGCTCGCCCGCACTGAGCACGTCCTCGACGCCGCGCATGATCGGGATGCTGAAGCGGCCCGAGCTGTCGGTGGTCAGCAGCGCGACCGTGTACGTGCGGCCCGACGAGAGCGCCCGGCCGCGGGTGTCGGGCGTGAATCCGAGCTGCGCCGCGGCCCGGCGTACCCGATCCCTGGTTTCCTGGCTCAGCTGGCCGGTGTTGCTGAGCGCCTTCGACGCGGTCCCGGCGGACACCCCGGCGAGCGCGGCAACGTCCACCATCCGCACTGCCGGCCGCTTCATCCTGTTTCCTCTCGCTCTTCGGGCGAAGCTTAGCAGGAGGTCCGTGACGACCCTGCTGACCTGCTCTTTGACCTTGACCAATGCCGTCGGCAGTCCTACGTGGTCAACGACGGAAAACGTGTGCGGTCTTTCCGTCGCTGTGATGTCCGCCCCCGTCACACGAAAGGCCCGGCCATGCCCGAACCCACTCCCGAAGGAATGCCCCGACGTGACTTCCTTGGTGTCTCCCTGGCCGCGGCGGCAGTCGTGACCGCCATCGACCCGGCCCCTGCCGAAGCCGCCCGCCCCTCCGGACCACCGGCCGGCCGCGGCGGGCACTACGTCCCGCAGCGCGCGCCGCTGCGACCTGTCCCGTTCCAGAAGCTCCCACCGGGCGCGATCGAGCCCCGCGGCTGGCTGGCGCAGCAGCTCGACCTGCAGGTAAAGGGACTCTGCGGCCGGTACGACGAGATCTCGGACTTCCTGGTCTACGACACCAACGGCTGGGTCGACCCGGCGCAGGGTGCCTGGGAGGAGCTGCCGTACTGGCTCCGTGGCTTCGGCGACCTGGGCTACGTCACGGGCGACACCGGCGTGCTGACGAGGACGCAGCGCTGGATGGACGGCATCCTCGCGACCCAGGCTGCCGACGGGTGGTTCGGTCCGGACCGCCTGCGGACGTCGCTGGAGAACGGGCCGGACTTCTGGCCGGGCATGCCGCTGCTGGCAGCGTTCCGGTCCTGGTACGAGTACTCCGGTGACGAGCGGGTCGTGCCGTTCATGACGAAGTACCTGCGGTTCCAGAACACGCAGCCGCCCGAGGTGTTCAACCGGTCGTGGGGTGCGTTCCGCTGGGGCGACAACATCGACAGCGCGTACTGGCTCTACAACCGCACCGGGGAGCAGTGGCTGCTCGATCTGGTGACGAAGATGCACAACGGGTCGGCGGACTACGTGGACGGTATCCCCACGTGGCACAACGTCAACCTGGCGCAGGGCTTCCGCGAGCCGCTGCAGTACTGGCTGTTGTCCGGCGACGAGCAGCACCGCGCGGCGACGTACCGGAACTATGCGACCGTGATGGGGCTGTACGGCCAGTTCCCGGGTGGTGGGTTCGCGGGTGACGAGAACTCGCGGCCCGGTTTCGGTGACCCGCGGCAGGGGTTCGAGACCTGCGGCATCGTCGAGCTGATGCACAGCTGCGAGCTGCTCACCCGCTTCACCGGCGACATCGCCTGGACGGACCGGTGCGAGGAGCTCGCGTTCAACTCGCTGCCGGCGTCGTACGACCCGCAGCAGCAGGTGATGCACTACATCACCTGTGCGAACAGCGTGCAGCTCGACGACCGGCCGAAGCACGGGCAGTTCCAGAACCCGTTCGCGATGGGCGCTTACAAGTACGGCGTACACCAGTACAGGTGCTGCCCGCACAACTACGGGATGGGCTGGCCGTACTACGTGCAGGAGCTGTGGCTGGCCACCACCGACAACGGCCTGGCCGCGTCGATGTACGCCGCCAGCAAGGTGACGGCCACTGTCGGCACCGGAGAGACCGTGAGCATCGTGCAGGACACGGACTACCCGTTCTCCGAGACCATCACCTTCACGGTGCAATCGGCCAGGCCAGTCCGATTCCCCTTCTATCTAAGGCGGCCCGGCTGGGCGGCTGGTGCCTCCGTGAAGGTCAACGGCGAGCAGGTGCGGACAGCTGGTGACTGGATCAAGCTGGATCGCACCTGGCACAGCGGTGACCGTGTCGAGCTCACACTACCCATGCGGACCACCACACGGGTCTGGAGCGACAACCGCGACTCGGTCTCCGTCGACCGTGGTCCGCTCACGTACTCACTGCAGATCGACGAACGCTACGAGCGCATCGGCGGCACCGAGGAGTGGCCCGAGCTCTCCGTCTACCCGCAGTCCCCGTGGAACTATGGCCTGGTCGCCGGCGCGTCCTTCGACGTCGTACGGCGGGACGCCGGAGCCAACCCGTTCACCCACGACGGTGTGCCGCTCGCACTGACCACTCAGGCCCGGCGGATCCCGCAGTGGGAGCCGGACACCGAGGACGTCGTCGGACTGCTCCAACCGAGTCCTGCGCTGTCGGACTCTCCTGTGGAGACCGTGACCCTCATCCCGATGGGAGCCGCGCGGCTGCGCATCACGTCGTTCCCGCAGGTCTCTTCGAACGGCAAGGAATGGAGCTACCGCACCAGGATCACGGCGTCGCACGTGAACGACGGCGACTCGCTCGAGGCTCCTGACGCGGGCCGTACGCCGGAATCCTCTGCTGACACGTCGATTCCGCGCTTCACGTGGTGGGACCGGCGCGGGACGACGGAGTGGATCGAGTACGACCTGCGCGCCGTACGCGAGCTGTCGAGCGTGTCGGCGTACTGGTACGACGACACCGGCTCCGGCCAGTGCCGCGTACCGCAGTCGTGGCAGGTGCTGTGGCTCGACGGCGAAACGTGGCGCCCCGTCGAGAACACCACGCCGTACGACGTAGCGCTCGACCGACTCAACACCACCACGTTCACGCCCGTACGAACCCAGCACGTCCGGGTGCAGGCCGCACTACGCCCAACCTACTCAGGAGGCCTGCTACAACTGGCCTTCTCGTAGACGGAGAGCTCGACCTCACTCCCGGCGGTGACGGGATCACGTGGTTCTTGCAAGAATCACCGTCGGGGAGGGAGC
>DASXXB010000206.1:0-5638 GCA_036503355.1 Kribbella sp. | reverse complement strand
GTTGACCTCCTCGACCGAGGTCTCCCGGCCGACGTTCACGGTCAGGTCGGTGGCCGAGCCGGTCGGCGTCGGGACGCGCAGCGCGTAGCCGTCCAGCTTGCCCTTGAGCTCCGGCAGCACCAGGCCGATCGCCTTCGCGGCACCGGTCGAGGTCGGCACGATGTTCAGGGCCGCGGCGCGGGCGCGACGCAGGTCCTTGTGCGGGCCGTCCTGCAGGTTCTGGTCCTGGGTGTACGCGTGGATCGTGGTCATCAGACCCTGCTCGATCGTGAATGCGTCGTGGATCGCCTTCGCCATCGGGGCCAGGCAGTTCGTGGTGCAGGACGCGTTCGAGATCACGGTGTGCTTCTCGGCGTCGTACAGCTCGTGGTTCACGCCCATCACGATCGTCAGGTCCTCGTTCTTCGCCGGGGCGGAGATGATGACCTTCTTGGCACCGTTGTCGGCGTGCGTCTTGGCCTTGGTGGCGTCGGTGAAGAAGCCGGTGGACTCGATCACCACGTCGGCGCCGACGTCCGACCACTTCAGGTTGGCCGGGTCGCGCTCGGCGAACGCCTTGAAGCTGTGCCCGGCGACCGTGATGTCGTCGTCGGTCGCGGTGACCTCGCCCGGGAAGCGGCCCAGGATCGAGTCGTACTTCAGCAGGTGAGCGAGGGTCTGGTTGTCGGTCAGGTCGTTGACGGCGACGACCTCGATGTCGGCACCGGACGCCTGGACGGCGCGGAAGAAGTTACGGCCGATGCGGCCGAAGCCGTTGATACCTACGCGTACGGTCACGGGACTACGTCTCCTCTGAACTGGCTTTTCACTGCCGCTACAGCCCGAACACTAGCCCAACAGCCCACCTGGCCAACTGGTAGCGTCCACATCAGACCACCGCGACCCACCGGTAGCCGGCCGAGCAGACCACCCGGACAGCAAACAGCCCCGGAAACCTCCGGGGCTGTCAGATGTATACCAGTTGACCAGCTGGTGCCTGTAGCGCGCCTCAGCCGAGCCCGAGCGCGGGCTTCGCAGCCCGCGTGCCACTCGTCTGCTCCCGGGCGCCGGCTGTGCTGGCCACGCCGTCTTCCGGTTTGCCGACTCCGCTCAACGGCGGCTGGCCGCTGTTCAGCAAGTCATGCGCGAAGGCGGCGTCGCCTGCCTTTCCGACCCGCAGCGCCCCGGCGACCTTGTCGAGCCCGCCCGGCGGTGCCTGCACCTCGTTGTCCGGCCAGCCCACAGCTGTTCCAGGATCCGCAACCATCTTGTTCTGCTGCTGCTCCTGGAGCTTGCGGAGCTCCTCCTGGCGCTGCATCTCCTTGATCGCGTTCTCGGTCCGGACGCGCTCGAGCTCGGCCAGCGCCGCCGCTTCTTCTTCCTGGGTACCCATCGTGGTCCTCACGTCTTCCGTACGTCGTCGGTCGGATGGCAACCCCCGTGAGGGAATCCAACCAAGGACGCAAGGCCGTCGTGGGGTGGTGCGGATAACGATCCGGTCAGGCCGGGTCGAGCATGTCGGGCGTCAGGTTGGCCTCGGTGTTCGGGATGCCGAGGTCGGCGGCCCGCTTGTCGGCCATCGCCAGCAGGCGGCGGATCCGGCCGGCCACCGCGTCCTTGGTGAGCGCCGGCTCGTGCAGCTGGCCGAGCTCCTCGAGGCTCGCCTGCTTGTGCTCGAGCCGCAGCTTGCCCGCGATCTGCAGGTGATCGGGTACGTCGTCGCCGAGGATCTCCAGGGCTCGTTCGACGCGGGCGCCGGCGGCCACCGCGGCGCGCGCCGAACGCCGGAGGTTCGCGTCGTCGAAGTTCGCCAGCCGGTTCGCGGTCGCACGCACCTCGCGGCGCATCCGGCGCTCCTCCCAGGCCAGCACGGACTCGTGCGCACCCAGCCGGGTGAGCAGCGCGCCGATCGCGTCGCCGTCGCGGATCACCACCCGGTCCACGTTGCGCACCTCGCGGGCCTTCGACCCGATCCCGAGCCGCCGGGCCGCACCGACCAGCGCCAGCGCAGCCTCCGGACCGGGGCAGGTGACCTCGAGCGAGGACGACCGGCCCGGCTCGGTCAGCGAACCGTGCGCCAGGAACGCTCCACGCCAGGCCGCCACCGCGTCGCAGGACGCCCCCGACACGACCGCCGGCGGCAGTCCCCGCACCGGCCGGCCGCGGTTGTCGACCAGACCGGTCTGCCGCGCCAGCGCGTCACCGTCGCGGACCACGCGGACGACGTACTTCGTCTGCTTGCGGATGCCCGACGGCGAGATCACAACGACGTCGGACGGGTGCCCGAAGATCTCCGCGATGTCCTTGCGCAACCGCCGCGCCGCGGCGCCGCTGTCCAGCTCCGCCTCCACGACGATCCGCCCCGACACCAGGTGCAGCCCGCCGGCGAACCGCAGGATCGACGAAACCTCAGCCTTGCGGCAACACGGTTTCGTCACCTGAATACTGGTCAGCTCGGACTTCACCTGTGCTGTCATCGCCATAGAACGCATCCTCCCACCCATGTCAAAGACCCTCGGAGGACCAACGGGCGCCAGGTGCCACGGTTACGGCCTCTGCAACCTTCTGGGGTGGTGGTTGCGTTTCCTCGGCGGGAGTGTGAGAGGAGGGGCATGAAGGGGTCGGACGAAGCCGAGTTCAGTGAGTTCGCGCAGAGCGTGATCCGGCGGCTGCGCAGAACGGCGTACCTGATGTGTGGGGACTGGCACCGCGCCGAGGACGCGGCCCAGGACGCGCTGGTGAAGGTGTACCGGCGATGGCACCGGATCAATCGTGCGAACGGGCTGAACAGCTACGCGCACCAGTGCCTGGTGACTGCCGTGCTGGATCAGTCCCGCAGGCCCTGGCGCCGTGAGCGGCTCGTCGACGCCGACGAGACCGTCGCGATGCAACCCGATCCTGGCGGGACGGTCGACGACCGGCTGCTCGTCGTACGCGCACTCGCCGCACTGCCACCCAGCCAGCGAGCCTGTGTCGTCCTGCGGCACTACGCCGACCTCAGCCTCGAACAGACCGCCGACGTCCTCGGCATCAGCACCGGCGGCGTGAAAAGCCAGACCTCCCGCGGCCTCACCCGCCTGCGCGAACTCCTCGACCAGACCGAAAGGAGCGCCTCATGAGCACGGACATCGAACGCCTCCTGGCCGCTGCGGCCGACGACACCGACCGCCCGTTGACGACCGACGTCGACGACGTACTGGCCCGGGCGCGGCGCTCCGTCAAGAGGAGCCGGATCGCGACCGCCTCCACCGCCGTACTCACCGCCGGGGTCATTATCGGCGGCATCAGCACCTGGTCCGCGAACCGCACCGACAGCGACGGTCCGGTTGGTACGCCGACGCCGGACCGGACGATCACGATCGACGTAAAGACCGGACGAGTGATCGACGACGAAACCGGGAAGCTCGTTCAGCCGCCACCACCGGTCAGCCAGCAGAGCGACGGCAGCCTGCGCGACCAGTGCCGACAGGCCGATCAGGAGTACCTCGACGCCGAGCGTGAGCACGGCTCCAACACGTTCGACAAGGCCGGACCGCTCGACGGCAGCTGGAAGGTCATGGTGAAGGCCGGCAGCGGTACCGCGGCGCAGGTCACCTTCCTGTCACCGGACCAGTCCATCGCCGGCATCTGCACGCTGACGGATGTCGGGAAGGCAGCGGCGTACGGGCGGTTCCGTACCAAGGCGATCACCGGACAGGTCCCATCCGAGGCCGACCTGAACGCGCCTCGGGTACCCTCCGACGTGCGCGAGGTCCTGGTGGATTTCGACGGCAAGGGCGGGCTCCGGCAGGCACTCGTCGGACAGGACGGCTTCTACAGCCTCGGAGCTGGTCCACTGACCGGCCGGGTGCAGCGCGTTCGTGGGTACGACGCAGCAGGCCACAAGATCTACGACGTCGTGATCCCGGCGATCCCGACTGCACCGGCGCGGCCGTCGGTTCCGTCGAACGTCACGCTCAAGACCGCCGCGCCGGTGGTCCCGGACGCCGTACTGACGAAGGATCCGCTGACCGGGAAGACGCTGGTTCCCGCGCCGCCGGTGAGCCCGCTGACCGACGAGCAGGTGACGACCCGGTGCCGCGGTGTCGACGACATCTACTTCGGGCAGGGCCATCAGCCGGACCCGGTGATCGACGCCGCCGGACCGCTCACGAAGGACTGGAAGGTGGCGCTCAAGACCGGCACCGGCGACAAGCTGACCGCCGTACTGATCTCGCCGGACCGGAAGGTCTTCGCCTGGTGTCACATGCTCGGTACGACGGCCAAGGGTCCGTACGACTACACGCGTGGCGCCGTGCAGGCCGATGGGAAGTTCGCCGATTCGTTCGACTTCGGCATGGTGCCGGACGGCGTCGCCCAGCTCGTGGTGGACCTGCCGACGCAGGGGCCGACGCGGGCACTGATCTCGAACGGCTTCTACATCTGGGGTCTCACCGGCGGAAACTCCAACCTCAAGCCCATAAGGATCCGCGGGTACGACGCGCACGGCAAGCAGATCTACACCACTACCAAGCTGATCGACGTCGACTTCGACTAACTGAAGATCTCGCGGTAGACCTTGGCGAGTTTGTCCGGGGCGTGGTGGAGGTCGCGGTCGTCGTCGGCGATGTCGGCGATCACCAGCTCGGCTCCGAGGGAGCGCGCGGTACGGCGCAGGGACTCGGGGTCGGGGACGTGGCCGACGTCTGCGAGGACGACGTCGATGCGGAGATCCGGGGCGTGGCCGGCCAGGACCTCGAGGTGCGTCTCGGGTGAGAACCCGTCGGTCTCGCCCTTCTGCTCGCCCAGGTTCAGCGTGACGAGGCGGCGGGCGCTGGTCTGCTCGAGACCGCGGCACAGCTCGGGGACCAGCAGGTTCGGGATCACGGAGGTGAACCACGAACCCGGGCCCACGACCACCCAGTCCGCTTCCGCGACAGCGACCAGCGCCTCAGGGCAAGCGGGCGGATCGGCAGGATCGAGCGCTACATCGACCACGTGCCCGTCGGTCGAGGCCACCTCGGCCTGGCCGCGGATCTCCGTGATCGCCTCCGGCTGCGCCGGATCCAGCCCGAGCACCCGCGCGGTGATGTCGAGCGGTACGGCGGACATCGGCAGCACCCGGCCCTGCGCGCCGAGCAGTCGCGCGACCCAGTCCAGGCCGTCGACCGCCTCGCCGAGCAGCTCCCACAACGCGACGATCAGCAGGTTGCCGACCGCGTGGTCGTGCAGCTCACCGTTGCTGCGGAAGCGGTGCTGCAGGACGTCGGCCCACGTGCGGCCCCACTCGTCGTCGCGGCACAGCGCGGCCAGCGCCATCCGCAGGTCGCCCGGTGGCAGCACCCCGAGCTCCTGGCGCAGACGGCCGGACGACCCGCCGTTGTCCGCGACCGTGACGACCGCGGTCAGCTGATCAGTGACATGCCGCAGAGCGGACAGGGAGGCGGCCAGGCCGTGTCCCCCACCGAGTGCGACAACCCGCGCCGATCTCGTCACTCACGCCCCAGATCCCGGTGCACGACCAACGTCGGTGACCCTCTCTCGCGCAGCCTGCGGGCGATCTCCTCGGCCATCGCGACGCTGCGGTGCTTACCCCCGGTGCAGCCGATCGCGACGGTGACGAAGCGCTTGCCCTCGTTCAGGTAGCCGGTCCGCAGGGTGTCCAGCACGTCCACGTAGT
>DASXXB010000205.1:0-4650 GCA_036503355.1 Kribbella sp. | reverse complement strand
GGGCGTCAGGCGATGCAGGTCGCGGGGGAACAGCGTGACCTCACGGACGTTCTCGGCGCCGGTCAGCCGGGCCACGAACCGCTCGAGCCCGATCGCGAACCCGCCGTGCGGCGGCATCCCGTGCTTGAACGCCTGCAGGTATGAGCTGTACGCCGCGTCCTCCGCCGACTCGCCGCGCGCAGCCAGCGCCGCGACGTAGTCGGAGTACCGGTGCAAACGCTGCCCGCCGGTGACCAGTTCGACGCCACGGAACAGCAGGTCGAACGAGTTGGACCAGCGCGGGTCCGACGGCTGCGGATGCGTGTAGAACGGCCGCTTCACCATCGGGTAACCCTCGACCGCGACGAACTCGCTGCCGTGTTCCCGCCGGGCCCACTCGCCGACCGCACGCTCGTCCGCCGGCGCCAGGTCGGGCTCGTCCGGCGAAGCGCCGGCGATCTTCAACGCCTCGCTGAAGTGCACCACCGGTACGTCGACCGGGATCTCCGGCACCGTCACGCCGAGCCGCTCCAGCGCACCGCCCGCGCGCGAACCGACTGCCGACAACATCCCGGCGATCACCGACCGCAGTACGGCGAGAACGTCGCGATGGTCGGTGACGAACCCGAACTCGGCGTCCAGCGACACGTACTCGGCCAGGTGCCGGACCGTGTCGTGCGGCTCGGCCCGGAACACCGGACCGACCTCGAAGACCCGCTCGAACACGCCGACCATCGTCTGCTTGTAGAACTGCGGCGACTGCGCCAGGTACGCCGGGCCGCCGAAATAGTCCAGCGCGAACACGTTCGCCCCGGACTCGGTCGCCGTGCCGACGATCTTCGGCGTCTGGATCTCGGTGAATCCCTGCCCGTCCAGCGCGGACCGGAACCCGTGCAGCGCGGCCGCGGCGATCTCCCACCCGGCACGCACCGACGGATGCCGCAGCGCGACCGGTGCGTTGTCGAGTACGACGGGGAGCCCCGCGCCGACTGTGGGACGCCACAACTCGATCGGCGGGGTCGCCGCGGGCTCCGTCAGGAGCGAGATCACCGGGTCGACGATCTCCGCACCACCGGGAGCCTGCGGGTTCGCGGCGACCGTACCGGTCACCTCGACCACGGTCTCCTCGGTGAGCTCGTCCAGCTGTTCCTGTGAACCCTTGACGACGATCTGTGCCAGGCCCGACCGGTCGCGCAGGATCAGGAAGCTGACCGCTGCGAGCCGTCGTCTTCGGTGCACCCAGCCGGCCACCGTGACGGACTGGCCTACTGCTGAGGGGATCTCATGGCTGAGAATGCGCATCGCTGTTTCACCTCCAGGTCATTTCTCGAACCCCGGAGGTGTGGGCGAAGGGGAGTCTCGCGGTGCCACCACACCTTCACCAAGCCCGACGGACCTGGCCTCTTGCACAGCAGTCGCTCAGGAGTGTCTTCGCCACCGTTCCACGCATCGCCTTCACAGCTACCGGCGACTCTCTCAAACGTGGGGTACGGCGCTACTCGGTTCCCTCAACGCGAACAGTCCCAGGATAGGCGACCTCGCAACTCCATTTCACCAAGGCCGCACGGTTCATCGATGCGACTGCGACGGCGGGATCTGCGCGGTGTCGGTGTCCTCCCGGCCACCGACCGTCGCATGCACGGTGATTACGCCGCTCACGTTGGCCAGCGGAGGCCACGTGTCCCACTCCGTGTTGAGCGGCGTCTTGTAGTTGGTGGTCCAGCAGCTCGCCCGTCGCGTGTCCAGGTCCCATTCGCAGGTCCAGCCCGGGTCCGACGCCCGAACGGCCACTAGGTGCTGTGTCCAGGACATGTCCAGTGTCACGCGGCGGCCCTGGGCTCCGTTCACCTTGAGGAACCTGTTGTAGAGGGCCGGATTCGGGTCCGTGTGGGGGGTCGGTGTGACGATCTGCAGCAGCGACTCGTCCCGCTGGAGACCGGGCAGCACCTCGGAGTCGGTGTCGCTGACCAGGTCGGCCTTCGCCGCCACGGTGAACGTCCGCGCCGCCGCCGATCCCTTGTCCGGTACGTCGAAGTCCGCCGCCAGCGGAGCGGGCTTGTCCGGGTTGGCCGCCGTACACGTCGAGGTCGACCGTGAGCACTTCCAGCCGGCCGGGTTCGCCGCGATCGGCCACTCCAGCGCGGAGCCGTACGTGATCTTCAGCGTCACACTGGTGCGATTGGTGCGCGGGGCAACGGTGAGGATCCGGTGGTGCACGTCCGGGTCGGCCTTGCCGTCGAGGATCTTCAGCAGGTTCTCGTCGGTACTCGGCTTGGCGTTCACGGTCGCCGAGTCGTCGTCGTACAGCCGGCCGGTCCGGGCCGAGACGGTGAACGTCCGGTCCGCGGCCGAACCACCGGTCGGGGCGTCGAACGTGACCGCCATCGGTGCCGGATTCGCCGGGTTGGTCGCCGTACAACTGCCGGTGGATCGCACACAGGTCCAGCCGGGCGGGTTGCCGGACAGCGGCCACTCGAGTTCGGCGCCGTACTTGAGGCCGATCACCACCGGGTTCGTGTTGCCGGCCGGGGTCTTGATCGTGACCGTGAACCGGATGCCTTCAGCCTGCGCCGACCGGGTCGTCGGGCCTTCCTCCGTCGCCGGACCGCCGCCCCCGCTCGGGATGCTGATGGTCACCAGACCCTCGTCGAGCACCGGCGTCGTCGGAGTGGGTGGCGGCGGTGTGCTCGGCGGCTGCGTCGGGACCGGAGTGGTCGGGGTCGGCGTCGGTGCGGCCGTGGTCGGTGCCGTCGTGGGCGCTGTGGTGGGCGCCGTCGTCGGTTTGGCCGACGGCGGCTTTACGGTCGGCGGTTTCACCGTGGGCGGCTTCACCGTCGGTGGTTTGACCGGCGGCTGGGTCGGGTTCGTCGCCGGCGGCTGCGCCGATTGTGTCGGCTGGGGCTTCGGCTGGTTGATCGCGGCCGGGGGAGTGTCGTTGCCGGTGAGCGCCATCGCGGCCAGTACGGCGGCGACCGCGACGACCACCACCGCACCGGCGCCGACCGCGCTGCGGGTGCTGTTCTCGGTGACCTTGCGCCAGCCGGTGACGAAGAAGCCGACCAGGCCGACCTTCGCGCCGGAGGCCGCGGCCAGGTAGCCGAGTCCCGCGGTGCCCAGGAGGGCCGGAGCGAGCAGCGCCGGCAGCGCGCTGTTGACCTCGACGAGCTCGAGGTACACGGCGGTGCACTTCGCGCACTCGTCCAGGTGCTCGCGGACGTTCCGGTTCTCGCGCTTGGTCAGACCGCCGCGGACGTACGCGCCGAGGCGCTCGGTCGTCCAGCGGCAACGGTCTCCGGCGACGTCGGCCAGATGCTGCTGCAGGTACGCCTGCCGTAGACCCTCGCGGGCCCGGTAGGCGAGCGCGGAGACGCCGTTCGCGGTCAGGCCGAGCAGCGGCGCGATCGCGGCCGGCTTCTCACCCTCGACCTCGGTGTGCCACAGGACGGCCTGCCAGCGCTCCGGCAGGCTCGCGAACGCCTTCGCCGCCGCACCGCTCTCGAAGCCGGTGACGGTCGGGTCGTCGAAGCCTTCGGGTTCCCGCTCGTACGACGCGATGTCGTCGGTGGACTGCACCTTCTTGCCGGAGCGGATCCGGTCGACGTGCACCCGCCGTACCGTCGTCAGCAGATAGGCGCGGAACGAGACGTCCGGCCCACCGCCGGCGCGCAGCGCGTCCAGGACCTTCGCGAACGCGTCACTGGCCAGGTCGTCGGCGTCGTTGGCCGGGACCAGCTGGCGGGCCATCCGCTCGGCGGCGTGGTGGTGGCGCGCGTACAGCTCGCCGTACGCCTCCAGGTCACCGTTGCGCACGCGCGCGATCAGCTCGGCGTCGCTGAGTGCATCCGGCTGACCGTCCGGCGTCTCCATCCGTCTCCCCGTGGCTCTGTGACAACTCCTGCGACAACTCTGCGTGCGGCAACGTGACAGCGCGTCACATTTGGTTGCCGAGGACAAGGCTCCCATGTGTGACGCCTGAACGCATCATCTCTGACGCGGAACTGTGCCCCTTTCCTGACGAGATCGCCAGTACGGAAGTTACGCGAAAAAAGTTCTGCGAATCCGCGTCATGAATCGTCACGGGGTCTGTCTCTTCGGCGTACGACGCTTCCGGCCGACCGGTCGGGAGACTGACGGGGCTAGTTGAGGAGGACCATGTCGCTGTTCGCGGACATCCGCAGACGGTTCGACCTGCGTCCGGCCAAGTCCCTGAACCTGGCGGGGTCGCCCGCCCGGACGCGGCCGGAAGCGTCGTCGAGTGAGCAACCGTGCGGCCGGAGGGATCCGCACGGCACAGCTGGCACCGACCACAGCGCGTACCTCGCGATCGCCGAGGCGCTGCGGGACGGAGCCGATGTCGTGCCTGCATCGGACGAGGTCGGACGTCGCCTGGCGACGGACGGCGTCTCACTGGTGGAGGCACTTGATGGGCTGAGTGCGCTGTACCGCTCGATCGCCGGGGGCGAGCCGGCTTTCGCCGCGGTACGCGCACTCAGTTCCAGCTGGGCCGAGGCCTCGCTCGTCTATCTGCACTCGCTGTCCTGCGAGGACCCGCTGACCGGGCTGTCCAGCCTTGCGCACCTGCGGTCCCGGCTGGGCGAGCTCTACCGAGAGGCGGAATTCCGTGGAACTTCCGTACCGCAAACCCACGCACTGGTGGTTGTCGAACCGCTC
>DASXXB010000204.1:0-2514 GCA_036503355.1 Kribbella sp. | reverse complement strand
ACGGATCGTGCTCGGCGTCGGCGCGGGGTGGGTGGAGCCGGAGTTCGAGGCCGTCGGCGCGGCGTTCTCCGAGCGCGGGCGGCGTACGGACACCTCGCTCGGGATCATCCGCGACCTGTTCGAGGGGCGGGACCTGGGCGGGGTGTTCGAGCCCGCGCTGCGCGCGCCGCTGCCGGTGATGATCGGTGGTATGACGGGAGCGGCGTTGCGCCGGGCCGCGCGGTACGGGGACGAGTGGCAGGGGCTCGGGCTGGACGGCGCGGGGTTCGCGGCAGCCGTCGAGAAACTGCGGTCGTACGGTGATCGGCCGGTGCGGGTCGGTACGCGACTCGACTGGTCCGCCGGCGATCCGGACCCGATCGTCGCGATGGCGCACGAGCTGGCCGACGCGGGCGCGGAGACCCTGGCGGTGTCCTTCGGCGATGAGAGCGACGCGCTGGACCGCATGACACGATTCCACGCGATGTTCACGGCGGGCTGAGTCACCGTGACGTTCTGGCTCAAGGACGAGGCCATGACGTGGGTCGAGGCAGCCGAGTCCGAGACAGGACAGCCCACCGACGCCGTCTGGGCCTCGCAGCTGCTGAGCGAGAGCCTGATGCGCTGGTCGCGGTGGTGGCTCGGGCTCGGTACCTTCTTCGCTGCCGGGACAGCCGGGACGCTCGGCATGGTGCTTGTCCTCGACGACCCTGGCTCCGTAATTGCGGTTGTGTGCATCCTCGTGGTCGCGGTGGTGACTCTCGCGATGTGCGCGGTCGTACTGTGGCGCCTCCATCGGTCCGGACGGCGGCTGGCACGGGCGCTGCGCTGGTGGCTTGCGCTGAGAGCGGGTGTCGTTCCCAGCCGGGGGTTCGCCGGGTGGCTCGCGCCACGGGCCGTGCTGTTCAAGCCCGTCGTGTTCGTACGCATCCTGACCGCGACCCTCTCCGGGCTGGTCGGCATCTTCGGTCTGAGCACGATCGGCTATGCGGTCAGCGAGAACGCGATGGCGCTGCTCGCTGCGGTCCTGTGGGGACTGCTGGGCACGGCCTGCTGCGTCGGTCAGTTCGGCGGGGTCATGCGGCTCGTGTCCGGACTCGCCGACGACGACCCACTGTGGTCTATGGTGCGCTGAGCCTGCTGCGGAGCACCTTGCCCGTGGCGTTGCGGGGGAACTCGTCGAGTACGACGATCTGGCGTGGTGCCTTGTAGCGGGCGAGGTTCGACTTCACGTGGGTGAGTAGTTCGTCCTCGGTCGCGGGCGTGCGGAGTACGACGTACGCGATCAGCCGCTGGCCGAACTCCTCGTCGGGTACGCCGGTGACGACCGCCTCGGCGACGGCGGGATGCGCGGCGAGGCATTGCTCGACCTCGACCGGGTACACGTTCTCGCCGCCGGAGACGATCATGTCGTCCTCACGGCCGTCGACGTACAGCCGCCCGGCCGCGTCGAGGTGCCCGAGGTCGCCGGTACTCATCCGGCCGTTGACGACGGTCTTGCTCGAGCCGTCGGAGTACCCGCCGAACACCAGTCCGCCGCCGGCGAAGATCCGCCCGGTCCTGCCGGCCGGCACCGGACGGTCCTGGTCGTCGAGGATCCGGATCGAGCTGCCGAGGCACGGGCGCCCGACGGTGCCGGGTGCGGCCAGCAGGTCCGCGGAGGTCGCGATCGTGGCGATCCCGACCTCGCTCGACCCGTACGCGTCGCACAGGATCGGCCCGAACCGCTCGACGAACCGTTCCGCCAACGGAGCCCCGAGCTGCGACGCACCGGAGATCACGGCGCGCAACGATCGCAGGTCGTACCGCGCGATCTCGGTCGGTCCGAGCTCCAGCAACCGGCGCAGCATCACCGGTACGGCGACGACCGATCCCGCCCGCGTCGCCTGCACATCGGCCAGCAAGGTCGCCGCGTCGAACCGCGGCCGCAACACCAGCGGCGACCCGAGGAACAACGCGAGCATCGACGTCAGCAACCCGACCCCGTGGAACAACGGCGGCGCGATCACCATCGGCTCTCCGGCCCTCAGACCGAACCGCTGCAACGCACTCCCGGTCAACCCGGCCAACCCCAGAGCCGTAGGCACTCGAGGAGCAGCTTTCGGCGCCCCCGTCGTCCCAGAGGTCAGCAACGTAATATGCCCAACCCGCCCCGGCACCGGCGCAGCAGGCGCCCCACTCGCAATCAGCTCGTCGAGGCTGACACCTGGCGCACCGCCCTCGCGCGCCGTAGGCGGTGCAGCCAGGACGGACGGGACGTCGGCAGGTGGCGTGAACTCCGGGTCATGGATCAGTAGGTCGGGGTGGTGTTGGTCGAGAACTGCTTGTAGTTGGGGTGCAGCGAATTCGGTGTTCAGGAACAGGACGTCCGCACCCAGGCGAGACGCGGAGAGCGTGGCCTCCAGGAACCCCGCGTGGTTCCGGCACAGTACGGCCACCTTGCTGCCGGCAACGATGTCGTACTGCGCATGCAAGCCGGCGGCGATACGCTCGCACCGTGCGTCGAGCTCGGCGTAGGTGAGCCGATCATCGCCA
>DASXXB010000203.1:0-16333 GCA_036503355.1 Kribbella sp. | reverse complement strand
GCCGTACGCTGGTCCGGTGAACACCGAACACCAGTACGGCTTCGAGACACTTGCCATCCACGCCGGGAACGAGCCTGACCCGACGACCGGAGCGGTGGTGCCGCCGATCTACGCGACCAGCACCTACAAGCAGGACGGCGTCGGCGGGCTCCGCAACGGCTACGAGTACTCCCGGTCGGCGAATCCGACCCGGACGGCGCTGGAGGAGTGTCTGGCCGCGATCGAGGCCGGCAACCGCGGGTTCGCGTTCGCGAGCGGTCTCGCCGCCGAGGACACGCTGATCCGGTCGGTGTGCGCGCCCGGCGACCACGTGGTGTTCCCGGACGACGCGTACGGCGGGACGTTCCGGCTGTTCTCCCGCGTGCTCAGCAACTGGGGTGTCGAGATGACGCCGGCCGCGGTCACCCACCCGGAAGCGATCCGCGCCGCGATCCAGCCGGGGAAGACCAAGGTGGTCTGGCTGGAGACCCCGACCAACCCGCTGCTGAACGTCGCCGACATCGCGATCGTCGCCCAGATCGCGCACGAGGCCGGCGCGCTGCTCGTGGTCGACAACACCTTCGCCTCGGCGTACCTGCAGCAGCCCCTCGAGCTCGGCGCGGACGTGGTCGTGCACTCCACGACGAAGTACATGGGCGGCCACTCCGACGTGGTCGGCGGTGCGCTGGTGGTGCGGGACAGCGAGCTGGCGGACAAGATCGCCTTCCACCAGAACGCGATCGGCGCGGTCGCCGGCCCGTTCGACTCCTGGCTCGTACTGCGCGGCATCAAGACGCTCGGCGTCCGGATGGACCGGCACAGCGACAACGCCGAGAAGGTCGTCGAGTTCCTGCAGCGGCACAAGTCGGTCAGCCAGGTGCTGTACCCGGGCGTCGACGGGCATCCGGGCCACGAGACGGCCGCCAAGCAGATGAAGCGGTACGGCGGAATTGTGAGCTTCCGCGTCACCGGCGGCGAGGCGCAGGCGCTGGACATCTGCAACAAGGCCGAGGTCTTCACGCTGGGTGAGTCGCTCGGCGGTGTCGAGTCGCTGATCGAGCACCCGGGCAAGATGACCCACGCCTCGGTCGCCGGCACCCCGCTCGAGGTTCCCGCGGACCTGATCCGCCTGAGCGTCGGCATCGAAACCATCGACGACCTCCTACAGGACCTCGACCAGGCCCTCGCCTGACGCTGATCGGCTCGGGTTGTCGTAGCGCCCGAACGAGAGCCGGCGGTGCGGGTCGCGGTCTGCGTCGTGGCGCGGGCGAGGCCCCGCCAGGTAGCCGATCGCCCGCGCAGCAGTCCGCTTCGCCGCCGGTCCGTTTGAGTGGTGAACCTCTCGAATTGTCCGTTCACCCGCGGCATGCGCGGGGTGAAGGGACAAGGTCAGGGGTGAACCTCTCAAATGACGGTGGGTGGTGGTGGGCTCGGTCGTCTGGGGAGGTGCGTGGTGGGGCTCGGCAGTGTTGGTGGAGGTTCGCGTGGTAGCGGCTGGGGGTGATGGTTGGTGAGTTTGGTGGTGGCGGTCGACTTCGGGTCGACTTTCACGAAGGCGGTGGCGGTGGATTCCGGCTCGGGTGCGCTCGTTGCCCGGGCCGAGCACCGTACGACGATCGGCACCGACGTCATGGACGGATGGCACGCGTGTCGCGCCGTACTCGAAGAAGCCGATCGCGGCGTGCGGGATGCCGAGGTGCTGGCCTGTTCCAGTGCGGGCGGCGGTCTGCGGATCGGTGTCGTGGGCAACGAAGAGCTCGTTACTGCCGAGGCAGGCAGGCGGGTCGCGTTGTCCAGCGGTGGGCGCGTCGTGGCGGTCGTCAGCGGTGGGCTGACCGCGACGGGCCAGAAGGAGTTGCGCAAAGACCGTCCTGACGTCGTGCTGCTGCTCGGCGGCACCGACGGCGGCAACTCGGCCGTGCTCCTCAAGGCCGCCGAGACACTGGCGAAGTACCGGTGGCGGAAGCCGGTCGTTGTCGCGGGCAACATCGAAGCGCAGGCGGAAATCACGGAAACGCTGGCCATGGCGGACGTGCCGCATGTGCTGGCGGAAAACGTCGTACCGGAGATCGGGGTGTTCGCGCCGGACAGCGCGCGGGCCGCGATCCGCGAGATGTTCCTCGAGCACGTGATCGGCGGGAAGAACCTGTCGCGGGACCCGGCGTTCGCGCGGATGGTGCGCGCGGCGACGCCGGACGTCGTACTGCGGGGTGTCGAGGTGCTCGCGGCGCTGCACGGGGACGTGGCGGTCGTGGACATCGGTGGCGCCACCACCGACGTGCACTCGGTGATCGAACTCGACCCCGAGGACGCGAACCTCGGCCGCGAGGTGGTCGCGACGCATCCCGTGACGCGGACCGTCGAAGGCGACCTCGGCATGCGGTGGAGTGCCGTACCGGTGGTGGAGGCGGGCGCCGAGGCCGGTCTGATCGCGGACGTCGATGCGCTGCGGTCCGCGGCCGAGCGGCGACGGGCGGATCCGGCGTACCTCCCGGAGGATGCGCAGGAAGCGGCGTACGACGAGACGCTGGCGAGCGTGGCCGCGACGGTGGCGCTCAGGCGGCACGCGGGGCGGCAGCGGATCGTGTTCGGGCCGGGCGGGCGGGTGATCGAGCGATCCGGCAAGGATCTGCGCGAGGTCGACCTGCTGGTCGGGTCCGGGGGAGTACTGCGGCACAACCCGCCGGACGTGGTGGCGCGGATCCTCGGTGCGATCAGTACGAACGCGCAGGAAGAGGGCTGGCTGGTGCCGGAGCACGCCGAGGTGTGCGTCGACTCCGACTACGTGCTCGCGGCCGTCGGCCTGCTCGCCGACGACGCCCCGAAGGCAGCCGAAGGCCTGGCCGCCCACATTCATGGAACGAGCCGCGGCGGGCACTAGTCTCATCACCACGAGCCATGGAGGTGGGATGAGCGACAAGGGGCGGGACGGGGCGCCGGCACACGACGAGGCCGGAGAGCGGGCTGGCGAGGCCGGCGAGCAGGACGAGCTGAGCCCGGTCGCGGACAACGAGGCCCTGGAGTCGTCGAGCGCGTCCGCGGAGACCTCGCCGACGGGGAAGATCGACCACGGGGTGACGCCGGGGATGGAGATCGCGAGCGCGTGGGCGTGGCGGTTCCTGGTGATCGTGGCGGCCGTCGCCGTCATCGGCTACGCGATGCGGTACCTGTCCGAGGTCGTCGTACCGGTGACCGTCGGCGTACTCCTCACCGCACTCCTGATACCGATCACCAACGGCCTGCAGAAGCTCCGCCTCCCGCGCGGTCCGGCCGCGGGTGTCACCGTGCTCGCGACGATCGTGGTGGTCGCGGGTCTGCTGACCCTGGTCGGGACGCAGATCGCCGGGCAGTTCGAGGACCTGTCCAAGCAGGTCGGTGAAGGTGTGCAGAAGCTGCGCGACCTGGCCCGGATCAACTTCGGCCTCACCGACGCCGACATCACGAATCTCTACAAGCAGCTGCAGAAGCAGCTCACGTCAGGCGGCGCGCTCGGTCAGCAGGCAGCCGCGGTCGGTACGACGGCGACGCACGTGGTGGCCGGGCTGTTCATCTCGCTGTTCTGCCTGTTCTTCTTCCTGTATCAGGGCGAGCAGATCTGGTCGTGGCTGGTCCGGCTGTTCCCGCGGCGGGCCCGCGCCAAGACGGATTCGTCCGGCCGGCGGGCGTGGGTGTCGCTGACCGCGTTCGTCCGCGCCACGGTGATCGTCGCCGCGGTCGACGCGATCGGGATCTCGCTCGGCGCCGCGATCCTCGGGCTGCCGCTGGTCAGCGCGATCGGCATCCTGGTGTTCGTCGGCGCGTTCATCCCGGTCGTCGGCGCACTGGTCAGCGGGATCGTCGCGGTCCTCGTCGCACTGGTTGCCAAGGGCCCCTTGATCGCGGTCATCATGCTCGCGGTCGTGATCGGTGTACAGCAGTTGGAGGCGCACGTCCTGCAGCCGTTCCTGCTCGGGCGTGCAGTCAGCGTCCATCCGCTGGCCGTCATCCTGTCCATTGCCACCGGCGTGGTCATCGCCGGCATCGTCGGCGCCCTGATCGCCGTCCCCACCGCCGCGGTCCTGAACGCCATCGTCAACCACCTCGCCGGCAACGACGTCGACCCCGAACCGCCCAGACCCCTGCCCAGATCCCTCCCCAGACGCCGCCCCCAACCGGCACCGACAGAGGACTGATCAGCTCCCGCGCTCGCCCTCTGCCCGCTCCTGGCCCGGCGACGGCCGGTGCGCGCCCGATCTGGTTCGCCCAGGCGCCGATCCGGTCCTTCCGACCAGCCGTCTGCTCCGCGCGCGTTCGTGCTCCGGCTTCATCGCTGGTTGTCGTCGTCGCTCGCGGCCAGTTGCGGGAAGGCCTGCAGCCAGAGCGCCGCGCATCGGCGGGGGAGCCGGAGGCTGGACCAGAGCGCGACGAGGAGATCGCGGTTCAGGTACTCGGTGAGATCGGCCTCGGTGCAGGCTTCGGCGTAGTCGCCGGCGAGGGCGAAACCGGGTAGGGCTTGCAGACCGAGGGTGGCCAGCCTGGTCTGGAGCGGGGTCGTGCCACGGACCACAACGGAACCGGCCGTCCTCGCGAGGGCGAGGACGGCCGGTGGTGGCCGGAGTCAGCGCTGGATGTTGTTGTCCTTGGGCTTCACCACGTTGGCACCAGTCTGCGGCTGGGCGCCGTGCTCGCCCGTCTGCTGGCCGGTCGCGGCCGGCGTCTGCGGAGACTGGGCGCCCGGGGAGGCGACGCCACTGAGCGCGGCCATCGCGCTCTTCTGGGATTCCACCTGGGCCTGGGACGACTGCGCGAGGCCCTGGAGGATCTCGTTGCGGGCCTCCATGGTCGGGGCGTTCATGGCCTGGCTGAACCGCTGCGCCATCTCCGCGCGGTCCTTCGCGCTCAGGCCGCTCGCGCCGAGGTCGGGGTTGTGGCGGCCCGCGTTGTAGCTGGCCACCGCGCTCTCGGCCTTGATCATCGCGTTGTTGAACTTGCCCTCGAACCAGCGGCCCGCACGGCCGACGGCCTCCCGTCCGGCGGCGACGGCGTTACGCCCGGCTCCGACCGCGGTGTCGCGGGCGTTGCGAGCACCCTGCATCGCGTTGGCGCCGGCGGTCCGGGCACCCTCGACGACGGAGTCGCGCACCGCGCCGGCACGCTCGGCGCCGCTCTGCCAGGCCTGGTCGAGCCGGACCTGGCCGCGCTGCGCCATGTCCACCACGCGATCCCGGCCGGCCTCGTACGTGCCGAGAGCCTGCTGGCCGAGCTCTTCCGCCCGGTCGCGGGCGGTGCGGGCGCCCTGCACCACGGCGTCGCGGGTGTCCCGGGCCCCTTGTACGACGGTGTCGCGGGCATCCCGCGCACCTTGTACGACGGTGTCGCGGGCATCCCGGGCACCCTGTACGACGGTGTCGCGGGCGTCGCGGACGCCCTGCACCGCGACATCACGGTAGTCACGCGCCTGGCTGGCGAGCGACGTGGCCATCTCGCTGATCCGGCCGCGGGTGTTGTCGTAGGCCAGGTGCACCCGGGCGACGGCGGCGCGGGTCGCGTTCTCGATCCGGGTCCGCAGCGGGTCCCGGTTCGCGGCACGCATCAGGTTCCCCTGCTGGCGGTCGTCGAGGTTCGCGAAGGCCATCGCGGACTGACGCTGCTCGGGTGTCATCCCGACGACGGCTTGAAGGTTCTGCTGCTGCTCGGGAGACAAGTTGGTCAGCCAGTCGGTCGCCTGGACCCAGTTGCCCTGCTCCCAGCCGGCGGGGCCCTCAGAGGGGGTCGTCATTGCGTCTCCTAGTCGATGTAGATCGCGTAGCTGACACCGACCGCCGGGGTCAGTGGGTCGCTGGTGGGCTTGGTGCTGAACAGACGCAGGTGCGCGCCGTTGAGGGCCCAGGTCGCCAGGTGCCGCTTGTCGGCGCCCGCGCCAGGTCCCCACTCGTCGAGGAAGTTCGGGTTGCTGTCGTCGCTGACGTACACCGGCTCGCCGAAGTACTTGCGGGCCAGCGCCACGTGGTCCGGCCAGTGCTCGTCCAGCCCGGCCTCGGCCGCCTTGGTGTCCTCCGGACCGAGCTCGTACGCGCACCAGCCGGCGTTCAGTACGTCGGCGTACGCCAGGCCCGGGAAGACGACCATCGTCGTACCACGCTTGGTGGTGAAGCCCCAGGACGCGAGCACCGGGTCGATCTGCTCGCCCTGCTGGAGCGGCCAGGGCTGCCAGTCGGTGACAGCGGTGACCCGCTGGACGATCGCCCGGACCACCTCGGGCCCGCTGTCGTCGTTGTTCGGCCCTGCGATGGCACGCCAGTCCGCGATCTCGGCGAAGTCGGCGAACGCCGCCTCGTCCGCATCGAGTGGCCGGTCCATGGTCTTCATTCCGGGCTTGTTCCTTCCGTGGGTGTGCAAGCCGTCGTCGGCAACCGTACGGCGGCGCCAGGGTCATCAACAACGGGTGATCGGCTACCTGTGGACAACTGAATTGGTCTACCTCGGACGCCGGATGCCGATGCGATCCGACGGCCCGGTTGGACCTGTCTAGCCTCTTTCGGTGCCGCGGTCCGGACCTGTCCGGCCGCCGGTCTGCGGTCGGGCGCCGTCGGTGTCAGCAGCGCGGCCCGCGCCTTGCGGCCCACGCGGAGGAGTCGCGGCGTCCAGCGCCGCGCCCAGGTCGGAGGACAGGCCACTCGACTGGCCGGCAGCCTGCTCGGCCGCCGCGGCCTCGACAGCCACCCGGGTCAGGCTCTCGGGAGAGACTCGGCCGCCCACGCCGGTCGCGGGCCGCTGGTCGCTGTTGGCGCCCCGGTCGCGGTCCGCCAGCCTGGCGGCCTGCCTGATCGTTGTCATGACCCCTCCTCATTGAGGTACACCACGTAGTTGATTCCGACCGATGTCGACAACGGGTCTGCCGTCGGCTTGTTGCTGTACAGGTGGATCTCCGCGCCAGGTGGCGCCCAGACCGCCAGGTGCCGGCGTCCGATGCCCGCGCCGGGCGCCCAGTCGTCGTCGAAGCCGGTCTTGCTCTCCACTCCGACGTACGACGGCTGTCCCCAGTGCCGGCAGGCGAGGCCGAATTTCTGCGGCCAGTGCTCGTCGAGCCCGGCGGCTGCCTGCTCGACGTCCTCCGGCTCGATCGCGAACGCCACCCAGCCGCTGAACGGGCTGTGCGGCAGCACCTGGTCGTCGTACACCGCGAGCTCGGTGTTCCGGCGGGTCAGGAAGCCCCAGCCGTCGAGCTGATCGTCGATCACGGTACGGCGGCCGATCGGCCAGGGTTTCCAGCTGGTCGCGGACTTCACGCGACGGATCAGCCGGCGGACCGGGACCGCTCCGGTCCGGCCGGTGTGGGGTCCACCCAGGCGGCGCCAGTCGCGGACGTCGGCGAGGTCGGCCATCGCCCGGTCGTCGTCGTCCAGTGGCCGGTCAAGTGTCTTCATCCGTGCGGCAGTCCCTGTCGGTCGGTACGGGTCGAAACTACGACCCGGCGAGGGTCAGGCAGCCGCCGCGACAACGCAACAGCCGCCCTGGAAAGCTTTCCAGGGCGGCTGCCGGGTGGGTCAACCGTCGTTCGGTCTCAGTTCGGTCAAGCGACCGAGGTCAGGCTGCCCGTTTGTTGCTCAGTGCATCGCGGCGGCCGCGGAGGCCTCCAGCGACTCCTCGCCTTCCGGCTTCGGTCCGTCGTTGCGGCCGGCGAGCCGCTGCTCCGGGGTGATGATCGCGAGGACCAGTGCGATCGCCAGGAACGGCAGGGAGACCAGGAACACGTCGCCCATCGCGTCGACCAGGCCGTGCAGCGCCCAGCCCTTCATCGGCTCCTTCAGCGAGTGCAGCACCTGGACGCTGTTCGCGGCCTTGGCCAGTCCGTCCACCATCGCCTGGGTGGCGTGCGGGACGATGTCGGTCAGGTGCTCCTTCAGGCGGCTGGTCAGTACGGCGCCGTACACCGCCGTACCGATCGCACCACCCATCGAGCGGAAGAAGGTCATCGTCGAGGTCGCGCTGCCCATGTGCTGCCGGGGCACGCTGTTCTGCGCCGCGGTGACGGTGATCTGCATCGACAGGCCCAGGCCGGCGCCCATCACGAACATGTAGATCGCGAGCTGCCAGTACGGCGTGCTCATGCTCAGCGTGGACAGCAGCACCATCGCGATGCCGACCATGACCGCGGAGATGATCGGGTAGATCTTGTAGCGGCCGGTCTTGCTCATCAGCTGGCCGCTCGGGATCGACGCGGAGAAGATACCGACGATCATCGGCAGCAGCGCCAGGCCGGAGCGGGTCGGCGACATGTCCTTGACCGCCTGCAGGTACAGCGGGAGGAAGATCAGCGCACCGAACATCGCGAAGCCGAGCAGGAACGCGAACCCGGCGTACCCGGAGAAGATCCGGCCCTTGAACAGGTCCATCGGGATGATCGGTTCGGCGACCCGCAGCTCGATGAAGACGAACGCGACCGCCAGCACGACCGCGGCGCCGATCAGCGCCAGCGTGGTGCCGGTGCCCCAGCCGTTGGTCGGGCCGCTCCAGGAGACGGCCAGCAGCAGCGAGGTGACCGCGGCGGCCACGGTGGAGGCGCCGAGGTAGTCGATCTTGTGCGAGCGCTTCACGTGCGGCAGCTTCAGGACCGCGCCGACGACGCCCAGGGCGACCAGGCCGATCGGCAGGTTGATCCAGAAGATCCAGCGCCAGCCCGGACCGTCGGTGAGCAGACCGCCGAGCAGCGGGCCGGCCACCGAGGACAGGCCGAAGACGGCACCGAAGTACCCCATGTACTTACCGCGCTCGCGCGGCGGGATCACGTCGCCGATGGTGGCGAACGCGAGCGACATCAGGCCGCCGGCACCCAGACCCTGGACGGCCCGGAAGCCGATCAGCATCTCGATGTTCTGCGACAGCGCGGCCAGCACGGAGCCGGCCAGGAAGGTGACGATCGCCGCGATGAACAGCGGGCGGCGGCCGTAGAGGTCGGAGACCTTGCCCCACAGCGGGGTCGAGGCGGTCGAGGTCAGCAGGTACGCCGTGACCACCCAGGACAGCTTGTCCAGGCTGTTGAACTCGCTGACGATCCGCGGCAGTGCCGTACCCACGATGCTCTGGTCGAGTGCGGCCAGGAACATGCCGGCCATCAGTCCGCCGAGGATGACCAGGATCTGCTTGTGGGACAGGTAGTTGGGACCACCGTCCGTGGTTGAAGCTCCGCCGGCGGTGGCGGGCTCTGTGGTGCTCATCTGGTGCTCTCCAGGTTGTTGTCGTGGTTCTCGTGGCCGGCAGGGTCGCCGCCGGTCGCGGAGTCTTCGTCGGTACTGCGCTCTGCCGGGGCGGGCCGGTGCAGTCGTGGTGCGACCGCTGCCCAGCCCTTGTCCGCCCAGGCGGCGCTGCTCGGGGCTTCGGTGCGGGCGGACACGCCGTCCGCGAAGCGGGTCATCAGCCGCTCGAAGGTCTGCACGTCCTCGTCGGACCAGCCCTCCATCGCGGCGCTCAGCAGCTCCATCCGGTGCCGGGCACTGGCCTCCCACTGCTCGACGCCCTGCTCGGTGAGCTCGACGCGGAAGGCGCGGCCGTCGTCGGGGTCGGGGGAGCGCCGGACCAGGCCGAGCTGCTCCAGGGACCGGACGTGCCGGCTCGCGGTCGAGGCGTCCAGCTCCAGCCGGGCGGCCAGATCGGACAGCCGCAGTGCGCCGTTGCACCGCAGGGCGAACAGCACGACGTGCGCGCTGTGGTCGATCGTGTCGCCGGGCTGCTTGGCCTTCAGGCGGCGCCCGATCCGGGTGAACGCGTGCATCACACCCTCGATGGGGGTCTGTGGAACGTACGCGTCGTTTACTTGCATGCTGCAAGCATATACATGCTTGCGTGATACACGCAAATGAGTTTCCAAGATGTTCAAGTGAGCTGCCACTCATTAACTCTCGGTCGCGAGGCCGTCACTGTCCGCAGTGGGGGAGAATCCCCTCATGCTTACGACGGCGGAAGGGTGCGTTCTGTGACGCGAACCGCGGTGGTTACCGGTGGTGGTTCCGGGCTCGGACGGGAGATGGCGGTCGCGCTGGCGAGTGCCGGGTACCGCGTGTGGGTGACCGGCCGTACGGAGGACAAGCTGCGCGAGACGGCCGGGCTCGGTGGCGGCCAGATCGAGTACGCCGTGCTCGACGTCGCTGACGGCTCCGCGGTGCGCGCGTTCTTCGCCGGGCTCGAGCGCGTCGACGTACTGGTGAACAACGCCGGTACCGGCTCGCCGGCGGCCGCGGTGCAGGACGTGCGGGAGGAGGACTGGCGGCGGGTGGTGGACACCAATCTGACCGGTTCGTTCCTGTGTGCGCAGGCGGCGTACGGCGTGATGCTGCGACAGGACCCGAAGGGCGGGCGGATCATCAACAACGGGTCGATCTCGGCGCACGTGCCGCGGCCGCAGGGGATCGCCTACACCGCGAGCAAACACGCGATCACCGGTCTGACGAAGAGCCTCGAACTGGAGGGCCGGGCGCACGGGATCACTGCCTGCCAGATCGACATCGGGAACGCCGCGACCGCGATGACCGCCCGGATGGAGCAGGGCGTGCTCCAGCCGGACGGATCGATCGCGGCCGAGCCGACGTTCGACCCGAAGATCGTGGCCGACTTCGTCGTGCGGATCGCGGGGCTGCCGACGTCGGTCGCCGTACCGACGTTGACCGTGATGGCAGCCGGCATGCCGTACGTCGGCCGCGGCTGAGCGATCAGCCGGGTCTGGTTGCCGACAGATCGATGTCGGTGAGGTTGTACCAGCGACCACTCGCCGGCTGCTCCAGCAGCGGGTCCTTCCAGCGCAGCCGGACGCGATCCGGCTGCGCTTCTGTCAGCACAACCTCCTGCCAGGGCCCGTCGGTCCGTGCCCACCAGGTCTCGGTCAGGCTGGCCAGGCCCTCGTGCCGGACTGTTTCGACGGCTGCGTCATGGTCGCTGACCGCTCCGAGCGCGGCACCGAAGACGGTCGTCGGTAACCAGCCGCCGGACACCGGTACCACCCGGCCCATCAGCTCACCGTCCTCGCGTACTACGTCCTCTGGAGACGGGAAGCCCGGCCACTGCTCCTTGAGGACCTTGACGATCCGGGCCGTGGTCTCCCCGAGGAAGCGGATGCCGGCCAGTTCGGTGTCAGTGCCTGCGTAGTCCGCCGGTGCCTCTCCGCCGACCCAGGTCCGACGAATCCGTTGTGTGGCAGTGATGTCGACCAGCGGGTCACCGTCCACCAGCAACAGGTCGGCACGCGCACCGACCACCAGCCGGCCCCGGTCAGCCAGCTTGAACACCTCAGCAGGCGCACTGGTCGCAGCAACGACCGCCTCCGCCGGCGACAGGCCAGCAGCGACCAGATGAGTCAGCTCCCGATGCAGCGACGCCCCGAACACCAGACCCGGGTTTGGAGCGTCCGTCCCGGCCAGCACTGGTACGCCGGCTCGCAGCAACGCCAGGGTGTTCGCCCGAGCTGCTGCGCCGTCCGGTGGCTGTGGTGGCATCCAGCGACGGGACTGGTGGTCCAGTACTCGCCGCCACCGCGCGGGCATGCGTGCCATCAGCTCTGGCTCGTCCAGCAACGGGAGCTGCCCAGACGAGCCGTTGAACCCGTCCACGGCAACACCGAGCGTCGCGATCACCGCGACACCCGCCACGGCCTCGATGTCAGCAGCAGACATGAGGTCGGAGGGCACATGCGCGAGTACGTCGACCCCGCACCCGGCGACCGTTACCGCACCTGCCGCGGTCGACACGTGCGCTACCACCATGAGGCCGTGCGTATGCGCCTCGTCGGCCAGAGTTCGCACAGTAGGAGGTGTCAGTGTCGGGATGTTCAGCATCGCGCCGGAGCCGTCGTCGTAGATCAGCTTGAGATGGTCCGCGCCCTCGGCGATTCGGTCCGCCACGAACTGCTTCGCGTCCTCCGGACCGGTCACGTACGGGAACGGCGGGAACGCGATCGTCGGATGCCCGCCGGGCGCGGTGGCCCCGACACTCGAGGTGAAGAACGACGACCGCGGCGTCTCCCGGCCGAGCACCTCGGGCATGCTGAACATGTCGAGTTGCGTGGTCACGCCGTACGTCGCCGCAAGCTGCGTGCAGCCCGGTGCCAGATGGATGTGCGCGTCGATCAGGCCGGGCAGCAGCGTCGTACCCGAGCCGTCCACCACTTCGTCGCCGGGCTGTGCGATCTCCGGGCCGCCGATCGCCACGATGCGGCCGTCGGCGACCCGCAGACAGTCCGCGGACAGCGCCGTACCGCGGTCGACGAGTCGGGTGTGCAGGATCGTGAATGCCATGTCCCGGACGCTAAGGGGTGACGTAACGTCATACTCCAACCCGATTTCCGGAGGTGTCGTGGAGCGCACGGTCAGCGAGGTGGCCAGGCTGGCCGGGGTCTCGGTGCGGACGCTACGGCACTACGACGCGATCGGCCTGCTCCCGCCGGGACGCGTCGCCGCCAACGGTTACCGGTACTACGGCAGGTCCGAGCTGCTCCGCCTGCAACGGATCCTGCTGCTCCGCGAGCTCGGCGTACCGCTGCCGTCGATCGCACGGATCCTGGACGAGCAGGACGACGAGCTCGCCGCGCTGCAGGGACACCGCGAGCAACTGCTCCGGGAGCGCGAGCGGCTGGACGACATGGTCGGTGCTGTCGAGCGGACGATCGCCGCGCTGTCCGGAGACGACACGGTGCCCGACGAGGAGTTCTTCGCCGGGCTGAACGACGCGCGGTCGCGGCTGCGCGACGAGCTGGCGGAGCGGTACGGGGAGGATGCCGCAGTCGGGTTCGAGAAGGCGGTGCGCGAGACCGACGGGTGGACGCGGGACGACTACGAGCGCCTGGGGGACGAGGGCCGTCGGTTGTTGTTGCGGATGGCGGCCGCGCGGGATCGCGGCGTACGGCCGGACTCGCCCGAGGGCCTCGAGCTGATCGAGCAGCATTACCTGGGGGTCCTGGAGGTTTGGCCGGCCACGCCCCAGACGTACTACGGGCTCGGGGATCTGCTCGTCGGGAACGCGGATCAACGGGCGATCATCGAGCTGGTCGACGCGGAATTGCCCCAGTGGCTGGCGGCCGGAGTCCGTGCGTACGCGGTCCAGCGGCTCGGATACCAGCACATGACGATGAACCAAAACAATGAGGAAACTGTCTGAGGGTCCGTCTAGTGTCGGTCTCGTGAGTGAGCAGCGGGATTCTCTGGTGCATGTCCGCGGGCTGCGCAAGTCGTACGGCGACTTCGAGGCGGTCCGTGGCATCGACCTGGACGTGTGGCGGGGCGAGGCGTTCGGGTTCCTGGGGCCGAACGGCGCGGGCAAGTCGTCGACGATGCGGATGATCGGCGCGGTCTCGCCGTCCAGCGGCGGCACGCTGCGGATCCTCGGTCTGGACCCGGCCACCGACGGGCCGGCGATCCGCGGCCGGCTCGGCGTCTGCCCGCAGGACGACACCCTCGACACCGAGCTCTCGGTCCGGGAGAACCTCACGATCTACGGACGGTACTTCGGTCTCAGCCGGGCGGAGTGCCGCTCGAGGGCCGACGAGCTGCTCGAGTTCGTCGCGCTGACCGACAAGGCGAAGGTCAAGGTCGACGAGCTGTCCGGCGGGATGAAGCGCCGGCTGACAATCGCGCGCTCGCTGGTCAGCAAGCCGGACCTGCTGCTGCTCGACGAGCCGACCACCGGCCTCGACCCGCAGGCGCGGCATCTGTTGTGGGACAAGCTGTTCCGGCTCAAACAGGCCGGCGTCACGCTGATCATCACGACGCACTACATGGACGAAGCCGAGCAGCTGTGCGATCGGCTCGTGGTGATGGACGGCGGGCTGATCGCGGCCGAGGGGTCGCCGGCCGACCTGATCCGCGACTACTCGACCCGTGAAGTGACCGAGCTGCGGTTCGGGCCGGACGTGATGCTCGCCGACCACGACGCCCTGGCCGGCAAGGTCGAGGACCTCGCGCAGCGGATCGAGGTCCTGCCCGACCGGCTGCTGCTCTACACCGACGACGGCGAGCGCGCGGTCGCCCAGGTCCACGAGCGCGGCCTCGAGCCGGCCGCCGTCCTGGTACGCCGATCCACCCTGGAGGACGTCTTCCTCCGGCTGACCGGCCGAACGTTGGTGGACTAGACATGGCGCTGGCGGTGGAGAACGGTCGCCGGATGTTCGACTACTGGCTGACCGTCTACAAGCGGACCTGGAAGGGCACGATGATCAGCAGCTTCCTGCTGCCGATGCTCTACCTGGCCGCGATGGGGATCGGGCTCGGTTCGTTCGTGGACAGCAACGGGACCGGCGCGCTCGGAGGCGTCAGCTACCTGCAGTTCATCGCGCCCGGGCTGCTGGCCTCGACCGCGCTGCAGATCGCGGTCGGAGAGGCGACGTACCCGGTGATGAGTGGGTTGAAGTGGCAGAAGTTCTACCACTCGATGATCGCGACGCCGCTGCGTCCGGCCGACGTGGTGTACGGGCAGCTCGCGTTCATCGCGTTCCGGGTGCTCAGCTCGTGCGCGGTGTTCCTGGTGATCATCGGCCTGTTCGGCGGGCTCAAGTCGCCGCTCGGGATCCTCGGGTTGCCGGTCGCGCTGCTGGTCGGCATGGCGGTCGCCGGCCCGATCGCGGCGTACGCGACGACGCTGGAGAACGACTCCGGGTTCGCGATGGTGTTCCGGTTCGGGGTGGTGCCGGCGTTCCTGTTCTCCGGCGCGTTCTTCCCGGTCTCGCAGCTGCCCGACTGGATCGAGTGGCTCGCGTACGTGAGCCCGCTGTGGCACGCGGTCGACCTGTCCCGCAGCCTCAGCCTCGGCACGGTGAACCCGTGGCTCGCGCTCGTCAACCTCGTCTACCTGCTGACCTGGTTCCTGATCGGCACCCGTCTCGCCGTCCGCGGCTTCACGAGAAGGCTCATCGGCTGATGGCAACTATCGCAGCCAGGGTGCTGCCGATTCCGGTGCGATTGGGTGGTGGCCGGCACCTCGTCGAGCGGAACTTCCTGCTCTACCGCCGGTCGTGGGTGGTGTTCCTGTCCGGGTTCTTCGAGCCGGTGTTCTACCTGCTCTCGATCGGCGTCGGCGTCGCGCACCTGGTCGGCGCGTTCACGCTGTCCGACGGCAGCACGATCGCGTACGCCGCTTTCGTCGCGCCGGCGATGCTCGCGAGCTCCGCGATGAACGGTGCGATCTTCGACTCGACGTACAACATCTTCTTCCGGATGAAGTACGCCAAGCTGTACGACTCGATCCTCGCCACACCGCTGCGGCCGTGGGACGTCGCGACCGGCGAGATCACCTGGGCGCTGCTGCGCGGGGCGATCTACTCCGCGATGTTCGTCGTGGTGATGCTGATCATGGGGCTGGTGTCGTCGTGGTGGGCGCTGCTCGCACTGCCCGCGTCGGTGCTGATCGGGTTCGCGTTCGCCGGTGCCGGGATGGCGCTGACCACGTTCATGCGCAGCTGGCAGGACTTCGAGTTCGTGCAGCTGGCGATCATGCCGATGTTCTTGTTCTCGGCCACCTTCTACCCGGTCGAGACCTACCCCGGAGCGATCCGCTGGCTGGTGGAGCTCACCCCGCTCTACCAGGGCGTCGTCCTCGAACGCGCGTTCAGCACCGGCAACGTCAGCTGGTTCCTGATCGTCCACGCGCTCTACCTCGCCGCGATGGGCACCTGTGGCATGTACATAGCCTCCCGCCGCCTCGGCAAGCTGCTGCTGAAATGACCGTGTGAAGACGGTGATGCAGCTGCAACATGCCTGATGGAACGGGCGTTCCGGGAGCCGCGTCAGTCCGGGTATGAAACTGATCGGTGCCTGGCGGCGCCGGCAACGGGACCGGGATCTGCTCTACGGGCCGAAGGTCATGCTGCCCGGCGGGCCGGAGCGCTGGATCGAGGACTCGCTGGACTGGCTGATCAGCCGCTTCGGCGTCGAGCCGCTGCGCCGGCGGCCGGTGCTGCCGAGTGCGTTCGTGCCGCCCGGGTACGACGGGTCGGAGCGCGCTGCCCGCGAGCTCTGCCTGAAGGTCTGCGCCTGGATGGAGGTGCCGGACGACCGGATCCGGTTCAGCTTCCGGATGGAGCAGGTCCGCACCGCGGCCCGGTCAGCCGCCGTACGCCAGTTCAAAGCTGGGCAGAGCAGCGACCTGATCGCGATTTCGGGGCTTCGGGCAACGATGACGGACGCCGAGGTGGACGCGCTGGCGGCTGCCGGGTACGCCGCCGAGATCGAGGTCCTCGCCGAGCGGGAGCTCGCGGCCGAGCTGAAACGCAGTACGGCGATCCTGCAGGAAACCGACCCGGTTCGCCGCGCCGAGTTGTGCGAACGTGCCGAGGAGGTCTGGTCGGCACCGGCCGGCAGCGGTTCGCGCGCAGCCTGGCTGGATCTGCGCAGCGGTG
>DASXXB010000202.1:0-8539 GCA_036503355.1 Kribbella sp. | reverse complement strand
CCCAGCCGTTGGCCAGTTGTTCGTCGGGGCCGTGGAAGTGCAGGCTCCACGGGCGGTCGCGGCCGCGGTCGAGTTGGGGGCGGGCGTTGGTGTCGAGGAGAAGGGCGTTGATCTCGGTGGCGGCGGCGTCCAGGTCGCCGGCGTGGGCGGCCTCGAAGATGATCCGCATCCGGTGGGCGAGGTGGACGAGGCGCCGGGAGTCGTCGATCGGCGGGCGTGAGCTCGGCGGGTACCCGATCGCGGTCAGGGCGTCGGCCACCGCGGACGTGACCGATTCGGCGTCGTCGGTGGGCGCGGGGTACTGCGTGCCGCCTGAGTAGCCCGGTGTGAGGCGGTTGACGTATTCGACCGCCGCGGCCAGCACGCTGCGCGCATGACTATCAAAAGAGACTTGACCAGTCACGCGGTACCTCCGTAGGCTCGAGCTTGCGTGACCGATCATAGCCACTTAGACAGTCATGGGGATCGAGATGAGTGCAGTTGCGGCGCCGGTTCGTGGGTTCTCCCGGGCTGTCTGGATCCTGGTGGCGGCGAGGGCGATCAACAAGATCGGCGCGTTCACGCTCCCGTTCCTGGGTGTGGTGCTGACCGTCGAGTTCAAGGCCTCGTTGAGCGAGACCGGGCTGATCCTCGCGGTGTTCGGTGCGGCGACGATTCCGTCGCGGCTGCTCGGTGGGCTACTGGCGGATCGGCTCGGGCGGCGGCGGACGATCGTGCTCGGGTTGGTGGGGTGCGCAGTCGCGCAGCTGTGGATCGCGTTGAGTCACGCGCTCTGGTCCGCCGTACTCGCGACCGTGCTGCTCGGCCTCGCGTTCGAGATCTACGAGCCGCCGAGTCAGGCGATGATCGCCGACGTCACCGAGCCCGAGGACCGTCCCGCTGCGTACGGCCTGTACAGCGCGGCCCTCGCCGCCGCCGGCGTGCTCGCCGGTCTGCTCGCCGCCGCGATCAGCCACTGGGACCTCCGCTGGCTCTTCGTCGCCGACGCCATCACCTGCCTGTCCTGCGCCACGCTGGTCGCAGCAGCGCTCCCATCCGACGTACGCCGACACGCGCCGACCGACGTACCGCGTACTGCCGGCGCCTCCCCATGGCGGGACTCCAGGTTGTTGTTGCTGCTCGCGAGCGGCACGATCTTCGCGACCATCTACATGCAGTTCGTGATCGGCCTGCCGCTCACGCTGATCGAACAAGGTCTCCCGAACTCCGGCGCCGGCATCGTCCTCGCTGTCTCGGCGATCACGCTGATCGCCGCCCAGCGCCTGCTCCGCGTCCAGAACCTCGACGACTTCCGCTCGATCGCGATCGGCTACGCCCTTCTCGCCACTGGACTGGTCGCCAGCGCGTTCGCCCACACCCTGCTGGTCTTTCTGCTGGCCGCCGTCCTCTGGAGTCTCGGCGACCTGTTCCTCCTCACCCGCTACCTCACCCAGGCCTCCGGACTGGCGCCCGCAGAGGCCCGCGGGCGCTACCTGGCGATCTTCGGCCTCAGCTGGGGCATCGCGACCACGATCGCCCCACTCACGGTCACCCAACTCCTCAAGACGTCCGGTCCCACGGGGCTCTGGCTCACCAGCGCCGCAGTCGCCGCCGCACTCGCAGTACTCCAGCCGTGGTTCAGGAAGCGACTGGCTCCAGCCTGACCGTCAGCCCCTTCGCGACCGGCGTGTTGCTGCCCTTCGCGAGATCGTCCGCCGACATCAGCACGTTGGTCTCCGGGTAGTACGCCGCGACGCAGCCGCGAGCCGTCGGATACGCCACGAGCCGGAAGTGCGACGCCCGCCGTTCGACGCCCTGGAATTCGCTCACGATGTCGACGTACGAACCGTCCTCCAGCCCCAGCTCCGCCAGGTCGTCGGGATGCACGAACACGACCTCCCGCGTCCCGTGAACGCCGCGGTACCGGTCCTCGAGCCCATAGATCGTCGTGTTGAACTGGTCGTGACTGCGCAACGTCTGGAGCAGCAGCCGACCAGGTGCCGTCGGCAACCAAGTCAGGTCGTTCGCGGTGAACTGCGCCCGCGCGTCGGACGTCTTGAACTCACGCTTGTCACGCGCCGCATGCGCCAGCAGGAACCCGCCGTCCCCGGCACGCAGCCGTGCCTCGTAGTCCTCGTACCCGTCCGCGACGCGCCCGATCCGCTGCCGGATCAGGCTGTAGTCGTCGGCGAAGTCCGCCCACGGGATCTGCCCGACGTCCGGTACGACGGCCTGCGCCAGCCCGCACACGATGCCGATCTCGGACTTCAGCTCCGGCGCCGGCGGGATCAGGTTCCCCTTCGACAGATGTACGGCGCCTTGTGAGTCCTCGACCGACACGGACTGCGGCCCGGCCGCGGTGTGGTCGTGGTCGGTGCGCCCGAGCGTCGGCAGGATCAGCGCCTCGCGGCCGGTGATCGTGTGCGACCGGTTGAGCTTCGTGGACACGTGCACGGTCAGGTCGCACTGCCGCAGCCCGCGATGCACGACCTCGGTGTCCGGCGTCGCGGACGCGAAGTTCCCGCCCATCGCGAAGAACACCCGCACGGCACCGTCGCGCAGCCGTTGAACGGTCGCGGCCGCATCGACGCCGTGCTCCCGCGGCGACGTGAACGAGAACTCGTGATCGAGCTTGTCCAGGAACGCGTCCGGCATCTTCTCCCAGATGCCCATGCTGCGGTCGCCCTGGACGTTCGAGTGCCCGCGCACCGGGCACGGACCGGCGCCGGGCTTGCCGATGTTGCCCTGCAGGAGCAGCACGTTGACGATCTCGCTGATCGTCGCGACCGCCTCGCGGTGCTGGGTCAGGCCCATCGCCCAGCAGATCACGGTCGCTTTCGAAGCAATGAACCGCTGCGCCAGCTCCTCGATCTCGGCGCGCCGCAGCCCGGTGGCCTGCTCGACCGCGGGCCAGTCCAGCTCGGCGTTGTGCTTGGCATACAGCTCGAAGCCGCTCGTGTGCGACTCGACGAACGCCTTGTCCAGCACCGTGCCCGGATTCGCCGCCTCGGCCTCGAGCAGCAGGTGGCCGAGGGCGAGGAACAACGCCTGGTCGCCACCCAGCCGGATCCGCAGGTGCTGGTCCGCGAGCGGCGTGCCCTTGCCGACCAGGCCGCGTGGCCGCTGCGGGTTCATGAATGTCATCAGGCCCGCCTCGGGCAGCGGGTTCACCGACACGATCGACGCGCCGTTGCGCTTGGCGACCTCGAGATGGGTGAGCATCCGCGGTGCGTTGGTGCCCGGGTTCTGCCCGACGACCACGATCAGCTCGGACTCCTCGAGCATCTTCAGCGTGACCGCGCCCTTGCCGCTGCCGATCACCCGCGACAGCGCCGTACCGGAGGACTCGTGGCACATGTTCGAGCAGTCGGGCAGGTTGTTGGTGCCGTAGGCCCGGACGAACAGCTGGTAGAGGAACGCGGCCTCGTTGCTGGTCCGGCCGGAGGTGTAGAAGACGGCGTCGTTCGGGTCGACGAGGGCTTTCAGGTGCCGGGCGACGACCTTGAACGCCTCGTCCCAGCCGACCGGCTCGTAGTGGGTGGCGCCGGCCCGCAGCAGCATCGGCTCGGTGAGCCGGCCGAGCTTGCCGAGGTCGAACTCCGGGATCCGCTCCATGTCCGCGACCGAGGTCGCGGCGAAGAACTCCCGTGGCACCCGCTTGCGGGTCGCCTCCCAGGCCACCGCCTTCGCGCCGTTCTCGCAGAACTCGGCGGTGTGCTTGTGCTCCGGGTCCGGCCAGGCGCAGGAGGGGCAGTCGAAGCCGCGGTCCTGGTTCATCTTCAGGAAGGTCCGGCCGCTGCGGACCGCTCCCATCTCGCGGAGACCGAACTTGAGCGACGACGCAATGGCGGGCACGCCGACGGCCCTCTGCTTCGGCTGTTCGATATCGACCATGTTTCAACAATAGGCCTGGCTATCGAGACGCGCTGCGTTGATAGCCGTGGTTGTGGATAAGTGGCGCCGACGCCCACAGCCGAGGCGCGGGATATGTGGTCCCATCCCATAGTCCCCGGGCCCGCGGATTCCTACAGTCGTCCGCCATGGAGACCCGTCGAGCCCTTGTCACCGGTGCAGCGTCCGGTATCGGCGCAGCCTGCGCTCAGCGCCTGGCAGCGGACGGCGTCCACGTGGTGGCAGTCGACCTCGACAGGGCCGGTCTGGATGCGCTGGAGGGCGTCGAGACGGTGGTCGCCGACCTGTCCGACCTGGAGCGGCTGCGGGAGCTCCCGACGGACGTCGACATCCTGGTGAACAACGCCGGCGTACAGCAGGTCGCACCGGTCGAGCAGTTCCCGCCGGAGCGGTTCAGCTACCTCCTCCGGCTCATGCTGGAGGCCCCGTTCCGGCTGATCCGGCAGAGCCTGCCCCACATGTACGGCGCCGGCTGGGGCCGCGTGGTGAACATCAGCTCGGTCCACGGGCTCCGTGCGAGCCCGTTCAAGGCGGCGTACGTCGCTGCGAAACACGGGCTGGAAGGACTCAGCAAGGTGGTCGCACTGGAGGGTGCGGCGCACGGGGTGACCAGCAACTGTGTGAACCCGGCGTACGTCCGTACGCCGCTGGTCACCGCGCAACTGGCCGACCAGGCCGCGACCCACGGCCTGTCCGAGTCAGAGGTGCTGGACAAGGTCCTGCTCGAGCCGGTCGCGGTGAAGCGGCTGATCGAACCGGCCGAAGTGGCGGAGCTGGTCGCCGTACTGTGCGGCCCCGCGTCCGCCTCGATCACGGGGAGCTCGTTCGTACTCGACGGCGGCTGGACCGCCCACTAACTGAGGAGTCCGCCCAATGACAGCAACAGAACCCGTCCGCACTCGTACGTCGATCGTACGGGTGGTCGGCGCCAGTCTCGTCGGTACGACGGTCGAGTGGTACGACTTCTTCCTGTACGGGGTCGCCGCATCGGTGGTGTTCGGCGACCTGTTCTTCCCCAAGGGCGAGCAGCTCACGGGAACGCTGCTGAGCTTCGCCACGTTCGCGGTCGGCTTTCTTGCGCGTCCGATCGGCGGCGTGGTCTTCGGGCACTTCGGCGACCGGCTGGGCCGCAAGCAGTTGCTGGTGCTGTCGCTGCTGATGATGGGGCTGGCCACGTTCGCGATCGGCCTGCTTCCGACGTACGCCCAGGTCGGTGCGCTCGCTCCGATCCTGCTGACCGTCCTGCGGCTCGTCCAGGGGTTCGCACTTGGTGGTGAGTGGGGTGGTGCGGTCCTGATCGTGTCGGAGCATGGTGATCCGGCACGGCGTGGCTTCTGGGCGTCCTGGCCGCAGGCCGGTGCGCCGGCGGGTCAGCTGATCGCCAACGGCGTACTGGCCGGGCTGGCTGCGTTCCAGACGGACGCTGACTTCGACAAGTGGGGCTGGCGCATTCCGTTCCTGCTGTCCGCAGTACTCGTGCTGGTCGGGCTCTGGGTGCGGCTGCGGATCGAGGAGTCGCCGGTGTTCAAGCAGGCCCGGGCGAAGCAGGAGCCCGCGGACAAGCTGCCGCTGCTCGAGGTGCTCACGCGCTACCCCCGTGAGGTCCTGACGGCGATGGGCGCGCGGATGGCCGAGAACGTCAGCTACTACATCTTCACGATCGTGATCGCGACGTACGCGAAGGAACACCTCGGCATGGGCAAGTCCTTCGCGCTGAACGCAGTACTGATCGCTGCGGCCGTCCACTTCTTCGCCATCCCGCTGTGGGGCGCGCTGTCGGACCGCATCGGCCGGCGGCCCGTGTACCTGATCGGCGCGGTCGGTGTCGGCGTTTGGAGCTTCCTGTTCATCGCACTGGTCGACACCAAGAGCTTCGGGCTGGCGACCCTGGCGGTAACGGTCGGGCTGGTGCTGCACGGGGCCATGTACGGTCCGCAGGCCTCGTTCTTCACCGAACTGTTCGGGACCCGGGTGCGGTACTCCGGCGTCTCGGTCGGGTACCAGCTCGCGTCGATCATCGCGGGCGGTCTGGCGCCGTTCATCGCGGTCGCGCTCCTCAAGGCCTACGACTCCGGCTACGCGATCGCGGTCTACGTCGCGGTCTGCTCGGTCATCTCGATCGTCGCGGTCACGTCGTACTCCGAAACGCATCGCCGGGACCTCACTACTCTGTAGAACCATGGAGGAGTTGCTCCGGCTGCTGGCCGAGGACGCGCCCGGGAGCGAGCTGGCCCGGGCAGCGGGCGAGGACGCGGTGGCACGCGACCTCGCCCTGCGCATCCGGGCCGGCATGGACGCCAGCAAGAAGCGTGAGGCCGAGCTGTCCGCACTGGTCGACGTCGCGCGGGAGCTGGCGTCGGCGCGCGACCCGGGCGGCGTACTGCACACGATCGTCCACCGCGCCCGCACCCTCGTCGGCACGGACGTCGCGTACCTGACCCTGTACGACGAGACCCGTGGCGACACGTACATGCGGGCCACGGACGGCTCCGTGTCAGCCGCGTTCCAGCAGCTGCGACTGCCTCTTGGAGCCGGTCTGGGCGGACTGGTGGCAGAGACGTACAAGCCCTACTGGACCGCGGACTACCCGTCGGACAGGCGGTTCCGGCACACCATGCCGATCGACGACGCCGTCAGCGAGGAGGGTCTCGTAGCCATCTGCGGTACGCCGCTCGTGGTGGACGGAGCGTTTGTCGGCGTGCTGTTCGCGTCCAACAGGACACGCAGGCCGTTCAGCCGCGATGAGGTCTCGCTACTCGGTTCACTCGCCACACTGGCGGCTGTGACGCTTGTGCAGGTCCGTGCGGCGGCTGAGACCGCTGCGGCGCTGGAACAGCTGTCAGCCGCGCATGCGGGCGTGGAGCACGCGGCCGCAGCCCACGACCGTTTTGCCGAGATCGTGCTGTCCGGTGGGGACGTCGACGCCATCGCTGCCGCACTGGCCGAACTGCTCGACGTGTGGGTCGTCCTGGTCGATGCCAGCGGCAACGAGCTGGCAACCGCCGGACAGGTCCCCGGTACGCCCGTTCCGTGGCAGGAGTCGTCGTCTGGTCGTTTGACGCGCAGCGGCGACTGCTGGGTCGTGGCTGCGACGGCCAAGGGCGAACGGCTCGGTGCGCTGGTCATCGGCGGCGCTGACGACCTGTCCGGTGCTGACCAGCGCATCGTGGAGCGTGCGGCCGTTGTGACCGCACTGGTCCTGCTGTTCCGGCGACAGGCCGCTGAGCAATCCCAACGTGCACAGGCCGACCTGCTGGCCGACGTACTGAGTGGAAGCGCCGACCCGCGCACCCTGACCGATCGACTCCGATTACTTGCACCAAATCACCGGCATGACCGTCTGGTCGTCGCCGTATGCCGTGGCGACCACGCCGGCGTACGTGCTCGGCTGTCTGCACCACTGGAGGACCGGCTGGTGCTGTCCGGTCCGTACGGCGGAGACCTGGTGCTGTTGTTCGCTCGCACCAACCCCGTGACCGCGGCACGCGACCTGGCCGAGCTCGCCAAGCGCACCGGCGTCACCGTCGCGGTGACAGGCCCCGCAGCGTGGGGAGAGCCGCTGGTCGAGGCCCACCGCCAAGCAGCACGCCTGGCCACCACCATGCACCGCCTCGGCCGCACCAGCGAAGCAGCCACTCCCGACGACCTCGGAGTCGCGGGCCTGGTCGGCGCTTCCGAGGTCGACGTCCGCGCCCACGTCCACCACGTGCTCGGCAAGGTGCTCGACTACGACACCCAGCGCGGCACCGACCTGATCGGCACCCTCCACGCGTACTTCGCCGCCGGCCAAAGCCCCACCCGCGCAGCCGCCGCGCTCCACATCCACCCCAACACCGTCCAGCAACGCCTCGACCGCATCACCGCCCTCCTCGCCACCGACTGGCAATCCCCACCCAAAGCCCTCGACCTCCAAGTAGCCCTCCGCCTCCACACCACCCTCGGCTGACAGCACGGTTCGACCTGGCATCAGAGAGTCAGAGATCGTTGAGCTTGATGGTGGGATTGGCGCGGCGAAGCTCCGCGACGAGCTCGATGAGCCCGCGCAATCGACCGGATGTCCGCAGGGTTCCGTGGGTCGCCGTGATGAACAGGACGGGCCCGTTCCGGTTGAGGTCACCGCGTCGTCTGCGTACTTCGGTGATGTCGGCGACCGGGACGGCGACCGTCTTCCGCGACACGAAGACCACCGAGTCACCGTCCAGACGTACGCTTCGTGCCAGGTTTCGATCAAGGTGGACAGCCGCTACGCCCATCGCCAGCCAGCTGCCACCGATGACCACCAGCGGAATCGCCGACACATCGTGAGCAAAGGCGGCGATCGCAAGCATCACCGCGCCACCGCCGACGGTGAACGTCATTGCGGCCCGTTGACACCACCGCCAGGCACGCCCTTCTTCTGCCGTCACCACACCGGTCACCAGCCTCAATTTCGTGAGCCGCCGCATTGTCACGACTACTTGCCGAAGATCGCGTGCATGATGTTGATCGCGCCCGGGCCGATGATCACGATGAACAGCGACGGGAACAGGCAGAACACCAGCGGGAAGAGGATCTTCACCGGTACCTTCTGGGCCTGCTCCTCAGCGCGCTGCTGACGGCGCAGCCGCATCTCCTTCGCCTGCTCGCGCAGTACGTCGGCGATCGTGAT